>JBOGEB010000282.1:0-4125 GCA_050743125.1 Egibacteraceae bacterium
CCGCTGCGCCGACGGCTACGTGCACGGCGGCGGGCCGCCGCGGGCGTTCGCCGGCGCCGCCGGCCGTGCGCGGGCGGCGTGGATCGACGCGGGCCGTCCTGGTGAGCCGGCGCTGTGGGGGCAGTCCTACTTCGCGCTCGGCGACCCCGCCGCCGGCCAGGCCTACCTGCGCGGCTACTACGCGTTCACGGGCGCGTTCGCGGACAGAATCGCCGCCGGCCTGCTGGCCACCCCCAAGGCGCTGCGGGAGCACGTCCGCGGCTACGCCGACGCCGGCTGCGACGAGCTGGTCCTGCTGCCGGCCACGTCCGACCCCGCCGAGCTGGACCGGCTCGCCGACGCGGTCGGCTGAGGCCGTGCGGATCGGGATCTGCGGCGGCGGCCCTGCCGGCCTGTATTTCGCGGTCCTGATGAAACGGGCGGACCCAGGCCACGAGGTCACGGTCGTCGAGCGCAACCCCGCGGACGCCACGTACGGCTGGGGGGTGGTGCTCTCCGAGGAGTCGCTGTCGCAGCTGCGCGACGCCGACGACGAGACCTACCTCGCGGTCGACGAGGCGCTGGTGCGCTGGAGCGCGGTCGACGTCTCCTACCGTGACGAGGTCGTCCGCTCGGTCGGCCATCACTTCTCCGCGATCGCGCGCACCGAGCTGCTCCGCCTGCTCCAAGAGCGCGCCCAAACCCTCGACGTCGACCTGCGGTTCCGCGAGCCGGTCGACGACCTGGCCCGGTTCGCCGGCTACGACCTGATCGTCGGCGCTGACGGTGTCAACTCGGTCGTCCGCGCCCAGCACGCCGGACAGCTCGGCACGACCTTCCAGCCGCACGCGAGCAAATACGCGTGGTTCGGCGCCGAGGGTGCGTTCAGCGTGTTCACGTTCATCTTCCGGCCGACCGAGCACGGCCTGTTCCAGGTGCACGCCTACCCGTTCGACGCCCACGCCAGCACGTTCATCGTGGAGTGCGCCGAGCGGACATGGCGGCGCGCCGGCCTGGACACGATGAGCGAGGCCGACAGCCTCGCGTTCTGCCAGCGGCTGTTCGCCGACCACCTCGGGAAGCGCAAGCTGTGGTCGAACCGGTCGCTGTGGACCACGTTCGTCACCGTCCGCAACCGGTCATGGCACCACGGCAACGTCGTGCTGCTCGGCGACGCCGCGCACACCGCGCACTTCTCGATCGGCTCGGGCACGCGGCTGGCGATCCAGGACGCGATCGCGCTGGCCGAGGCGCTCGTCGCCCACCCGGGCGACCTCGACGCGGCGTTTGCCGCCTACGAGCTGGAGCGCCAGGCCGTCGTCGAGCGCTTCCAGGAGGTCGCCACCGACAGCGCCCGGTACTTCGAGTCGGTCAGCCGCTACCTCGGCTTCGCGCCCGAGCAGTTCGCGTTCAACCTGCTGACCCGCAGCGGGCGGATCAGCCACCTCAACCTCGAGCTGCGGGACCCCGCGCTCGTCAACCGCGTCGACCGCTGGTACCGCGAGCAGGCGACCGGGGCCAAGGCGGAGGGGCGGCGGATCGTGACGTCCCCGCCGCTGCTCGCCCCGCTGCGCCTGCGCGGCTTGGTGCTGCCCAACCGCGTGGCGCTCGCCCCGGTCGGGCTGGACGGCGCGGTCGACGGGGTGGTTGGGCAGGCGGGCGCTGCGCAGGTTGTGGGCGCGGCCGCGGCGGGCGCTGGGCTGGTGGTCACCGAGCCGACCGCGGTGTCGGCTGCTGGCCGGGTCACCTCGGGGTCGGCGGGCCTGTACACGGACGCGCAGGCAGCGGCGTGGGCGGCGCTGGTCGAGCGTGTGCACGCCGAGACCAGCGGCCGCGTGGCGCTGCGGCTGTCCCACGCGGGACGGCGCGGCTCCTGCGCCCCGCGGGGCCGCGGGCTCGACCGCCCCCTGAATGGTGGGGCAGGCTGGCCGCTGGTCGCCCCCTCGCCGCTGCCCTACACCCCGCGAAGCCCGGTGCCCGAGGAGCTGGAGCGCGCAGGGATGGACGCCGTGCGCGACGCGTTCGCCGCGGCGGCGGCGCGGGCGGCGGCGGCCGGTTTCGACCTGCTCGTCCTCGACTGCGCCGACGGCTACCTGCTCGCGAGCTTCCTGTCGCCGCTGTCCAACCGGCGGACGGACGGCTATGGCGGCGAGCTGGACGCGCGGTTGCGCTTCCCGCTCGAGGTGCTCGACGCCGTCCGCGCGGCCTGGCCCGAGGACCGGCCGCTGGCGGTGCGGCTCGTCGCCGACGACCGCGCCGTCGGCGGGCTGCGGCCGGCCGACGGGGTGGCGATCGCGCGCGTCCTCGCGGCGCACGAGTGCGACCTGATCGACGTCACGGGCGGCCACACGATCGCGAGCGAGGCGGCCGCAGCCGACTACCGCCGCCTGTTCAACGTTGGCCTGGCCGACGAGCTGCGCAACGAGGCCGGCGTCCCGACCATGGCCAGCGGCCACATCACTCAGCTCGACGAGGTCAACACGATCCTCGCGGCGGGCCGCGCGGACCTGTGCGTCCTCGACCCGGGCCGCTATGGCTGACCCGCGGCTGGCAGTCGTGACCGGCGGCAGCCGCGGGATCGGCCGCGCGACCGCCGCAGCGCTGCTGCGCGCGGGCCATCGGGTGGTCGTCACCGGCCGGGACCAGGACGCGCTGGACAAGGCCGCGGCGGCGCTGGCCGGCCTCGGCGAGGTCCAGGCGCGCGCATTCGACGTGACCGACGAGGACGCCGTCGACCGCTGGCTGCGGCCCCTGGCCGCCGACGTGCTCGTCAACAACGCTGGCGCGGCGACCTCGGCGCCGGTGGAGCGGACGACGCTCGACGACTGGAGCCGGATGCTCGCGGTCAACGCGACCGGCGCGTTCCTGTGCACCCGGGCGGTGCTCGGCGGGATGCGCGCCCGGGACCGAGGCCGGATCGTGACCGTGGCCTCGGTCGCCGGGCTGGTCGGCGGTCGTTACATCGCCGCCTACACTGCCGCGAAGCACGCCGCCGTCGGCCTGATGCGGGTGGTGGCGGCCGAGGTCGCCGGCAGCGGCGTCACCGCGAACGCGGTGTGCCCGGCGTTCGTGCGCTCGCGGATGACCGAGGAGTCCGTGGCGCGGATCGCCGAGCTGACCGGGCGGAGCCTGGACGAGGCGCAGGCAGCGCTGGAGCGGGCCACGCCGCTGGGCCGGCTGCTCGAGCCCGAGGAGGTCGCCGCCGCCGTCGCCTACCTTGTGTCAGAGCAGGCGGCTGCCGTCAACGGCCAGACGATCGTCATCGACGGAGGAGGGATCCGGCTGTGAGCTACCGCGCCTCCGCGCCGTTCACCGCCGACTGGCGGCACTTCGCCTTCGCCGTCGAGCAGGGCGTGGGCACGGTCCGCTTCGACCGGCCGGACCGGCTGAACGCGCTCACGCTCGACGTCTATGCCGACTTGCGGGACCTGCTCGGCGAGGTCGAGCACCGCGACGACGTCGCCGTGCTCGTGCTGACCGGCACCGGCCGCGGGTTCTGCTCCGGCGGGGACGTGCGCGACGTCATCGGCCGGCTGCTCTCCGATGGCGACCACCGCAGCGTGCTCGAGTTCGCCCGCATGACCGGCGCGGTCGTCCAGCGCATGCGGGAGCTGCCCCGCCCGGTCATCGCCGCGGTCAACGGCGTGGCCGCCGGCGCCGGCGCGGCGCTCGCGCTCGCCGCGGACTTCCGGCTGCTCGCCCGCTCGGCGTCGTTCCAGTTCCTGTTCACCAAGGTCGGGCTGGCCGGCGCGGACATGGGCTGCGCCTGGCTGCTGCCGCGCCTCGTCGGCCTCGGCCGTGCCACCGAGCTGCTCATGCTCGGCGACCGCCTCAGCGCCGAGGACGCGCAGCGGTGGGGGCTCGCCACCCGCGTCGTGGACGACGACCAGCTCACCGACGAGACCGAGGCGTTGGCCCGCCGGCTCGCCGACGGCCCGACCTTCGCCTACGCAGCGACGAAGAGCCTGCTGACCAGGGAGCTCGACATGAGCCTGTCCGCCGGGATCGAGCTGGAGGCATGGACCCAGGCGCTGCTCATGCGCTCGGCCGACCACGCCGAGTTCTACGCGGCGTTCACCGAGGGGCGAGATCCCCGCTGGAGCGGGCGGTGAGCCAGGGGGCCGGGGGGAGCCCCCCACAATCCCA
>JBOGEB010000283.1:0-4106 GCA_050743125.1 Egibacteraceae bacterium
CGACGCCGCCCGCGACGCCGCCGCGGTCAGCGACGACCCGCTGCGAGCGGTCCGCGACGTCGTCGAGCTCCACGCCATGGCCCTGGAGGAGGTGGCCGACGCGACGCTGCGCGAACGCGCGGCCGACGTCCGACAGGTGGGCCGGCGGGTCGTCGACCGGCTCGCCCACGGCGCGGCGGGCGCCCCCGGCGCGCCGCCGTCGCACAGCTTCGTCCTCGTCGCCGCCGAGATCGGACCGGCTGACCTAGTCGAGCACCTCGGCCAGGGCCTCGCCGCAGCCGTCGCGGTCCGCGGCGGCCCCAGCTCCCACGCCGCCATCATCGCCCGCTCAGCCGGCTTGCCGATGGTCACCGGCGTCGACTCGGCGCTGCTCGAGCTGCCTGACCACACCCGGCTGCTCGTCGACGCCGGCCAGGGGCTCGTCGTCGCGTATCCCGACGACGACCAGGTCGCCCAGGCCCGCTCCGCGACCGAACGTGAGGAGCGGCGCCGCGTCGCCCTCGCCGCCGATCGCGGCCGGCGACACGCCACCGCCGACGGGCAGCCGTTCACGCTGCTGGCCAACGTCGCCACCGACATCCAGACCCGGATCGGCATCGACGCCGGCGCTCAGGGCATCGGGCTGCTGCGCACCGAGCTGCCGTTCCTGGGGGCCGACCGCTGGCCGGGTGAGGCTGACCACCGGCGGGCGCTGCGCCCGATCTTTGCCGAGGCCGGCAACGTAGCCGTCACCGTTCGGCTGCTCGACTTCGCCAACGACAAAATCCCCCCGTTCCTGGCCGACACGGGCGGCGGCCCGTTCGGGTTGGACGCGCTCCTGGCCAACCCTGACGCGCTGACCGCCCAGCTGAGCGCGGTCCTCGACCTCGGCCGGTGCATCGACCTGCGGATCATGGTCCCGATGGTGACCACCGCGCAGGAGCTGTGCACGATCCGTGCCGCGGTCACCGCCGTCGCGGCAGACCTCGGCGAGCCGGTGCCGCCAGTCGGCGCGATGATCGAAACCGTCGCCGCGGCGGAGGCGGTCCACGACCTGGCCGAGGTGGCCGACTTCTTCTCCATCGGCACCAACGACCTCGCCGCCCAGACCCTCGGCCTCGACCGCCGGGACCCACGCGCCCGACCAGAGCTCACCGCCCATCCCCGCGTGTTGCGGCTGGTCGGTCGGGTCGCCACCGTCGGCACCCTCCGCAGCCGTCCGGTCAGCGTCTGCGGCGACGCCGCGGCTCACCCGGCCACCCTGCCGCTGCTGCTCGGTGCGGGGATCCGCACGTTCAGCGTCGCTTGTGCCCACGTCGACCAGACCCGGTACCTGCTGCGTCGCCTCGACACCGGCCGCTGCGCTGATCTCGTCAGCGAGGCGCTCAAACGCGACGACGCCGACGACGTGCTCGCCCTCGTCGCCGAACGCACAGAGGTGACCCTGCCGTGACCGCCTCACCACAGGTGCCACCGCTGCAGAACCCAAATATGACCAGCCCAATCCGCCCAGGGCACCACTCTGACCCATGATTCGACACACGCTCTCGAGTAACCAGTCCGCCGCGGCCGCCCCCTACGCGCGCCCAGCCCCGAGGTCGCGTGACAACGCCCGGGCAGTGCTGCGGACCGCGTCGACCAGCCGCGCCCGGGTTGGGTCGGCCAGCAGCCGCTCCGCCGGGCCGACGACGCCCAACGCCCCCACCACCCGGCCGGACCAGTCGAACACCGGCGCCGCCACCCCCGCGTCGCCCACCGTCGCCTCCTGGTCCTCCACCGCGTACCCGCGCTCGAGCACCTCCGCCAACGCCCGCTGCAGCGCCGCCGGCTCGGTCAGCGTACGCCCGGTCAGCTGGACAGCTGGGCCGGCCAACAGCTCCTCCCGCACCCGGTCATCGACGTACGCCACGATCACCTGGCCCAGGGCGCACGCGTTCCACGGCACGGCGGCGCCGACGTCGAGGATCTGGACCAGGTCGTCCGGGCGGAACGCGTGGTGGACCACCACCACGCTGGAGCCGGACAGCACGCCGACCCACACGGCCTCGCCGGCTTGGCGGGCCAGCATCTCGGCCCACGGCGCCGACCGGGCCCGCAGCTCCGACCCGTCCAGGTATGCGGTTCCCAGCTGCAGCACGGCCGGCCCCAGCGCGTACTTGCCGCCCTCGGCCCTCTGCGCGACGAGGCCATGTCGTTCGAGGGTCCGCAGCATCGTGTGCACGGTCGCCTTCGGCACATCGACCCGCTCGGAGATCTCCGAAACGCCCAGTCGGGGCGTACCCGACGCGAGCGCCAGCAGTATGCGGGCGGCTCGATCCACGGCTCGCGTCATGATCTCTCTTCGGCTTACCCGATTCTTATTCGGCTTGACAGAACGGTAACACGACAATGGTAGGGATCGTGCTCGTCTCGCACAGCCGGATGCTCGCCCAGGGCGCAGCCGAACTCGCCGAGCAGATCGCCTGCGGCGCTGTCCCCGTCGTCCCCGCCGGCGGCACCATCGACGGGCGGCTGGGCACCAGCACCGAGCTGATCGCCGCCGCCGTCGCCAGCGCTGACCAGGGGGACGGAATCGTGCTCATCCCCGACATGGGCAGCTCCGTGCTCAGCGCCAGGTCCCTCCTCGCGGACCTCGACATGACCGCCAGCGGCTCCTCGCTCGTCCTCGTCGACGCCCCCTTCGTCGAAGGTGCCGTCGCCGCAGCGGTCACGGCCAGCGGCGGACTCGACCTCGCCTCCGTCGTCGCCGCAGCAGAGGAGGCCCGCGGTGCCCGCAAGCTCTGACCCCGAACCGGCGGCCAGTCCCATTGTCCGGCTCGTCGTCCTCCCCCGGAGCCTCCACGCCCGCCCCGCCGCGCAGGTCACCCAGGCCGCGACACGACACCAGGCCCACCTCACGCTCACCGTCGGCGACCGCCGCGCCGACGCACGCAGCGTCCTGGCCGTCATGAGCCTCGGCGCCACCGCCGACACCGAAGTGCGGGTAGAGGCCACCGGCCCTGACGCCGCCGCAGCCGCCGACGAGATCGCACGCATCCTCGCCGAACTCGAAACCGACGCGTAGCCGCCTTGAGCGTCACGCTCGCGCAGGTCAGCCCTGCGCGCCCTGTGGACAACTCTGGGCAGACCGGCCTACGCTCGGCGTACCGGTGGTCGATGCGACCAGGAGAGGAACGATGGCCAGCCGACCACCGCAGGTGCGGTCAGGGGACGGCCGTTTCTCGAGCTCCTCGTGGCACGCTGCCTCGCCTCGGGACTGCGGCCCGTCGTGGCTGCCATCTCGCACCACGCAGAGGACATTCGGGCGCACTTCGCCGACGTCCGGTGGGGGGATGCCGGGCTGATCCTGCACGAGGCATGCCAGAAGGGTACGGGAGGCGACGTCCTCGATGCCGTTGCCCGGGTTCCTGCCGGCAGGTTCGTCGTGTGCAACGGCGACACGGTGTTGGACATCGACATGCGCGCCGTCCTCACCTTCCAGGACGAGGCCCCCGATCGGGGTGTGATCGTGTTGACACGCCGCCGGGGCGTCCCGAGAACGCCATCGTCGTCGATGACGACAACGTGGTGACGGCCTCGTTCGAAGCTGCACAGCCGCCGACCGAAGTGCCGCCATGGAGTTGGCGGAGGAGCGCCACAGGAACGTTCGTCCTGCATCACGGCCTCCTGGAGGGGATCAACCGGGACGGCCGCCCGTCGAGTTTGGAGCAGGACCTCCTCCCGGTCCTGATCGAACGGCGGATGCTCCGGGCCTTCGACATTCAACGGCCTGCGGTACTTCCTCGACTTCGGCACTCCGGTGACATTCGACGACACCACGATCGCGGATGGCTTCCAAGACCTCCACGACATCGTGAGCTTCTACCAGGCGGCTCTCGGTGAGCTCCCGGTCTGGACGTCGTGCCTATAACGAGGAGGGCTTCAGAACCGCACGGTTGTCACGTCGCCAGGTTCGGGGGCGGGGGTTGGGTGAGCAGGCGGCAGCGCTCGTGGAGCTCGCCGGCCTCGGGCAGGTCCGGATGGGCGCGCTGCAGCGCGGCGTCCAGGTCGAGCGCCCGGGCGCGCACCGCAAAGGCCACCGGCTGGGAGGAGAGCGCCTGGCGGCCCAGGTCGCACGCCTCGTCCGG
>JBOGEB010000284.1:0-4084 GCA_050743125.1 Egibacteraceae bacterium
GTTGCCTGGAGCGCAGGGGAGGGAGATCATGGTCGTCGATGAGCGAGCCCGCCACGAGCTGTTCGACCGGCTCGAGGACGTACTGGGAGCCGAGCACGCCGTGACCCTGATGGAGCACCTGCCCCCGGTGGGCTGGGCGGACGTGGCCACCAAGCACGACCTCAGCGCACAGATCGGCTTGGTCAGGCGCGACCTCGCCACAGAGATCGGCTTGGTCAGGCGCGACCTCGCCGCAGAGATCGGCCTGGTCAGACGCGACTTGGCGGCGCTCGAGGAACGGCTCGACCTCAGGATCGACGGGGCGAAGCAGGAGATCATCGCACTGCTGCACGCTGAGCTGTCGAACGCGCTGACCGGCCAGACGAAGACCATCATGTTCGCCGTGCTCGGCGCGCTGACGAGCATGGGAGCGCTGGTGTTCGCCGCGGCACGCTTCTAGTGGCGCGGGTCGGGCGCGGTCAGCGCGCGCACGAGGCGCTGGTGGCGCAAGCCGACGTGGTGTGAGCCCCGCTCCGACGCAGGCGGTCGGTAGGCTCATGCCGATGACGACGGACAAGCGGTCGCTTCTCGGGCATTGGCTCGCCCGGCTCACCTTGGATCCGCTCGACCCGACCGACCCGGGCGAGGACCGCTACGTCGAACTCCAAGCGGCGGGCAGGGGCGCCATCGACACGATCTTCTCGCACATCGGCCTCGCGCTCGAGCCCACGACGCAGCTGGTGTCCGGCCCCGCCGGATCGGGCAAGACCACCGAGCTGTACCGGCTGAGGGGAAAGCTGGAAAACGCGGGGTTCACCGTCGCGCTGGTGAACCTCCTCGATTACGTCAACCCCTCGTACCCGATCGACGCCACCGAGTTTCTCATCGCCTTGGGGCTGGCCGTTGGCGCGCAGCTGCCCAACGCGCCGGCCGACGAGCAGGGCGGGTTCGCCTCGCGGCTCCGGGACCTGCTCTCCCGGACGAAGGCCTCGATCAGGCTGGACGAGATTGACCTGGAGCGGGAGCTGAAAAGCAGCGAGCCGTTCGTCAGAGAGCTCCGCCGCACGCTCGCCCTCTCCCTCGGCGACCTCTCCGACGAGGTCGCGAGCTTCCTCCAACGCCTTGTACGCGAGAACAAAGCGCGCCACCCGGACTCGCGCGGCGTGGTGATGATCGTGGACGGCCTCGAAAGCTTTCGCGGGACCACCGTGCAGCGCCTGTTCACCTACCACAGCGACAAGCTGCGCTTCCGCTCGCACCACATGGTCTATGCCGTGACCGCCTCCCTCATGCTTGCCACCCCTGGGTCGCTCCCCTATGACGGCCCAGTGCGCTCGATCCCCATCCCCCAGGTGCGTGACCGGACCGGCCGCCAAGTCGACGAGACCGTGGCAACGATGGTCGAGGTCGTCGCCCGGCGCTGCCCCTGGGACCGACTGCTCGAGGGCAAGCCCCTCTTGGAGGACGTGGTCCTGGCGTCCGGGGGTCATCTCGGCGACCTGATGCGAATCCTGCAGGAGGTCATCACCCTCGCCCACGCAGAGGGAATCGAGCTCCCCGTCGGCCGGGAGCACGTCGCTGAGGTGTTGACAACGGTGACGCGGGGGTTCTCGATCATTACCCGGGATGAGGCCGAGTTGCTGCGCCGCGTCAATCGCCAGGGCGGCACGATCGAGCCCAGCGTCGATGAGACACCGCTCCTCGCCCGCCTCGTCGATACCCGTCTGCTCCTTGCCCACCGCAACGGCGACGACTGGTACGAGGTGCATCCGCTCGCCCGGCGCATCCTTGCCCTCGTATGACCAGCCAGCCTGGGCGTCCCTGGGTGTCCAGCCGTACGCTCATGCCGATGACGCCAGAGCAGTGGTCGCTCCTCCGGGATTGGCTCGCCCGGCTCACCTTGGATCCGCTCGACCCCACCGACCCGGACGAAGACCGCTACGTTGAGCTCCAGGAGGCGGGGAGGGGCGCGGTCGACAAGATCTTCCCCGCATCGCCCTCGCGCAGGAGGCCTGCACGCAGCTCCTGTCAGGCCCCAGCGGATCGGGCAAGACCACCGAGCTGTACCGGCTGAAAGGGAAGCTGGAGGACGCGGGCTTCACCGTCGTCCTTGTGGACAGCCTCAGGTTCGTCAACCACTCGTACCCGATCGACCCCACCGAGCTGCTCATCGCCCTGGGGCTGGCCTTCGGCGAGCAGCTGCTGGAGGATGAGCGGGCAGAGGAGCAGCGCGGGTTCGCCACACGCTTCCGGGATTTCCTGCGGCGCGCGAAGGTCTCGATCGATGTCGGCCCGGTCTCGGCGTCCGCCTCGGCGGAGCAGGTCAAAGCGTCGGTCCCAGGGTTGAGCGTCGAGATCGACCTCAAAGGGGAGTTGAAAAGCAGCGAGCCGTTCGTCACCGAGCTGCGCCGCAAGCTCGCCCTCTCCCTCGGCGACCTCTCCGACGAGGTCGCGGCCTTCTTCCAGGATCTCGCCCGCGAGCACCGCGAACGCCATCCCGACGCTCTCGGGGTCGTGATCATCGTGGACAGCCTCGAGAAGCTGCGCGGGACCGCCACCAACGACCACGAGGTCCAGGAATCCGTCCAGCGCTTGTTCGTCCACCACAGCGACAAGCTGCGCTTCCGCTCGCACCACCTGGTCTACACCGTCCCGCCGTCCCTCGGGTTCACCCAACCAGGGGCGCTTCCGTTCGGCCCGGTACGTCAGGTTCCCATTCCCCAGGTGCGGAACCGAGCTGGTGGCCGAGTCGACGAGATCATGAGCGAGCTGGTGGAGGCGGTCACCCGCCGCATCCCCTGGGACCGGCTGCTCGAGGACAAGCTGCTCCTCGAGGACGTGATCCTGGCGTCCGGGGGCCATCTCCGCGACCTCTTCATGATCCTGCAGGAGATCATCACCCTCGTGTCCGGCCAGGGGTTGGAGCTCCCCGTCGGCCGAGCGCACATCGACGAGGCGTTGGCAGCGGTGGCGCGAGGCTTCTCCAAGATCACCCGGGAGCCCGCAGAGCTCATGCGCCGCGTCCACCGGCAGGACGGCGAGATCGAGCCCAGCGCGGACGAGGTGCCGCTCCTCGCCGGGCTCATGCACACGCACATGCTGCTCAACCACCAAAACGACGATGACTGGTACGAGGTGCATCCGCTCGCCCGGCGCACCCTCGGCCTCGAATGACGACCGAATCCCTTCTTGGCAGTGCGGAGATGGGGACAAGCGCAGCAGCGGCGACTGAAGCGGCCTGGGAGCAGCTTCGTCCTCAGCTTGGCCTACGTAAGGGCTTCTGGCTGGGGTTCGTGTTCTGCGCCGACCTGGACATTCTCCGGGAGCTGGAGCAGCGCGCGGTCAACTTCCTGCGCATCCAGGCCATGGGTGTCTCCAGCCGCCACATCGACAACCCGGACGACCTGCAGCGCGCGCTCGGATGGCTGCTGGGCAGCCATCCAGCGGGGATTGGGCTGGTCTGGTTGGCCGGCGTGGCCGACGGGCGGGAGTGGCTCCCGGCCTGGGACCGTTTCCTTCGACGGCTGAACGAGCAGCGAGACGCCCTCCGGCAGGGGTTGCCGGCCGGCCTCGTGCTCGTCGGCCCTCCGGGGCTCTTACCGGTCGCGCGTGACGCCGCCCCCGACCTGTGGTCGTACCGCTCGATGATCGTGGACCTCCCGACGGTCCGCGTCCCTGTGGCAGTGTCTGCCCGGGCACCCGAGCACCCGCGTGCGGTCCTCCAGGATCAGCGCTCGTTCGCCGAGCTGGCCCTCCAGGCCGCGGTGGAGGGGTCGCCCCCGGTGCGCGTGCTCCTGCGGGAAGCAGCAGCCGAGCTGCAGGCAGGCAGCGGGCACCGCGCCGCGCCGCTGGCGTTGAGGGCGCTCGAGACTGCGACCTCGGCCGATGACGAGCTGGTGGCCAAGGCGTGGCTCGCTCGAGCGCTGGAGGCGCGGGGGGACCTCGCCGCGGCACTGGGCCACGCCGATCAGACGCTCGCCGCGGGACGCCCGCTCGGCGTCGCGCTGACCCGTGCGCTGCTCGGCATCATGGCTTCTTCGCCCGACCCCGACCGGGTGCAAGAGGCACGGGAACGGGAGCTCGCCCTGTGGAGGCTCACGGTCGA
>JBOGEB010000285.1:0-4000 GCA_050743125.1 Egibacteraceae bacterium
GAAGGAGGCGCCCTGTGGCGGCCTTGGCGGCCCTCGACCGTGAGCGCACCGTCGCACCCCCGGGTTACAACCGCTGGTTCATCCCCCCGGCGGCTCTGGCGGTGCACCTGTCGATCGGTCAGGTCTACGCGTTCAGCGTGTTCAAGAACCCGCTGGTCAAACGGTTCGGCACCCCCCTGACCCCGATCGGGATCATCTTCAGCATCGCGATCGTGATGCTGGGCCTGTCGGCCGCGTTCGGCGGCACCTGGGTCGAGCGCAACGGGCCGCGCAAGGCGATGGCCGTGTCGGCGCTGTGCTGGGCGAGCGGCTTCGTCATCGGCGCGCTCGGCGTGAGGACCGGCCAGCTGTGGCTGGTCTACCTGGGGTACGGCTTCATCGGCGGCATCGGGCTGGGGATCGGCTACATCTCGCCGGTGTCGACGCTGATCAAGTGGTTCCCCGACCGGCCTGGGCTGGCCACCGGGCTGGCGATCATGGGCTTCGGCGGCGGCGCGCTGATCGCCTCGCCCCTGTCGACCGCGCTGCTGAAGGCGTACGGCCTCCCGCCGCTCGACAGCGCCGCGGCGACCGCAACCGTGACCCCGATCGTCACGACGTTCCTGACGCTCGGGATCATCTACGCGGTCATGATGTCGCTGGGCGCCCTGGCCGTGCGGGTGCCGGCCGAGGGCTGGCGGCCCAAGGGGTGGACCCCGCCCGGTCCGGCCCACAGCAAACGGCTGCAGACCATGGCGAACGTGTCAGCCGCCAACGCGATCCGCACGCCGTCGTTCTGGTTGCTGTGGATCGTGCTGTTCACCAATGTGACGGCCGGCATCGGCATCCTGGAGCAGGCCGCCCCGATGATCCAGGACTTCTTCTCCTCCGTCACTGCGGCCGAAGCCGCGGGCTTCGTCGGCCTGCTGTCGCTGGCCAACATGACCGGCCGGTTCGTATGGTCGTCGACGTCGGACGTGGTCGGCCGCAAACCGATGTACCTGCTGTACCTGGGCGTCGGCGCCGCGTGCTACTTGCTGGCCGCCTCGGCGGGCAAGACCTCGACGGCCCTGTTCGTGGCGCTGACGGCGGTGATCATGAGCTTCTACGGCGGCGGGTTCGCGACCGTCCCCGCCTACCTCAAGGACTTGTTCGGCAGTATCCAGGTGGGTGCGATCCACGGCCGGCTGCTGACCGCCTGGTCCGCGGCAGGCGTGGCCGGGCCGCTGATCGTCAACGCGATCGCCGACTCCCAGAAGGCGGCCGGCAAGTCGGGTGCGCAGGTGTACACCCTCTCGCTGTTCATCATGGTCGGCGTCCTGATCGTCGGGTTCCTCGCCAACCTGGGCGTGCGCGCGGTCGACGAGCGCTACCACGAGCCCGAGCCGGCTCGCGAGCCGCAGCTGGTCCGGAAGGAGGCTTGATGAGCGAGCAGACCAAGGGACACGCGGCGTCGGCGGCCCTGGCGGTGGCCCTCTGGGTGATCGTCGTCGTCGGCCTGCTCTACGGCATCGCCCAGACCGCCGCCAAGGTCCCCGCGCTGTTCGGCGGTTAAGTGCTGCCCGTCCGGGTCAGATGTGCGCTTTTCGGCCATATTGCGCGGTGCGCATCGTCCGAGGCCCGTGAGGCACCGGCCTGCTGCGACAATCTGGACCTATGACCCCTCGCACGCACCGAACCCTGCAACAAGCGCGCGTCGCGCTCGTCCTGCTGGTAGGGCTCGCGCTCGCGCTGGTGTTGGTGCTGGCGCTGGCCGGGCTGCTCGAGCGCGTCCATGAACGGGCCGGGCTCGCGCTCGTTGTGGCCGGCGTCGCCGCGGTGCTGCTCGCCGCGTCCTGGGGTTGCGGGCTCCTGGCCCGGCGTGTCCCGCGGGGCACGGTGCTCGAGCTCGACTTGACCCGGCCGCTGACCGATGACCCCCTCAGCGCGCTCGTGCCGGGGGGCCGGCCGACGCTCCGCCAGGTGGTCGAGGCGCTCGACCGCGCGGGCGACGACCCGCGGGTCGCCGGCCTGGTCGCGTGGGTCCGTGCCCCCGCGCAGGGGCTGGCGACCGTCCAGGAGCTGCGCGACGCGGTCGCCGGTTTCCGCTCGAAAGGCAAGTTCGCCGTCGCGCACGCCGAGACGTTCGGCGAGCTCGGCCCCGGCAACGGCGCGTACTACCTCGCGACGGCTTTCGACGAGATCTGGCTCCAGCCGTCTGGGGACGTCGGGCTCGTCGGGGTCGCGATGGAGGTCAACTTTCTGCGCGGGACGCTCGACAAACTCGGGGTCCTCCCGCAGGTCGACCACCGGTGCGAGTACAAGAGCGCGAAGGACCGCTTGACCGAGACCGGGTTCACCCCCGCGCACCGGGAGGCCTCGGAGCGGATCGTCTCGTCGCTCTTCGAGCAGCTCGTCGGTGGGGTGGCCGAGGGCCGCAAGCTCGACCCGGGCCGGGTCCGGGCGTTGGTGGACTCGGGGCCGGTCCTTGGGACCGAGGCCGTCGATGCGGGGCTGGTCGACCGGCTCGCCTACCGGGACGAGGTCACCGGCCACGTGAAGGCCGAGGGGGGTCGGCTGCTCGCCCTGCCGGCCTACGCGAAGCGGAGGCGCGGCCTGCGGCGCCGGGCCGCTGGGGTCGCGCTGATCCTCGGCAGAGGGGCGATCGTCCAGGGCCGGAGCCGTCCGGACCCGCTGACGCGGACCGCGATGGGCTCGGACACGGTCACGGCGGCGTTCCGCCAGGCCGTGGAGGACAAGCGGGTCAAGGCGATCCTGTTCCGTATCGACAGCCCCGGCGGGTCCGCTGTCGCGTCCGACGCGATCTGGCGGGAGACCGTCCGCGCCCGCGAGGCCGGCAAGCCCGTGGTCGTGTCGATGGGCGACGTCGCCGGCTCCGGCGGGTACTTCGTGGCGATGTCCGCCGACCGGATCGTCGCGCACCCGGCGACGATCACCGGCTCGATCGGCGTCGTCGGCGGGAAGGCCGTGGTCGCGGGCCTGAAGGCCAAGCTCGGCGTCAGCCACGGCGAGGTCCACGCGGGCGCGAACGCGCTGATCTCGTCGGCGTCGACCCCGTACTCCGACCGGGAGTGGGAGCGGGTCCAGCGCTCGCTCGACCGGGTCTATGACGACTTCACCGCCAAGGTGGCCGCCGGTCGGGGGCTGCCGCTCGAGCGGGTCCACGAGATCGCGAGGGGCCGGGTCTGGACCGGCGCCGACGCGTTGGAGATCGGGCTTGTGGATGAGCTGGGCGGTTACCCCAGCGCCGTGCGGGCGGTCCGGGATGTGCTCGGCCTCTCCCCGGACGCGCCGGTGCGGCTGGTGCCGTTCCCCCCGCGGCGCTCGCTGCTCGCGCGCCTGCTCGGCCGTGACGGCCACGTCGAGGACCTGGCGTTGGCGCTCGGCGACGCGCTGGCCCCGCTGGAGCGCCTGGTCCGCGAGGCGGCCGGCGGGCACGCGCTCGAGATGCCCGACATCCCGACCATTCGGTGGTAGCTGCCGGCCGGCGGCGGCCTCGTTCGAGCTGTGGCATCAGGACGTCACGCGGTTGAGTCGGTGATCGAGTTCGTCTGCGATAGCCCCAGGTGACATGCAGTTGGCTAGCGGTGAGAAGCGCTGCGTCACCTTCACCGAACTGCCTGGGTCTCACCGTAGGATGTTGCTTACGTTCCGGATCAGCTGGACGTCCGCCGTGTCGTTGTGGGTTATGGTCAGGGGGAGGTCCGATGTGCCGGAGCCCTGTTGGGATAGGCCGCGGGAAGCTTGTCCGCGGCAAGATTCCGCAGATCATCCGCTCCCGTGGCACCGATCCAGTGGTGCGGGTCGCCGACCGTGAGGAGTATCACGACCTGCTGCGCAGCAAGCTGAGCGAGGAGGTTGCCGAGTTCCTGGACTCCGGAGATCCGGAAGAGCTGGCGGACATCCTCGAAGTCGTGCTGACCCTCGCCGCCGAGTTGGGTGTCGATGCCGCGCGCCTGGAGGCGCTGCGGGCAGCGAAAGCCGCTGAACGCGGCGGATTCACCGAGCGGATCGTCTGGCA
>JBOGEB010000286.1:0-3990 GCA_050743125.1 Egibacteraceae bacterium
GGTGAAGAACGCGATCGCGATCGCGGCTGGGATGGCGGACGGGATGGGGTTCGGGGACAACGCGAAGGCGACCCTGGTCACCCGCGGGCTGGCCGAGATGGCCCGGCTGGGCGTCGCACTGGGCGGCGGCTTACGACGGGCGATCAGTCAGCCCTGTGATGACCGATCCGGTGAAGTCCTCGGGAATGGCGTCCATGAGCACCAGGTCGCAGGGTTTGCCCAGCCATCGTGCGGCGTTGCGCCGCCGGCCGATCTCCTTGAACCCGGCGCGCTTGTAGGCGCGGATCGCCGCTTCGTTAGGTGCCCACACCTCCAGCGCGACGTTGCGCAGTCCTGCGATGTTGAACGCCCAGTCCAGCGTCAGGCGGGTGGCCTCGGTGCCAAGCCCTTGACCGCGCCGCTCGCCGAGCACGATCGTGAAGTCGGCGTTGTCGCGAACGACGTTCTGCAGGCAGGTGGTGCCGATCGGGTAGGGGACAGCATCGCGATCGCGGATGTCATACACGGTGAAGTACCCCTCGCGTGCGCTCGCGTTGCTTGCGTGCTCGTAGGACTGGTAGCTCTGCTCCAGGGTGTCGGCGAAGCGCTGGCCGAGCCCGGCGAGCACCGCCAGATCTTGATCCCACCGGTGGTAGAGCGGCACGAGGTCACGCTGGAGCGGCCCGAGCGCCACGTTCGTGCCTTCGAGCAGGAGTGCCGGCTCAGCGCTGGCACTGGTCGACGTCGCCGCTTTAGTCGACATCCGCAGTCCTTCCTGTCGGGAGCGCCTGCGCGTCTCACTACGTCGCAGCCGTCTGTCGATAAGTCGAGAAACGCACTGTACAGAGCCACCGCGCACCGGTAAGATGGCATTTGAATGTCGTCTGTGATGTCCGACACGCAGGAGCGAATACCCTGTGGGTACCGAGCGTCCCGAACAGACCGCGACCGTCAGCAGCGGAGTCTCAACTGAGCCACCCGCCGAGCCGCGGATTCTGTTGGTGGATCTGGGCAACGTCAAGAACCTCACGCTGGGTTCCGCCGGCAATCAGACGAAGGACAAGAAGTACTTCTTCACCTGATTCTCGAGGGGTCCCGCTCCAGGATGGGCTGATCGCCTCGCCCCCTCTTTGATCGCGGGAATGCGCTGGTTCGGCGGGATCGAACCGATCCCAGGTCGTCGTGGTGTGCCGGGATTGGCCCCGCCTGACGGTGCTCGGCTGCTGTGGAGCGGTATGCGTCCGCTGTGGGCGGTTGGCGGCTGGCCTGACCATGAGATTCGGATCGCCGCCGTCGATGGTCGCCGCTTGGCTGTCCTCGGCCCTTGTGACGCGACGCACGCCGACCTTGAGCGTGCGCTGATCGCATTCCGTCAGGGCCGGCCAGCGTTGCACGACTGGTCCGGCAGCTACACCGTGGTCATTGCTGACGAGGTCAGCACGACGATCCTCACCGACCTGGCCTGGGCCTGTCCGGTCTATATCACCCGCACCGCTGAGGGGATGGTCTACGCCTCCAGCGCGGTGCCGCTCGCGGACCTGACCGGCTGGCGGGTGGATCAGGCTTGGCTGGCCGGCAGCTTGCTGTGCCGCAGCGCCCCGGAGGTCGTGGCGGGGCGGTCTCCGTTTGCCGGGGTGAGGACGGTCCCTCCCGCCCACGCGCTCACACTGACCGGCCACACGCAGCGGTTGGAAGTGACCTGGAGCCCGACGTGCGACCACGCCCTCGATGAAGCCGCTCCCGCGCTGCGCGATGCGCTCGTCGGCGGCGTCAGGGTGCGCGTTGGCAACGCCGCGCGGCCGACCGCCGACTGTTCAGGTGGGCTGGACTCCACGTCGCTGACCTTCCTGGCCGCCGCCAGTCTGCCACCAGGCCGGCGGCTGCCCGCAATCACGATGTACCCGGCCGGCATCGACGATGGCGCCGATCTGGCCTGCGCCCGCGCAGCCGTGTTCGCGGACGAGCGCATTGACCATCACACGATGCCTCTGGGAGATGACACGGTTCCGTATACGGCAGTCACCGCGACCCCGCTGACTGACGAGCCTGCCCCGTCCACGAGCACCATCGCGCGGTTCGGCGCCGAATTGGCGCTCCTCCGCGAGTTCGGCTCGGACTGCCACCTGACAGGCGACGGCGGCGACGCCGTCCTCGCCGCCCCGCCGAGCTATCTGGCCGACCTGGCCCGCGCGAGTCGACTGAGGAGGCTGTGGCGGGCCTGCACGGCGTGGGCGCGGTTGCGCAACCGCTCCTCTCTGGCGCTGGCTCGCGCTGCGGTCCGTAGCGCCCGCACGAACCCGAAGGCCGCGCTGTACGCGCTCGCCGACACGCTGGCCGCGCCAGAAGCCGCACCCGTCGAACCGTCGGCGTGGGAGAGGCTCATCGCTTGGTATCCGGATCGACCGCCTGCCGGCTGGTACCCGCGCACAGCCCGTCACCTGGTCGCCGACCTGGTTTGCGCCGCCGCCGAGGGCGCCGCGACCGGTCCCCTCGGCTGTGGGGATCGCGCTGGGTTGGTGGCGGTGCAGTCCAACGGACGGACCACCCGCGCCGACGTCCAGCTCGCTGAGGGCCTCGGCGTGCCACTGCACAATCCGTACCTGGACAGCGCGGTGGTCCGGGCGTGCCTGTCCGTGCCCGCTGCAGCTCGTACCTCACCTTCGGTCGCCAAGCCGCTGCTGAGCCGGGCGCTCATCGGGCTGGTCCCCGCATCGGTCCTACAGCGCAGCACCAAGGGCGACTTCACCGCCGACGACTACCTTGGCATCCGCGCCAACGCCGCCGCCCTGCATCAGCTGTTCCATGAGCCCAGGCTGGCCGACCTGGGGCTCATCGAGCCGTGCTCGATGCACCGGATCATCGACAGGGCCGCTGCTGGGCTGCAGGTGCCGCTCGCCGCATTCGAGCAGGTCGTCGTAGCTGAGGTCTGGTTGCGCAACGTCCCCGCCGCCCCGCCAACCGGTTGGCAGCGGACCGCGGCCCGGGGGGCGGACCGATGACGCCGCTGACGGCTCCGGACACGGTCGCCGCCGCCGACCTCGGCCCGGTCACGATCCTGCTCGACCTTGACCGAGGCGACCTCACCGCCCTGCCCGGTCCGGCAGGCACCCTTTGGGCGGCTCTGAGCGAGACCGGCGACCTGGATGCCGCCATTGCCGCCACACCAGCGCCCCCGGACGAGCTCCGCGCGCTCGGCCACCAGCTTGTCGCCCGCAGACTGCTGCGACCCACCGGCGTCCCGCGGCCTTGGGCCCCGCCTGCCCGTCCAGCCAACCCCGTGGTCACCGCCAGCCTTGGGAGCATGGCGACGCCCATGGCCGTTCAGCAACCTGGCCGACCACGGACAGCAGCTCGCGTCCTGGCGGTTGCCGCGCTGGTGTGCGCTCGTCTGGCTGTCCGGACGCTCCGGTTCGGCTGGCTCACCGTCGCCACCGGCAGGCTTCAGCGCCGCTGCCGGCGCCCAGCCACTGCGCAAGGGGCGGCTGCCGCCCTCGCGGCCGTCCGCTGGGCCACGCTGCGAGTGCCTGGCCGTGCCGCCTGCCTCGAGGTCTCGCTCGCAGCAACGGCTCTGCTCGCGGCACGTCGTCGCTCGGTGACATGGTGCCTTGGTGTGGCGGCTGACCCGGTCCGCACACATGCCTGGATCGAGGTGGATGGCCGTCCCGTCGGTGAACCGCCCGAAACTGGACGCTACGTCCCGATCTTTCGGTCTGCCGGTCTCACCGAATAGCGCGGGCGGGGTCCCATTGGGCACCGGGGCGTCCGCTGCCCCCCCTTGCCGGGGGAGGATCGCTCCCGACGTCTGTGACCGCCCGTGTGCTCAGCTTCCGACGTCATGGAACATATTTCGGGCGTGCTCTGTGGCATGTCGGCGGCTCCTCGGTCCAGGGTCGGGGGTTGCGTTCAGTCTTTTGGCTGCTGTTTGTGGTGGGGGCAGCCGGTTGTTGAGGGCGTGCAGGTCGTCGGGGGTGTCGATGTCGAAGGCGAGGTTCGGCAGGTGGAGCCGGACGG
>JBOGEB010000287.1:0-3940 GCA_050743125.1 Egibacteraceae bacterium
CCCCGGTCTTTGGGGAAATGGGCCTCGACCCGACCCGCCAGCTCCTCGGGGGAGGCCCCCTGCGCCAACCGGCGCAGCATCGCCTCGGTGACCACGATCAGATGACGGCTCATCACAACTCCCCTGCGACCCTGAACTCAACCCTGCAGGCACCCTCCACGCGGACACGCGGCTACGACAGAGTGCGGGACATGACTACCGCACATACCCCACACACTCAAGACGAGTTCGGACGTCAGGCGTGGCGCGGCAAGGCAGCCTGCCTCGACATCGATCCCGAATGGTTTTTCCCTGTCGGCGCCACCGGCCAGGCCCTGGCGCAGATCGAGCAGGCCAAGGCCGTGTGCCGGCGCTGTCCGGTCATCGACGAATGCCTGGAATGGGCGCTACAGACCAAGCAGAACGACGGCGTTTGGGGCGGCATGTCCGAGGACGAGCGACGCGCTCACCGTCGGCGCAGAAACAAAGCAGGCCGAAACAACGGCACCCAACCCCCTGACCGTGATTAGGCGATGAGCGGGCCGATCACGCCGAGGTTGTCTGGGCGCGCGGTCTGCGTGACGTGCGGCTGGCCGCCGGAGCCGGGGGAGCCGGTCACTCCGCTTGACTCCGGCGGGTTGCGGTGTGGCCCGTGCTCGGCCGCGTCGCCTGGTGCACCGCGACCATCCCGCCCGACAGGCGCTTCCACCGCACCCCGGTCCAGCCAGCCTCGGCGATGACCCGCCCGAGCGCCTCCTGGTCGGGCCAGGCGAGGATGCTCTCCCCCAGATACCGGTAGGACGCCGGGTCGCTGGAGACCAGCCGTGCGACCGCCGGAACGCCGCGCCGCAACGCCCGCGAGTAGGCCGCGCGGAACGGCCCCCACGTCGGCCGGCTGAACTCGAGCACCACGAGCCGGCCGCCGGGCCGCACCACGCGCGCGAACTCGACAAGGCCCGCGGCCGGGTCGGGGAGGTTGCGCAGCCCGAACGCGATCGTGACGCCGTCGCACGAGGCGTCGGCGAGCGGCAGGCGGAGCGCGTCGGCGTTGCACCACCACAGGCCCCCGTGCCCCGTGCGGTCGCGCCGCGCGCCCACCTGGAGCATCCGCCAGCTCAGGTCCAGGGCGAGCACGCGAGCGCCGGCCGCGCGCAGCTGCAGGGAAAGCATCCCGGTTCCCGCGGCCACGTCGAGCACGAGCGCCCCGGGCGCCGGATCCAGCGCCCGCACCGCCACCCGCCGCCAATGCCGGTCCTGGCCGGCCGACAGCACGGTGTTCGCCAGGTCGTACCGCGGCGCGACCCGGTCAAACATCTGCTGGACGAGCGCGCTGTCCTTCGCGCGCGTCGGCCGGGGATCGGGCAGGACGTTCACGCTGCCGGAGTGTAGGGCGCGCGCCTGCGGACTTTGTCGACTGGTCGTCGCTGTGTGACCGGCAGCTTTCCTTCGGATGCAAAGGAAGGCGGGGTCCGAGCTGCCGTCTTGCCGTCTGCCCTGCAACGTTCCTTCGGATACGGAGGAAAGCGATGAGGTCGGCGAGCTGGACGATCGCGAACGGGTGGAGGCCGAGCTCCGGCTCGTCGATGAGCACCAGCGAGGGCGGATCCGGCTGGAGGAGCAGCGTCGCAAGGCACATGAACCGGAGGGTGCCGTCCGACAGCGAGTGCGCGTCCGCGTAGCCGCTGCCAGCGGTGGGCGTCCACTCGAGTCGGATGCTTCGCTCGTTCAGCGGGTCGCGAGCGAGCGCGAAATCCCTGAAGAATGGAGCCACGAGGCGGACAGCCGACACGATGCGCTCGTAGCTCGCCGCATCGGTCTCTACAGAGCCGGTAGAGGAAGGCCGCAAGGTTGCGCCCGCGTCTCGGTGGAGACGCGGTTGTCACCGATAGAACCCAGGCGCTTGACCGCAGCCTGATCGCTGGTGTCGTGCGTTACGCCTGCCCCCCAGCAGCGCTCCTGCTCAAACCTGGGCAGGAGCCAGCCACGCCTCGTACCCGTTGCGGCCGAACTCCAGCCTCAGGTGGATCCCACCGGTGACCCTGGCCCCGCCGTGGAGGAGGCGGTCGGCCCCACCGAGCCTCCCGACGGTGCTTCGCAGGTTGTGGTTCAACGCCTCGCCAACGACGTCGAAGACCTCCAGGAAGTTGCTCTTTCCCGCGCCGTTCGCCCCCACGAGCACATTGATCGGGCGTAGAGCCAGATCCATGGAAGGAATGGATTTGTAGCCCTCGATCTGCACGTTCTCGAGCCGCTGGGACATGCGCGAATCGTGCTCCGGGGTTCGCATCGAGTGAGTGGCTGCTCGTAGAGTAGGCACTCGTGCGCTATCGGGTCGATGAGCTGGCCGCCCGCTGTGGGGTCAGCGTGGACACACTCCGCTTCTACCAGGCGAAGGGGCTTCTGGGCCGGCCCACCCGCGAGGGGCGGGTCGCTTGGTACGACGAGACGCATCGCACGCGGGTCGAGCGCATCCGCGACCTGAAGGCGCGCGGCTTCACGCTGGCGATGATCGCGCGCCTGGACGCTGGCGAGCTCGATCCCGGCGAGGAGGCGCTCGCCAGCGCGCTCGCCGGCCCGCTGCCGGGCGAGGACGTCGCCAGCGAGGAGCAGCTCGGGCTCGCGGACCTCGCCGAGCGCACCGGCATGTCGCTGGTGGTGCTCGAGGCGGCCGAGCGCGAGGGCATGCTCGTCCCCAGAGGCGACGGCGACCGGCCCTACACCACCGCCGACGTCGATGCGGTGCGGGCCGGGCTCGCGCTGCTGGGAGCCGGGGTGCCGCTCAGCGAGCTGCTCGCGCTCGCTCGCCGTCAGGACGAGGCCATGCAGGCCATCGCGGAGCACGCCGTCGACCTGTTCGCCCGCTACGTCCGTGACCCGATCCGCGGGTCGGCGGCCTGCGACGAGGAGGCCTCGCAGCGCATGGTCGACGCGCTCCACGCGATGCTGCCCGCCGCCAGCGCGGTCGTCGCTCACCACTTCCGCCGCCGCCTCCTCGCGGCCGCGCGGGCCCGGATCGAGCGGGACTCCCGGTCGCCGTGAGGACCAGCGCCACAACGCTGACCGCGCGCACCGTCGAGGTCGCCGACCCCGGCGACCTCGTCCCGCGCCTGCCGGACCCTGCCGGGTTCGCGTGGATCCGGCGCGGCGAGGGCCTGGTCGGGTGGGGCCAAACGGCCTTGATCGAGGTCGGCAGCGGTGCTGGTCGGTTCGCCCGCGCCTCGGCGGCGCTGGCCGCACTGTGCAGCCAGGCCGAGGTCACCGACGAGGTCCGGTTGCCGGGGACAGGTCCGGTGGCGTTCGGGAGCTTCGCGTTCGACCCCGCGAGCGACGGCTCGGCGCTGGTCCTGCCGCGCATCGTGCTCGGCCGGCGGGGCGGGCGGGCCTGGGTGACCGTGATCGGTGAGGGGCGCGCACAAGTCGGTCCGCCGCAGGCGCTGCCCGCGCCGGGGCGGATCCGGTACGCGGGGGCGTCGATCCCGGAGACACGCTGGATGGAGGCGGTCGACGCCGCGCTCCGCGCCATCGACGCCAGCGAGCTCGCCAAGGTCGTACTCGCGCGGGACGTGCTCGTGTGGGCAGAAGAGCCGCTCGACCCGCGCGCGCTCGTGCACCGGCTCGCCGAGCGGTTCCCTGACTGCTTCGCGTTCGCGTGCCGCGGGCTGGTCGGGGCCACGCCCGAGCTGCTCGTCCGCCGGACCTGGACCGCGGTCGAGTCGGTGCCGTTGGCGGGCTCGACCAGGCGGGGCCGGGACCCGGGAGAGGACGAGCGCCTCGGCGAGGCGCTCCTCGCCTCGGCCAAGGACCGCGCCGAGCACCAGCTCGCCGTCGACTCGGTCCGCCAGGCGCTGCATCCCCTGTGCGCCCGGCTGGAGGCCGACGCCGACCCGTGGCTGCTCCGGCTCGACAACGTCGCGCACCTCGCGACCCGGTTCCGTGGGGTCCTCACGCGGCCCGTGCCGTC
>JBOGEB010000288.1:0-3924 GCA_050743125.1 Egibacteraceae bacterium
CCGGCTCGGCGAGGCCAACACCCTCCAGGCGCTGGGCCGCTTCCACTCCATCCAGGACAGCGTCGAGGCCGCCGAGGAGGCATTCGCCGCAGCCCTGAACATCTACGACGAGATCGCTGACCGTTACTCACTGGCGGCCACGCTCGCGTACCGAGGCCAGCATCGCCTAGCCCACGGATCTCACGAGGCCGGAGCGGACTGGGGGGTCGCCCTCACCCTCGGTCTCGCAACCGATCCTTTCCTCGTCCGACAGATCATCGCGCTCACCGTCGGGGAGGCGCGCAGCCGCTGCGCCGCGGCCGAGGACGACGAGCTCGTTGCTGCGGCCATGGCGCAGCTGCTTCAGGTGGCCAAGGAGACCGGCGACTCCCTGCAGCTCGCCGAGGATCAGTCGGCCACGCTCGACATCGTGCTTGGAGCTTTCTGGGTCATGGGCGCGATCTGCGCCTGTCACACAGCCGACGACCAGACCGAGCGCGAGCAGTACGCAGAGGCCGCCCGCAGCAACGCTGAGGACATCGACAACGCCACCGGCAACGCGTTCGGGCTTGGAGAGCTCGTTGAGCAACGCCTTGGGGCAGGCCCATCGGTCGGCCAATCCCCGCCCGAGTCGCTCCGACCCAATACACCGACGGGCGTTCCGCGTAAGTGACGCCCATCCTGTGCATCAAGCAACTGCTTCCCAGGCATCAGCGATGATCTGCCGGATCGTCGAATGCTTGGGTCGCCACCCAAGGTCCTCGCGGAGCCGTCGGGTGTCGGCGATGAGCGCGGCGGGTTCGTTCTGGGTCGGCCGTGCCACGACCGTGAGCGGCCTGCCGGTCACGGCCTCGGCGGTGGTCAAGATGTCTTTGACGCTGATTCCGATTCCTGTGCCGACGTTGAATACCTGGTGCTGCGCGGCGTGGGCGGTGTCCAGGGCGAGGAGGAATGCGTCGGCGATGTCCGCGACGTGGGTGAACTCGCGGACAGCGGAGCCGTCGCCGTCAGACCTCGAAGTGCGGTGCGCGGCCGGCGGCCACGTCGAGCGCTTTGGGGATGATCCGGCTCAGATCCGTATCGCCGTGCCCGTCGACCGCCCCAGCAGCAGAGAAGATCCGCAGGCTGACCGCGCCGACGGCCCCGGTCGCGGCGTGGCAGCCCAGGAGCTGCCGCCAGCGGCGTGAGCGGTGGTGAGATGGGCGAATCCTGTCGCTGGAACGCATACAACTCTGCATGGCAACGTCCCAAACCACGCTGGAGTGACCAAGAGGTGCTGACCGAGCTGCGAGACCATGCCGCTCGGGCAGGCTCTCCAGAGGTCGCCGTCGTGAGGAGGCTGTGCTCCGCTTCCTGATCGCCTGGCGGGCTTGCCACGCATTGGTCCGCCGAATGCAAGGAGGCACGCCACGCGTGTTGAGCCGGGCAATAGGCCTGTTGTAGCACCGGTGCTACGATGTGCTCATGACTCGGACCATCACCCAACGAGAGCTCCGCAACGACAGCGGTGGCGTCATGCGGGCCGTCGAGGCGGGAGCGACGTTCATCGTCACTCGCAACGGCGTCCCCGTGGCCGAGCTGCGCCCGGTGCGCACGCGTATCTTCGTCAGCCGTGACCAACTGCGCGCTGCCCTCCGCCATGCCCCGCAGATCGACCCTGCCCGCTTCCGAGCCGATCTTGACGCCGTCGTCGACCAGACGGTGCCGCAGTGATGTCGTCGCTCCGCGGCCTGCTCGACACCTCCGCGGTGATCGACCTGCCGATCATCGACCCTGGCGCGCTCCCCAATGAGCTGGCGATTGCGTCGATCACCCTCGCTGAGCTCGCCGCTGGACCGCACGCCACCGACGACCCGGTCGAGCGGGCCGTGCGGCAACAGCGGCTCCAGTGGGCGGAAGCCACCTTCGAGCCGCTCCCGTTTGATGCCGAGGCGGCCCGCGCCTACGGCCGAGTGTTTGCAGCGATGCGTGCTGCGGGCCGAGCCGCCGTTCGGCGTCGGTTCGCCGATCTCCTGATCGCTTCGGTCGCCGTCGCGCACGGTCTTCCGGTGGTGACCCGGAATCCCATCGACTTCACCGGCCTCGACGGTGTTGTTGATGTCGTGGCCGTCTGAGCCTCTGTTCGACAACGTCAGCTGTAACGGCCAGGAGTCGCACGTGCCTGGGCTGCGATTCCAGGCCGGCCATGCTGGCGACGTCGGGCAGGCCTACCGGTCAGCGCTGCTTCGCCCGTTCGCGGCGCGTTCGACATTGCGGCGGAGCCGGTGCTCGATATGCGGAAAATCGCGCGCCTCCTCGGTGCTCGGACCGTGAGGGTGCCGGCTTGAGCGCTCCGTGGGGCAACTGCGCTCACGTGGCGGCTGCAGCCGACCCCGCCGGCTGGGTTGACCTCGCTTTGGGAGTGCCACTGATGGACACCAGTCGGGCGCAGGACGAGCTGGGCTGGGTGCCGCAGCACAGCGCGTCGGCTGCTGATGGAGCTGCTCGCCGGGTTTCGCGAGCGTGCTGGAGTCGATGCGCCGCCGCTGTCACCGAACACGGGCAGCCCTATGGATCCGCGAGCTGGCCACCGGCATCGGGGGCGTGACGGCCATGAAGGCGGTGAGGCATCTCTACCCGTCCCGGCCGCCACGCGATGAGGACATCCACATCAGCGCCCGTCGCTGGGCCGGGCCGCGTGTCCGCGCAGGCGTGCCAGTGGACGCCGCAGTCTCCGCAGCGCACCGTCGCCTCGCTGGCCGACCGGAGGTCGTGCACGCGAATCTTCGTTTTCCAGCCCTTGCACAGGCTGCTCAGTTGGAAGGCCCGTGAGCACGAGCCGTGCGCGCTGCACGCGTACTTCGAGGTCGTCTCGATTGGCGAGTTCGGCCTTGGTCACAGCTCGCAGGCGGCCCGCAACTGGACGTGGGCGACCAAGGCGCGGAGGAGGGCCGAAGTGGAACGCCGCAAGCTCCTCAAAGACGGGGTCAAGGTCGTCGGCGCGGCGCTGCTGCCGGTCGGACCGCTGGTCGCGCCGGGGCAGCGGCTGGGCGGCCGGCCGAGCCTGGACTTGGCCGCAGTCGAGGCCGCCGAGCAGGTCGCCACCCACCTGGCCAGCGAGTATCACGCCGACCCGAACGCTGAGACCGTCCGCGCTGCCATCGCCCGCGCACGCACGCTGACCGACCGGCTCGCCAACGCCTCCTTGACCCCGCAAGTTCGGACCCGGCTGGCCCAGGCGAGCTCCAACGGGCAGTAACCCAACACCCCGGCCTCGGCCGGCAGCTTGACCGCACCGTGACCAGGACCTCGGCCACCAGCGCCGGCCCCACCGGCCCGAGCACCTCCTCGCCGATCCAGCGTCCCACCCGATCGACGATCTCGGCCTCGCTCGCCCGCCGCCGATCCGGCGTCGCGTACCGGCGCAGATACCCGTCCAGATCGGTGAACGCCTCACACTCCGCCGCCCCCTGTCGAGGCTGACCTGATGATCAGCGAGGAACCGGCCGCCCGGCTCGGTCAGCCGCCACCGCGTCGGCCCCTCGTAGTCGCAGACCTCAAGCTCCAACAACGTTCATCCGCCCTCCGGCCCAGTATGCGCTGACCCAGCCGACGATCCTGGCCCTCCTGGAGCAGCCGGAGTGGGCGGATCGCGATCGGCCTTGCGTGCCCAATGTCTCGGGACCAGCCAGACCGGTGAGGCGTCGGACCCCCCCCCAAGCTCTCGCTCGACGCAGGGCAGGTCGGTGCACCACGGCGTTGCCGAGACCTTCGAGCCAGGCGTCCGCCGGGACGAGGACGACCTGCCGAACGTCCTTGCGCAACCATCACAGCCCTGACATAATCGTACATATGTTCGATACGATGGTGGACCAGGACACGGCGGCGCAACAGGCTGTCGACGCGCTCGCGCCGCTGCTCGACGCCCTCGCCGCCGTCGACTGGGACGACCTCGACCACCACACG
>JBOGEB010000289.1:0-3905 GCA_050743125.1 Egibacteraceae bacterium
CGCCCCGCAACAACTGCAGTAGCGAACCGGCCGGTTGCCGCTCATCGTCGTGACGGTGCCTCCTCCCCCGGTCGGAGCAGCCTACGTCCGGGCGCGTCCTGGCTGGCATGCGTCCAGCGCATACCGACATCCACGACCGGCATAGCTGTCTGGTAACACGCGAGAGAACGCTCACACCGGAGTCTCCAGCATCGCAACGTGATTGCCGCGGACAGATCGTCCCCGAGGAAGATGAACGGGTAATGGTGGCTTCTGCTGGTCCGCTTCGACAAAATCCGGACCCGCCGATCCCGGCCGATTGCAGGATCTCGATATGCGCGAGCGACCCATGGGCGTTTCCTTGCCTGCATGTGCGACTGATCTCGGCCTCGAACGAGGGACGCCTCCAGTCGCCGCTCAGTTATTCAGTCACGCTTCCGCAGAGATCACCGCCGTCGCGGAACAGCTCTGGCCGTCGTGTGTTGCGCGACTCGGGCCGCAGCTGCCGAGCATCACCAATTATGTGCGGGTTGTCTGCGTGGATAGGGAGAGGTTCTGCGCGAAGTACAGCTTCCTGGGCACATCGTTGGTGTCGGTCCTGCGTGGCACGCGGGGAGCCTGGCCCGAAGTGCTTGCAGGTCAACGACAGTACCTCCAGCGCCCTGGGACGTTGCTCGCACGCGAGGCGGAGCAGCTCGAGCTGCTGGCCCGCTGGACGCCTCTGCGCGTTCCCGATCCGGTGGTGTATCGCCAGGGCGTGCTCATCACGCCCTTCATGAATGAGTGCACCAGCCTCACGTCCGCGCTGCTCGCCGGGGCGAAGAGCCCACAGGTCATGTTCGCATCACTGTCTGACGAGCTGCTCGCGTTCACTCGGGTCGAGGGGCTCGCCGGACGGGTGAGCGGATCAGCCGTGGCCGAGACGCCGCACACGCACATCCCCTCGGTGTTCCAACGCAAGTTCAGGTCGCCGGACAGCATCGCCTACTTGAACCAGCTCGGAACAGGCTGGTTTCCCCCTGGCGCACAGCCGACCGTGTCGCAGCTGCTCCGGGATGTCGTGGAGCGCCTTTCCGCCCTGCGCTCGGGTGACGAGGGGGCGCTGGGTCAAAACCAAGTCGCCTACGGGGACCTCAAGCCCGAGCATGTGCTGTTCGTGGATGGGACCAGGCCGATGCGATCGACCCGGGGTTGCAGTGCTGCGCCGGGACCGTGGACGTCGCGAAGATGCTCAGCCGAGTCACGCTGCTGGTAGTGGCGACACGGCCAGCGGCCTCCCGAGCGCGGCCGATCGTCGCCGGGCTGGACCGATTCGTGACCGCGAACCTACGGTCGCTTGCGGGCAATGCGTGGCGAAAGCGTCTTCGCGAGACGCTCCTGCTGTGGGCGATGGATGCAGTGAACATCTCGAGCAGCTATCTGTCGGTGCGCCAGACCGCCGGCCTGCCGCTACCCCCGCTCATGCGCGTGGCCGCTCAACGCACTAGGGCCGTCTGCGGCGTGCTGGACGAGGTCTTGGATGGACTGTCGACGGATGACCCCGATACCGCCTATCAGCGAGGGCTCCAGGCAATCATTGGAGCCGTGAACCGTTGACCACCATGAGGGCTACTGGCGCGGCAACCGTTGTGTCCAGCGTGGGCGTGATCGGTGCGGGCGCAGTCGGGCGGGCTGTCGCAGCGGCGGTCGTCGCCGAGGGATTGTGCAACGAGCTGGTCCTGGTCTCGCGGTCGATGGACGAGGCGGCCGCATTGGCAGACGATCTCGATGACCTGCGCGTCGCCGCAGGCTCGACGGTGATCCCCGCCGCGGCCAGTACTGCGCACGAGCTTGATGGCTGCGACGCCATTGTGATCGCGGCGCGCGCCCCGTTCGTGAGCTCCCGGGGCCAGGACATGCGCATGGGGGGCCTTGATGCGAACGTGCCGTTGATCCGCGATATCGCCGTCACGTTGCGGCGCTACAGCGGCCAGATCGTGATGGTGACGAACCCCGTAGATCTTATGGCCAGGCTGTTCGCCGAGATCTCCGGATGCGAGCGGGTCGTCGGCATTGGCTCCAACCTGGACAGCGCCCGTTACCGGCTGATCGTTGCGTAGCTGCTCGGCGTCGGTGTAGCCACGGTGTCCGGCAGTGTGATCGGCGAGCACGGCGACTCGATGACCATCTGCGCGCAGGCGACGACCGTCGCCGGGCAGCCAGCAGCCGTGCCCCTGGACGAAGTGCGCTGCGCGCTGGCTCGACGCTCGCCAGCCATCGCCCGGATGCTGGGACGAACGAGGTTCGGGCCGTCCGGTGCCGTGCTGTCGACGCTGCGCAAGTGCCTCGGGATCGACGACGGCATGGAGGAGCTGGCCAGCCCCTACGGTGGCGGCTTCCTCGGTGTGCGGTTGAGATTCAGCAGCGGCCTAGGCATCCCGTGTCTGCCGCCACTCAGCCCCTCGGAGGCCCGGCAGTTCAACGCCAGCGACACCAAGCTCCAAGAGATCTACCAGCGTCTTTGGCGCCAGCTCTAGCCCGAAGAAGGACAGCTGAAAATATGACGCAACCAACAGCAGCAACCCGCATCAGCGTGTGCTCCGCGGCAGTCACGGTCATGAGCGACACCGCGAGCGTGACCGAATGGTGCGCCCAATACTTCGGGGACTGGTGGCGCAGTCAAGACGCTGAGCCCGACGCACGCGGCACATCCTCAGTCGATGATCGTCTGGTCCTCGCCCGAGTCGACGATCGCCGCTACGCCAGCATCCAGGATCAGGTGCAACACGCATCCCATGAGATGTTCGAGTTCGCGAAGGCCGCCGTGCGCGCCGCCCGCAAGCCGGACGGATCGGTGGAGGCGGTCAACGAGGCCGAGCGGATCGCTTACCGTGTCGATCCCGCGTCGGGGCATATCACTCTGATCGGTTGCGGGCAGGAGGCGCTGAACCTGGCCGCGGCCCGCCTGGTTCGAGAGGCAGCCAGAGCGGTTCTGCAACGTGACGGCTGGACGATCCTGCACGCCAGCGCCGTGGTCAGGGGCGACCGCTGCCTGTTGATGCTCGGCGACAAAGGCTCGGGCAAGACCACGACCGCGTTGCTGCTCGCCAAGCGCGCCGGCTGGAGCCTGCTCGCCAACGACCGCGTATTCGTTCGACCAGACGAGGCCGGCATCGACGTGCTGCCCTGGCCAGCCGCAGCCGCCATCGGCCTCGGCCTGCTGCACGCCCTCGGACTGCTTGGCGTGGTCCAGCAGCGGCTGTGGCGTGGGCAGCGACTGCATCCCACGCAGCACCCGCGGGTCACCGCAGCGCTGGGGGCCGGCGACCGCCAGCCCCTCTGGGACGACCGTGGCCACGAGCTGAAAGCGCAAGTGTTCCCTCATCAGCTCGTGGACTGGCTCGGCTTGCGTCTGGAGCGCACAGGCCGCGCCACCACGCTGCTGTTCCCCCTTCTTGACCCTGCTGCGCGGCCGGCGCTGCGCCCGGCGGCCCGCACTGTCTGCGGGACGGACTTCTTCAGCAGCGACGAGGAGCGCTACCCCGACTTCCTTCAGCTCGCGCTCTCCTGTCCAGCACTATGCGAGCACGCACGGCAGCGGACCCGCGCGAGGCTCGCCCAGCTGCCCAGCCGTTCGATCGTTTTGAGCCACGACAGCGACCGCAACGCCCGGCTGCTCGAAACGCTGGGCTCTACCGGCGAATAGCGCGACCGCTGGGTGAGCGGAGCAGGTCGCCGAGGTCTTGCACGGCCCGCACGTCCTTGTGCGTCTCGCTCAGCGCTGCGTGCAAGCCGCGCAGCTTCTCGAGGACGACGCCGGAGCCGGCGCCGATGGCGATGCGCGCGGTCTCGTGAGCCATGACAGCAGCCTGCTCCGGGTCGTGGTTGTCCACGTGCGCCTTGACCGCCCAGGACAGGTAGTACGCGCGGTCCCGGATCCGCTCGGC
>JBOGEB010000290.1:0-3895 GCA_050743125.1 Egibacteraceae bacterium
CCGATCCCACGATGAGCGAGCCTGTCCACAATGCCGACGAGCGGCCCTTGGAGCGCGGCCTCGAACCCCTGCGCACAATCGCGGGACACAATTACTACTTGCGAGAACGGCAGCTGAAGAATTGGGTAACCGGGACGAAACAACGGCTGACGTAGCGCCAGCGAGATCGTCAAGCAACCCCGGTCGACTCTGTCGCCAACGCCGAGCGCGGCATTATTGCCTGTGGGGACGTGGGCACCTCGCCCGGCCTGCAACGTTCTCACCGATGAGCGGGAAATTGCCGCTCAACTGCGCTGCCGGCCCGCTCGACCGCAGCGTCCCAGGCTCGGGAACGGTCGCTCGGCGGGTTCTCAGACACGCGCTCAGGGCCTGGGCGGGCTACGGCGGCGTCAACGGTCGGGACGCGCCTACCGCGCAGGGACGGCCGCCGCCGATCAACGGATGACCGGCGGCGGGTCCGCTCGTCTCATCCGGAAAAGCGGGTGCCCGCTGGCTTGGGGGCGTCTTTCCGGTGACGGTAGTGGCAGAACAGCATGCGCCAAAAAGCATTGACGATGCCGAACACAGAAGCGAGGAGCACCCTGGTCACGTCCGCCCCCAGCATGAGGCCGGTTCGCGCCAGGGCCACAGACCCAAACGCAACCAAGATCCAAAAGAGGATGATCCCCGCCCCAAGCAGGGTGCAGCCCCTAGTACGAAAGAAGCATGTGCGACCTCCGTCTCCCTCAGCCCCCGGTCAGCAGCGCCCAGACCAAGCCAGCGACCAGGGGGCCGAGTCATTCGCAAGTTGTGAGCCGACACGTCGGCGTCTCCTACACCACTCTTATCGCAGGGTTACGTTTCCTTGTCAAGCAGAAAGCTGGTCTTGCCGATTCATAAGGCTTTTCCAAGCCTCGATGGTGTCTCCCTCGTCCACGTTCATCAGGATATAAGGCATTAATGATCGTATCGGTGGCCGTTGTGTTTCGTTTCTAACACGGAACGTGATCTTGCCAAAACCAAGATCTGGTTCGCCGTGCGCAGGCTTCGAGACCAGCGAGTCGCGACCCTGGGCGAGGACGTCCCCCGCGCCGCCCAGCGGTTGCTGGAGAGGCCGAGGGATCACGGAGGAGAGATTGAATGTGCTCACGTGGGGGGCGTACCGTGAGCGGTGATGGGAGCAGCACTGGCGTGCCTCCCGTCTCCCTCGGCTCCCTGGTCAGCAGCCCAGACAAGCCAGCGACCAGGGGGTCGAGTCAATGAGCGTGCAGCATTCACGACGCCTACATCGCGGATGCTGCACACAACAGCCGCCCCGCACGGCCACCTCCCTGTCCGCCCGCACGCCTCGTCGGGCTGGGGCGAAGCCCGTTAGAGCTTGGGCATAAATAACGTTGCTGTTTTCCCGCTGTGCAGTGACACGGCGCGCCGGCGCCGCACGCCTCGAGCGCGTGCCGGCCGCTGGTCGCAGCGACCCCCGCCGCGTCCGCCTGCAGCAGACCCAGCGTCATCGTGAGCAGCCCATTCCGACCGTGCGTGACGCATGTCAGCGCTGTGGCCAGGAATCGTCATACGGCCAGGGTTCGTCACGCATACGTGACGAACCCTGGCCACAAGGGCGAACACCGCCAAACGACAACGCTATTTCGACCCGGGTGCTTAGCCGGTCGGCTGCTCCTCAGTAGAGTCGGTGACCTCGGGGATCGACACGTCGGCCCAGGACACCTCTTCGACCTTTACCGCGGCGAGCTCCGCGGCGCTGTCCTCCGGCAGCGTGTCGTTGATGAACATGCCGGTGGCGGTCTCGACGGACGCGCGGACCTTGAGCTGGCCGGGGCCGCGGTGCGGCGGTTGGAACTCGACCGCGAGATGCCAGTCGTCCACATCCTCAGGCGCCTCGAGCACGGTCATCATGTACGGCAGCTCATGCCCGAAGAGGCCGTCATAGCGCTGGACGACCTGTTGGAGCGCAGCCGCCAGGTGCACCTGCTCGGCGGGGGCAAGGTCACCGAGCCGCCGCAGCCCGTGGCGGCGGGCGCGCACGTGGACCTCGTACGGCCAGCGCGCCGCGAACGGGACGGCGACGGTAAAGGCGTCGTTCTTGACGACGACACGGTCGCTGGCGGCCTCGTCGGCGGCGACAGCGCAGCCCAGGCACGCGCGCTTGGCTCTTCGGTGCCACCGAAGGACGTCCATTCGGGAGGTGATCAGCGGCGGCAGATGTCCGAACGCGTAGATCTGGCCGTGTGGGTGGGAGAGCGTTGTGCCGACCTCCTCACCCCGGTTCTCGAACACGAGCACGAAGGCGTGCTCGGGGTCGGCCCACAGCGCCTGCGAGCGGTCGCACCATACGGCCACCACCCGGCATACCTCGGCTGGATCGAGCGTGCCGAGACCGCCGGAGTGCGCCTCGGTGTAGAGGACGACCTCGCAGCGGCCGAACGACCATTCGATCCTCGGATCGCTGCTTTCCGGGGGTGGCGGCTCTTCGACCAGCGTGGGAAAGCCGTTCTCGAAGACCGCCGCCTCGTACGAGAACGGCACCTCCGGACCGCCTGGGCAGAGCGGGCACTCCCCATGATCCGCCGTCGGGAGCGCGGCGAGGTTGGGACGGCCGTTCCGCGCTGGCGAGATGGCGACCCACGTGCCGGTCAGCGCGTCCCAGCGCTGGTGCAGCAGCAGCGGCGGCGTGGCCGGCGCCTCGCCGGCCGGCAGCCGTCCGCGCAGCTCGCCGTACACGTAGAGGCGGCGCCCGTCGGCATGCCTGAGCAGGTGCCGCGGTAGTGGGTGGCTCACGTCCCGTTCTCCTTCAGCTCGACGACCGTGACCTCGAGCCCGAGTTGGCGCAGGTCGTTGACTATTTCGGGATCGGCGGACGGCCCGGTGATCAACAGGTCGATGTCGCCGACGTCACAGAGTTGCGCGAGCGTCACCTGGCCGACCTTGGAGCCGTCCGCCACGACGATCCGCCGACGTGCCGCGCGGAGCATACGCCGCTTCACCTCGGCCTCAGGGAGGCTCATGTTCGTGATCCCGCGGCCGGGGTGAATGCCGTTGCAGCCGACAAACAGCGTGCCGACATCGACGTTGACCAGCTCGAGGACGAGCGCGCCGAGCGGGTCCACCAGCGAGTGTTGCAGCGGTCGCAGGGTCCCGCCGGTGACGACGACCATAAGCCTGGGGACCGCCGACTCAAGCTCCAGCGCGGTCGTCAGGCTGTTCGTGAACACGGTGACGTTGCGCAGGTCGGTACGCGCCACGAGCGCCCGCGCGACGGCCGTGGTGGTGGTGCCGACGTCCAGGATGATCGTCTCCCCGTCGTGCACAAGTTGGGCCGCAGCCTCGCCGATCGCCTGTTTCTCGGCGGCGTACTCCCCAGCCACCTGCTCGAAGGGCCGCTCCGCCATCGGGGGCGTCAGCCGCGGCATCGCACCGCCGCGGACCCGTCTGATGTCGCCGCGGTCGGCGAGCGCGTCGAGGTCGGACCGCACCGTCACCTCAGAGACCCCGAACCTTTTGCTGAGTTCCGTGACCTGGACGAAGTCCTCTTCGCGCAGCATCTCCCGGATCCGTTCCCGCCGGACCCGGACAGGCATCGTCTCGTCGCCGTCTCCAACCATCACCGCCAGTCTTACCGCTGGTTGTGTTTGCTTGTCAAGAAGAAAGCTCATTGCGCCCGCTTTGCTTGTCAACACAAGAACTGATCATTCCAGTTCGCAAGATCATTTTTGTGACAGCGGAGGTCTGCCGACTCCGTCTGGCCGTCAGTAGCCGCGCCACCACAGGCGGGGGTCAGGCGGTGCGGCGGAGGCCAAGGCGCTCGTCGAGCTTGCGCACGCAGGGGAGGTCGGCCCAGGGCTCGGGGAAGCGGGTGCGGACCCCGCGGATGCGCTGCACGAGCATCGCGTACCCATGA
>JBOGEB010000291.1:0-3843 GCA_050743125.1 Egibacteraceae bacterium
AGGACGGCATCTGGGGCGGCCTCACCGACGACGAGCGGCGCACCCTCCGCCGCAACCGACAGCGCCGGCGGAACGCCGAAGGCGGAAGCCGGCCATGACGAGCACGGCCTGGCGGACAGCCACACGCTATGGAGATGTCGCGGCCGGTACCTCCTATTGACGGCGGCATCGACGGCACCACGTGGGACCCGCGGACGCTGGCGCGCCACATCGACTGGTTCGTGACCCTGGAGATCCTGGAACCGGCACGCCTGGTCCGGGTCATGCAGGCCCACACCCAAAAGAAGTATGGACATCTCGAGGGCCTACGTAGCGTTCAAACAAGATCTCGCTGTGCCTCGGAGGTGAAGATGACGGTCTTGGTTGATCTCAAGGGCCAGACGTTGAAGCCCACGACCTGCGGGGGCTGTCAGGGTTCGTCTTCCGACAACTCGATCAGGGCGAAGCGGGAGGCCGAGCCGGAACCCCCTGAGGAGATCAGCGAGCGGTAGACGTCGATCACCATAGGTCGTCGGCCGCAGCGCGACAGCGGAGGAGGGCGATGATTATTCTCAAGCCGTCCTATTACAACCACCACACCGCGACCGGCGACCCGGCCAAGACCGTGCTGTTCAACAAGTTCTGGGTAGCGTCGCCCTCGTCGATGAGCAAACCGCCCAGGCCCTCGCCTCGGATGACGTCGGCCGGCTGGACAACGACCAGATCGAGGAGCTGGAGCGCAGCGGCTTCCTCGTCCCCGCAGACTTGGACGAGAAGGCCGTCGCGCGGGAGCGCTACCTACGCAGCAAGCAGAACAACGCCCTTCTGGCGATCACGGTAGAGCTGACGCAGGAATGCAATCTGGCCTGCACGTTCTGCTACCAGAACAGCTACCGGAAGCCAGGGGCGATCACCGACGACACGATCGAGCGCATCCAGCGCTACATCGAGGCCGTCATCACCAGCGGCAAGCGGCCGATCACTGACATCGCGATGCGGTTCATCGGCGGTGAGCCGCTGATGCAGAAGAAGAAAATCCTCGCAGCGATCGGGAGAACGCGCCGTCTCGCTGATCGGGTAGGAGTCGGACTGCACACCCAGATCGACACCAACGGCATGTTGCTGGACGAAGGCGTCATTCGGGATATGGACGCCATCTCGATCACGCTGACCAACAAAGCCGACCACGACACCGTGAGGATCCGCCACAACGGGGCGGACAGCTACGACCTTATCCTGAAGAAGATCAAGCTCCACGTCGAGCACTTCAACCAGTACGAGACGGTCTTGGCCATCCGGTTCAACGCCAACGCCTTCAACACCCGGCACGTCCCCGAGGTCTACCGTATGGTGAAGGGGCTCGGCGTCCGCTACACCGACTTCGACCTCTATAACACGGTCAACTACGACTACAACGTGCTGGTCCCTACGTTGACCCGCGAGCAGCTCAAGAAGCTGTACCTAGAGCTGATCAAGCTGAAAGTGGAGCACGGGGAGACCGTCACAGACTTCCCTCGGCCGACGTTCGCCCCTTGCAGCGCCTACACGCCCTATAACCTGAAGGTCACTGCGGACGGGCGCCTCGCCGTATGCGACGCCTTCCACTCTCCGGCGGGCTCACTGGACAACCTGCTGGAGGACATCGGTAGGCATCAGGAAATCTTCTCCGTCATCACCGCGCACAATCCGTTCGACGACCCTCAGTGCGGAAGCTGCACCAACGTCGGCATCTGTGGCGGCAAGCTGTTCTGCAAGTCCAACCCTCACGCGGCCGACAACGACCCGTGCGACTTCCTGCCGTTCGACATGGACGAGTTCCTGAGGTTCTTCGCCGAGGCGTACCCGGCGATGCCGCAGCGGTTCGACCTGGGAACGGTCGGCTGAGCACCTACCAGCGCTCTTTCTTGGCGCGGGCCTCGTACAGCAGGATCGACGCGGAGACCGAGACGTTGAGGGAGTCGGCATAGCCGAGCATCGGCACGCCGACGCAGGTGAAGCCCTCCTCGTGCCACGGCTTGGAGATCCCGTAGCGTTCGCTCCCGACGACCATCGCGGTCCGCCCCCGGTAGTCCAGACACCGGTAGTTCACGCTGTCGTCAGTGTCGGCGAGGTAGACGTTGAAGCGTCGTCTCTTCAGCCAGGAGATCGCATCCTTGGGGTCCTCGAACTCGATATAGGGCACCCGCATGCTCATGCCCTGGCTGCCGCGCAGGACTTTAGGGTGGCTCATGCGGGTCCGGCGGTTCGTCATGATCAAGCAGTCGGCCTTGCAGGCGTCCAGCGTGCGGATCAGCGTGCCCAGGTTGCCGGGGATCTCGATGCCGTCGGTCACCAAGACCAGCGCGGACTTCCCAAGCTCGATCTCTTCCGGGTGCCATTCGGGCATGTGCGCCAAGCTGATGAGGCCGTCGGGGTTGCCGCGTTCCGACATGCGCTGGAGCGTCTTCTCCGAGACGCGAAACGCGCGCCGGGCGCGCTGCGCGAGCTGCTCGCTGCGCTTCTCGGCCTCGTCCGAGTAGATCGCCTCCGGGCACCAGAAGAAGGTGTCCACCTCGAGACCCGTCTCGAGCACGACGTTGTTGGCCCACAGGCCCTCGGCGACGAACAGCCGGTGCCGGTTCGGCGCGGTGTTGTTCTGGATGGCCAAGACCTGCTTGACGGCGGGATGGCCGGTGCCGATTTGCTGAAGTTCCATGCGGGCAGTTCGCTTCGTGATATTGCTGTCGCGTAGGGCCGAGGGTCGGCTCCGACCCAGCAATGTTAGGGACCTTGTGACTTGTCTGAGGAGCGGGCGGCGAGAGCTAGCCGACCTCAAGCGTTACCGGTCCGAATCCTCTTGCTCGGCGGATGCGGCCTACAGCTGGGCCGACATCGAAGGAGCGGTCACGCTTGCCAAGAGGGCCTCGTGGAACTGGGCGACTGCGGCCAGATCAGGCCAGCCGGCCAGCCCGGTGTCGAGCCGGTGGAGCTCGGCGAAGATCCGCGCCGAGCCGGTCTCCCGGCCGACCGCGAGCGCCCGGTGGCCGACCGCCACCGCCTGGTCCGGGTCGTGGTTGGCGGCATGCGCGATCGCCTGCCTGGCCAGGTACACGCCGCGATCCCGGTAATAGCGGGCGGGCAGGACAGCGAGCTGACGCTCGAACAAGCCGATGGCCTGCTGTGGACGCCCGAGGCGCAGCCAACACGTCGCCCGCTGAATCTCGATGTGGGCCTCGGTGCACCAGCGTCCTGGCCCCGGGTCTTGATCGCGCTCGGCGACCGCGAGCAGCTCCAAGGCCCCGTCGAACAGGCTGTGGCAGGCCAGCTCATCGCCCGCCAGCCCGTGCCCCTGCGCCTCCTGCTGCACCGCCACCGCGCGCGTCCGTGGCGGCAGCGGACCGACCGTCCGCTGCGCCGCCCGAGCCAGACTGATCGCACGGTCCGCGTCACCCTGACCTTTGGCCTGATTGCTCTTTTCCGACAGTATCGAGGAGACGCACACGTCGCTGCCGGCCTCCTGCGCCCACTCCATCGCCCGGTCCGACCAGTACGTCGCGGCCTGGGCGTCGCCCGCGTCGTGGTGGAGCCACCCGGCGAACTCCGCGTACCGCGCCGCGACCGTGAGCAGCTCGTCGCGCACCTCACCACGCGCGCCCCTGCGGAGATGGTCGACAAAGCGCATCTGCGCGGCCACCACCTCGACAAGGTGACGCCCGCCACGCAGATTGTCGACAGCGCCGTGCTCTTCCAGGACGCGCTGCAGGTAGCCCACGATCTCGGCGTCGACACGCTCCGGCGCCTGTACCGCCCGGGCAAGCCGCGGCCACTCCACCCCGGAGGAGGCGCCGAACGGAAACGCCGCCGCGCCACCGGCACGGAGCAACG
>JBOGEB010000292.1:0-3794 GCA_050743125.1 Egibacteraceae bacterium
CCATCCGGGCAGGGGCACGGTCTGACTACAGCGCTCAAACATCAGCTCTGGCGGCGTTAGTGCTCACCCACCCGGCGGCTCGGACCCGGACCCTACTTCGACCCGGTATACCCCCATTAGGCGGCGTCGGCCACGACGTGGATCTTCCGGTCGGGGCAGCGGCCGGCGAGCGTGTCGACGGGCTGGCGGGCCGACACCGGCTTGGTCACGCCTTTCGGTCTCCACAGGCGGAGCAGCACGGGCAGGCACACCGGGCGGGTCAGGAACGGCAGGTGGACGACGAGTCCGGCGGTCACCCAGTTGTTGCCCCATGCGATCTTGCGCGGGCCTTCGGCGGAGCCGTCGTGGCGCCATGCGGCGGCGTGGACCTTGCGGCCCGCCCGGCGGAGCAGGGTGTCGTCGACGGCGACGGCCAACGCCGCGGCTGGCGGGACGAGGTGGGCGACGATCAGGTCGGCCAGCGCCAGCCCGAGGGCGTCGGCGGACCATCTCGCCTGCGAGAGGAACCGGTGCGCGCGGCTGTGGTGCCATGCCCGTTCCAGCCCGGCGCCGGTCGGCATGCCGCACACGGTGTGCGCTGCGGTCTGGCGCACGAACCCGGTGGCCAGCGCGGCGAACGTGGCGAACGTGGGAGCGGTGAAACAGCCCCCGAACGCGCCCAGCAGGGCGGTCAGACAGGCGGGTGGACTCAGGTGTGGAAGCATCAGCGGCACCGTCGCTGTTCAGGAGTCGGTTGTTGTCAACCGCTGATGCTTCCTCGCTTGTCCCCTCAAGTCACGCATCTCGTACGTATCGCGCCTCCCGCCGCGCTGCCCACCCCCACGCACCCCAAAACTGCGAAACTCAAGCCTGAACAGCCCACATCTGAAGAAATCGCCGCCGTACGCCTGGCCTGGAAACAAGCAGCCGCATAACCGCGAAACTCAAGGTATATCTAGTATCTAGTGTCCAGTCGCTGTAATCGTTTGAATGTCTAGGCCGGGCAGGATGTCAGCGTTATCCCTGGTCAGGGCGTAGTTTGTGTCGTTTGTGCGTTAAAAAGACTTCTGCGACTGAACACTAGTTTTAGAGAGCGGGCGCGGAGAGGACAGGGCGTGCGGGGACTCCGTCGTGATCGGCTGTATCCGGAATCGGTGCGTCGCCGATTCGCACCTCCCGACCTAGCCGGTTCTTGGCGAATCTGGCTGGTCGCGGCCGGGATGGTAGGGGTACTCGTTGCCGGAGTGCTGCTGTGGCCGCACGTTCGGGGAGGACGCCGCGGGGCCGTAGAGGCACTCCCGGAGATGCTCGTGGACGGCGAGGAGGTTACGTCGCCGGTCACGGTTGCCGGAGGAGGGCGGCTCGACTTGGGCGGGGGGTTCTCAGTGCGCATCCCCGCTGGGGCCGTGGACCAGGACGGGCTACTGCGCGTCCGCCGCAACGACGCCGAGGCGCCCGCCCCAGGCGAGGTGTTCACCCCACTGGGGCCGAGCATCGAGCTGGAGCTGGACGGTGCGAAGCTCGTCGGCGAGGCCACGTTGGAGTTCGCGGTCGGTCCCACCCCGCCGGAAATGCAGGCAAACGAGTTCATCCCGATGGCCCTGTACTTCGACGAGGCCGGGCAGCGTTGGACTCTTGGGGAGGCGGCGTTCGACCCAGCTCGTGGGGTCGTGACCGTCCACGCGACGCACTTCTCCTGGTGGGGGGCATTCGCGTGGAACTGGGACGTGGTGAGCAACTTCGTCGATGGGCTGGTGCGGGGCACGTTTCTCGACGTGGTCGCCGGCGTGGATCCGCCGCAGTGTTCCCGTCAGCAGGATGCTAAGGCGCGTGCCCGGTTGCACAGCAGCGACGGCGACCAGGTGCTGTGGTGCCCCGACATCGACGAGAAAGACGACCTCGTCGTGCGGGTGGTCAACAACCGGCGCATGGCCATCGCGGTCCTGATGGACCCTGGCATGGAGCTGGCGAAGCAGCCGCTGCTCGCACCCGCCATTAGGAACCTGGGACCAGTGACCGGCCAGTGGCTCGCTCAGCAGGGCGGTGTCAGACTCGTTGTGTTGGGCCGTGGCGACGAGGCGGTGTTCCGCGCCAAAGACCTCTCGCCGCAGACCGGACTGCAAGCCGACCCCTCGGTAGTCAGCTACATCACCGATGCCCTCGACATCAGCGTGCAGACGCTGGTGTTCCTTACCCAGCATCTCGGGAAGGCCGTCACGGCGGCGCAGGTGTACCACGCCCTCGGCACTGGGAACCTCGGCGCCTGCCTATTGGGCGGCCTGCACGACAAGAGCGTGGTCGCCAAACCAGACGAGGCCCACGCGATCGCCCACAGCCTCGGCGAACTCGTCATCCGTTGCTCGAGTGAAATTTTCGCCAAAGTGTTCTTCGCCGGCGCTGCTCTGTCCGTTGTCACCAGTGCGCTCATCGTGGTTTCGGCCGTCAACATCATCTTCGGAATTTTCAACGCCGTCGCCGCCGGCCCACAGTTCCTCTACGACGCTGCCCAGGGCCGCTACCACTACTTTATTCTCCTGGGACCTCCGCCGCCGCCGCCTCCTCCTCCTCCGCCTCCTCCTCCGCCGCCTCCTCCGCCGCCGCCGCCGCCTCCTCCTCCTCCACCACCACCGCCTCCACCACCTCCACCCTCGGTTGACCCCATTACGATCGAGCGCGTCTGGACTAGGGATGGCACTGGTAATGACAAGGAGGATTTTGTTTGTGGTGATGCGATTCAATACTCAGTGCTTGTTCGGAACAACACCGGTGTGGCCATCTCCGGAACGATCGTGTTTAGTGCCAACAAGGTCAACGATGACGCGAATATCTTTGAGTACAGTACTCCCGTAGACCTTCCTCCAGGAACGACAGGGTATTATTCTCCTTCAGTCATCCCGCCAGATGCTGCGGGTAACTACGAGGCCGTCGTGGACGTGTATGAGGGACCTCCCGAAGGCCCAGCATTCTACGATATTAGTGATTTCAATGTGGCCTGCGCGTTGTAGCACTGAACGCCAGAAGTAGTCGTATCGGGAGGTCCCTTCTCGCGCTGTATGAGCGCAGCAGCCGAAGCCTCTTCCGGCCAGACAGTCTGGATAGGGTCGGAGCGTCAGGTTTCCGGTGTCTATCGAGTGCCGCGTCAAGACTCAGCTAGTCGGGCCACCGCTGCTTGCCTGCTCGGCACTCGGCTGAGTTCGAGCGCGTGACGCGCGGCGCAGCGCACGGTGCAAGGTCGCGGCCCCGACGCGTTGGCTGATCCTGGTGATAACATTGGCGGAGCAATGTGCGCCAGATAGACACTGGTGGTTTTCGTGACGCGTGCCCGAGTGGGTTGGACGATGTTTGACCGGGACGCCTTCGGCGGTGTGGGTGTGGCGCAGTCCGCTCCGCGTCCTCCTCGCTCACCTCGTCGGCGAAGCCCACTCCCTGGGTCGTCAGGTGTAGCCATTCCAGAGGTACCCGGTCGAGGTCCACGCCGGCCGCCACCACGAACGACCCCGCATCTGCGGCGTGAGGAAGGCGTTGGGGGCAGAGCCTCGGAGCGAGGACTCCTGGCGCTCGTTCGGTCGTCCGACCCCTCGGCGCCGCGATCCCTACTCAATGGCATCGGATTTCTTACCCGCCTTCAAGCCCTGGAGACCGCCGGCAGCGTGGCGAAGTACACCTGTGAGCCGCAGCCCAGAAATCAGAGTCCTTTGGGGAACGTGTGGATCACGATTGGGTTATTTCTGGCTGGTTCGGACCGGCCGGTGACCGCAGGATGCCTGATCGGATCGCTCGCAGTCGAGTTGAGTTTCCGGGGCGGCCAGTCACGG
>JBOGEB010000293.1:0-3756 GCA_050743125.1 Egibacteraceae bacterium
CCTACCCAGTCCTGTTAACAACAGGGACGGCCAACCGACCGCGGATTCCAAGCTCTTCGGCTTCCGCTACCGCAGGCAGGCCGCGCGCCGAGACAGCAACAAGCTCTTGCTTACCACGGGGCGCTACAACCCGGCGACGCAAACATTTGTCGTTTCGGTTGGCTTCCAGTCCGCAGGCACAAAGTCCTTCGAGGAGACGTGGCGGGACGGCGACATGACCTGGGACGAATATACGGATGACTGACTGCTGACCTGAGACCGACTGTTGCGCCGACGACTGGTCCTCGTGCTGACTCAGCGCCTGGACTTCACCGCCGACCTTGTGGTCAACGAGCTCCACCACCGCGGGGTCGACCTGGTACGCCTCGACACCGCGGAGTTTCCTCTTGGCTTACAGCTCGTCGCTCACTCGCCTGGCCCTTCCGGCCGCTGGCGGACGTACCTTGAACTTCCAGACCGGTCGGTAGCACTATCCGAAGTCGGCAGCATTTGGTATCGCCGCCCCGCGCACTTCGCGTTTGACCCGTCGCTGTCCCCAACAGAATGCGCGTTCGCCAGACAGGAGGCCCGAATGGGCTTCGGGGGACTGTTGCGCAGCGTCGATTGCGTCTGGGTGAACCATCCTGAACGCCTTGTCTCAGCAGCACACAAGCCACTCCAGTTACAGCTCGCGACCGAAGAGGGCCTTGAGATCCCGAAGACGCTCATCACCAACAACCCGAACGCAGCCGTCGCCTTTTGGAAGGGAGCGATGGTAACGTCGTTTACAAAACCCTGGGTGGTCCTGTCATCGATCGGGACGAAGGCCGTATGGTGTCGATCTACACCACGCGAGTCCGCAGGGAAGATCTCAGCAAGATGGGTCGAGTTCGGCATACGGCCTGCATGTTCCAGCAATACGTACCCAAGAAGCTGGAGCTCCGGTTGACGGTCATCGGCTATGATGTGTATGCAGCCGAGATTCATTCACAGAAGTCAAAGACGGGAAGAATTGACTGGCGTCTGGGGTACGAGGATCTGACCTATGAGGTGCATGCGCTCCCCGACCATATTCGCTCGCAGTGTCTAGCCTTGACGATGCGGCTTGGGCTGCGGTTTGCCGCGATAGACATGATCCTCACACCGGACAATCGCTATGTCTTCGTAGAATTGAACGCCAACGGCCAGTGGGCCTGGATCGAGAACCACACCGGGCTCGCATTGACCGCTGCCCTCGCCGACCTGCTATCAACTGGACTGGAACGCTGAGTGCAGCCATGAGTCCAGATCCAGGTCCCTACCTCCGCCGCTATGTGAGTGAGCTAAGGCAATCGAATGCGATCCGGTTAGCGGCCGTGGAGCAGGCTTTTCTCACCGTTCCACGTCACCTGTTCCTGAGCAAATTCTATCACTGCACGTCGTCAACGCAGTCCGCGGAAGATGCATTTGTCTTGCATGGTCCATCCAATACGATCGAAGACGAGTGGGAAGTCATTTACTCGGACAGGGCGCTCGTAACCCAGCTTCGAAACAGGCGGCCGTCGAGTTCCGCCTCAAAGCCCTCGCTTGTTGCGAGGATGCTGGAATACTTGGAGTTGCGGGCTGGCATGCGGGTGCTAGAGATCGGAACAGGGACGGGGTACAACGCCGCGCTCCTTGCGGTGCTGGTGGGCGATCAGCAGTCCGTGGTCACGCTAGACGTGTCAGCCGAGCTGGTCGCACGAGCCCGGAGCGCGCTCACGGCCTCTGGCTATCCCGGCGTTCGGGTTTATGTCCGTGACGGGTTCTACGGTGATCCCGAGCGAGGACCGTACGACCGGATCGTTGCGACGGTGGGCTGCCCTGACCTTTCCCCCCACTGGGTCGGCCAGCTCGCCAAGACCGGGATCATGCTGATACCCCTTGAACACGCGGGTCACCATCCCCTCATCCGCATCTGGACGGAGTCTGGCCACGTGCGCGGCCGTATCGTCGAATGGACCGGCTTCGTGCGCATCGCGGGACGGCTTGAAGGCAGCGGGCCCGCGTGCAGGCGTCTCGCGCTGCGCGACGATTGGACGCGGCTTGCGCAGGAGGGACTCATCCGTGAGCACGCGCTTTGGGAGGGGTATGGCGCTGGTCCTCGGCTGCCCGGCGTGCCGTGGGGATCCAGGGCGGTTGACCTCTTCTTTTTCCTCTCATTGCGAGACGCTCGGGCGACGTGGACCCCCTGGGGCTTCGGCCTCGTCGACTCCGAAGGTGGTTGGGCACTCGTAAGTGACGACCGGATCTACTCATGTGGGGACCAGCAGCCCGTGCGGGACCTCAAGCAGCTCTATGAGGAATGGGAGGTCAGCGGCGCGCCGGGCATCTTCGATTACGAAATGGAGTTCGTGCCCCAGAAACGCGTTCGTGCCGGAACTCCGCCCGGCGCTCATGTGGTTACGCGGCGGTTTTTTCAGCAGCAGGTTTCCGTGCCCTGATCGCCACCCGACGAAGGATACGGGCATGCCGCCCGGCCGGCCGCTTCGCGTGGTTCGACCACCCCCCCTTCACCAACCTGCGCTAAGCCGACCCCATGTTCCGCGCCAAGGTCCTCGATTGGATCACCGGACGAGCCGCGGACCTTGGGTTCGCCCCCGACCCGGTAGCGTGATCGCCTCATATCGGACATCCGAGCCGGAGGCCCCAGCGGCCGTGCCCTACACCAGCGTCATCGACGTCCTGCTCCTGCTCGTACGCGACCACCACGTCCTGCTCGCGCTGCGTGAGAACACCGGCTACGCCGACGGGCAGTGGAACCTGCCCAGCGGAAAGCTCGAGGACGGGGAGCACATCCTCGATGCCCTTGTGCGCGACACGCGAGGAGACCGTGATCGGCCGGACTTTCCGAACAATCGACCCAGGCGAGGCCCGCATGGTCGTCGCGCTGCACAACCGCAACCCCGAAGGCCACGCCCGGGTGGGGTTCTTCTTCGAAGTCACCTGCTGGCGTGGCGAGCCAGCCAACGCCGAGCCGCACAAGTGCGCCAAGCTCGCTTGGCACCCCCTCGACATGCTCCCGCACAACACCGTTTCCTACACCGCCGCCGGCATCGCGCACTATCTGCACAATCAGCCCTTTGGCCTCAACGGCTGGCACTGACCACTCGGTCAGCGCGACAGGGTGCCCGAGGTGGCCTGGCAGAACGCCTCGATCTCCTCCTGCGTCTGGCGCGCCGCCGGCGAGCCGTGGTAGCGCGGGTCGCGGAGCGCCGTGTGCACCCGGAGGGTGATCGCGATGATGCCGCTGAGCCGTCGGTCGGGCGGCAGGTCCAGCACCGGCTGCAGCGCCGCGCGCGACCCGTCCAGATCGCCGCGGTGCGCGCGTGCGAGCGCGAGATCGGCTCTGACCACAGCCTCGTCAGCGTACGACTGCTCGGCGTCCTCGGCGTGCTCGTAGGCGTCCACGGCCTCGGCCGCCTCACGTTCGGCGCGTTCCTCCTCACCTGGCAGCCATCCTGTGGCGTCGGCGGTGTAGTAGAGCTGGCGGGGCCGCGTGAAGGTCAACCCGCCGCCGAGCTCGTCGAGCTCGTCTGGCGTGACCGCATCCCTGGCGGTGCGTGCGCGCTCGACGGCCGCGCGCGACTCGTCGCCGTTGCCAAGCGCCGCCCAAGCTCGCCCGGCCAGGGCCGGCAGGAACACCGCCGCCGTGCCGGTGACCCGGGCTGCGACGTCGGCGCCGAGCTGGGCGTAGCGCAGCGCCTCGTGCGGCCACCCGCCCCAGTACGCGATCACGGACTGTTGCCCGCGCACCCA
>JBOGEB010000294.1:0-3752 GCA_050743125.1 Egibacteraceae bacterium
CCAACAGCAGATGCACATCGCAGCGGCGCAGCCCGCACAACTGGCCGCGGCGCAGCCCGGCACGGGCCATCAGCAGCACCACCAGCCGGTCCCGAGCCGACCGGCAGGCATGGGGCAGCGCGACGATCTCCTCGTCGCTGGCCCGCTCCACCGCCGACTCCGGCTCACGCAGCCGGTGCCTGGCCCGCATCCGCCAGGCCATCCGGCCGTCCTCACCTCGTGCCGCCTCCGGCAGATCGCGGTTGTCGGCCACCTCATACAGCAGCGGCACCAGCCCGGCAGGGGCCGCCCCCGAGGTCACCGCATGGACCACGAAGCCCCGCACCGCGGTCAGCACCGCGTTGACCCGGCGGGCGCCACGCACCGGCTCGCGGCCCGGCCCCGACCACACCTGTCCGGACCGGCCCGCCTCCGCGTCGAGACCGCTGACCTCCGGTCCCGCATGCTGCAGCCACACCATGAACAGCCCCAGCCGCTCAACCCCGGCGTGCCAATGCCGGCCGCTGCGGCCACACCAGCGCAGAAACAACGCGATCGCCCCGGCGTACGACCTCGTGGTCAGCTCCGAGCCGTCGCGCCCGAAGCGGACGTGGCGCAGGAAGGCGTCCGCCTCCTCGACCACGGCCAGGTCCTCACCCAGCACCGTCCAATACCGCCGTGCCAGACGGCAGCGTCACAAAAAATACCCGCACTTCATGCCCTCGCGTAGCAGACGACGCAGGTATAGCAGCCACATGAGCCACAGCCATGGAGGTGTGTCGCACAACCGGCCTGATGCAGCCCCCTACGCCACGTCGCGCAACAGCTCGCTCACCCCAGGAGAATCGCAAGGTGTGAGCCTTCTGGTCTGTCACACCTCTGGCGTACGGTTGGCGCATGTCAACTGAACATCTCGACGGACGTGTGGCCGGCGAGCGGGTGGCTGACCTTGTCCGCATGCTGACCCAGATCCAGATGGACCAACCTGCCTCCGACGGCTCCTATCGATTCCATTTCGACGTCAAGAATGAGGTGTGGGCACCGTTTCTGCGTGCCCTGATGCGGATCGAGGCCGAGCTGCTGCTCCACGACGCGGACCTCGTGAACGCAAGCCAGCCCGAACCGCGGACCCCAGACCAACGGCGGGCCGACGCCCTCGTGGCGCTGGCCCTGAGGGTGCAAGACGCCGTGCAAGACTGAGCAGCGCCGGCTGGTCGACGCCTGGCTCGCGGAGCACGAGGCGGCTCACGGCGCCTTCGACGAGGACGAGCTCGTACGGCCTGACCATTCGGACGGTTGTGGCCAGGATTCGTCACGCATGCGTGACGAATCCTGGCCACAAGAGCGCAGCGGCCGGAGCCGCACGTCGCTCGACGTCACGACGTCACCTCCACTCGATGGGGAATATGGGCGGGCTTTGCGGTGGCCACGAGGGCGTCCAAGCGGCGGACGTCGATGGTGCCCGGGTCGGTTGGCGGCACTGTCAGCGGTCAGGCAGCGGATCCGAGGGAAAACGTCGCACGAGACCGACCGGTCAGCTACTGGGCTGTCGGTTTCCTCTACCCACGGAGGAAACCGACAGCTCGAGCGGATCAGCCACCCACGGATGCGTGACAAGAGCCCCTTTCGGCCGGCCAGTGATCGACGCCTGCTGCTCCGGTCACGCTCAGCCCGACGGAGGGAGATGACTTATGGTCTCCCGCCTCGCGTCGGCCGGCTGCCCAGGATGGAGGCGCAGGCGACCGCCACCACCCGCCGCAGGGTCTCCGCGACACGGTCGCGCAGCTGGGTGGCGTCCCGGACGGCCTCTGCGCGGACGCGCCTGGCCTCGGGCGTGGACGTGTCCTGTGGGAGACGCATACCGCTGGGCGTGTGCACATGGAACGACACCGACGGCCCGCTACCGGCGGCCTGAAGCATGCGCAGCATCCGGTATGACACCTCGTTCGAGAGGAAGGCTCCACCTGGACCTTGAAGCACACGAGCGGTGAAGCTTCGGCCGCTGGCCCGGAAGGTGAGGTCAAGACCGTTGGCCTCGCGCCGCATCGTCGAGAGGATCCGGTGCAGCGCCTGCTCGTCGGAGATCGCTACATCGCGCCGGTTCTGCGGCGCCAGTCCCAGGGTTCTCGAGGCCGCGTTGGCGATGGCCGGGCTGGGGAACCGGAAAGTGATCGCCTCGCCGATCGTTGGCGTCGGGATCTCCGGCCGCCGGCCTCGCGCCGGCCTGCCGGTGGCTTGTGCGATCTCCTGGATCGGCCCCCTGGCTTCGAGGATCGGCGCGCCGAGGGGCTCGACGCCGGCTGCAGGGACCGGCTGCCCGGTATTCCTCACTCCGACTGCGTAGCGCTCGATCCGGACAGCAGCGTTTGCGTCAGCAATGCGCCCGTCCATGCTCACCGTGATTGCGGCGTCCAGCTGCCCGAGCCGTGACCGAACGATCCGCTCGACCAGGCCCGTGTCGAACTCCGTGTAGCTGACCGGCAGCACCACTCCCTCGATTGCCGCCGTGGCCGGCCTCCCACCCGCAGCCTGGATCGACACTGGAGTGTTGTCGAGCGCAATGACCGCCGCGCCGGACGGGTTCCACTCTCCTGCCTGGGCCGGCGCCAGGGTGCCGCTCGGTTCGAACGGGTCGAAGCCGGTCAAAAGCACGCGTAGGACCTCGCGGCCGGCAGTCCGGCCAGCACTGAAGGTGAGATCGGCCGCGCCCCTGGCCGCGCTGTGGAAGGCGAACTCGACGACATCGAAGACAGCGCTCACCCGAGCGGAACGGTTGGTGGGATCCCCGGCGTGGCGTCCGGTGGCCGCTCCCCGGCTGATGGCACGGAGCAGGGCACGCATCGCCTCCAAATGCTGCAGGTGCGACTGCTCATCGAGCGACCGCGCATGCTTGGCCCACGTCCACAGGCGCTGCCCGGCCGCCTCACCCACCCGTCGGGCTTCGTCGTCGGTGACAGTGCCGTCACCCTCGACGGTCGCCCTGGCCTCGAGCAGCATGGCCTCGAACGCCCCAGCGATCGTCTCGGGCGTGGCTGTCGCCAGAAGTCGCACCCAGTCCGACAGCTGCCGGGACTGCATCTGTCCTCCCCGTGGCCCCCTGCCGAGCCGGGCGGGCGGCGGACCGTGCCGGGCGGCGGCTGCGAGGCAGAGAGGGTGTGGGTATGCCCGCTCGTGCGCCGACCACCGCCCTGGTCAGCGCGTGGTGAGCCCAGACCAGGATGTCACGTCACCCGGCGGATAGGCGCACATCTGGCTGAGCGTGCGCTCGGCTCACCCGGCCGGCTCTTCGGGCTTCTCCTCTTCGCCCGAGGCTTCGCGCTGGACGAAGGCGCCTTGGACCTCCTCGGGCTTTTCCTCCTCGCCTTCGCCCTGGCGCTGGACGGGAGCGGGGACGGGAGTGGAAACCACGCGGTCGGCGGTGGCGGTGGCCTCTTGCTCGAAGCGGTCGGAGGGGTGGCTGAGGTTGATGCCGCCAGCGGCGGGGGTGCCGTCGACCGGGCCGGCTTGCTGTTGAACGACATGGGTCAGCTCGTGGGCGAGCATGCGCTTTCCGGTGTCGGTGTCGGGCGCGTACTGGTCTCGCTGGAACACCACGTCGGTGCCGGCGGTGTAGGCGTGGGAAGGCGATCGACGTCAACATCGACAGCCCGGGGCTGCGGCCGTGGCTGGAGCAGAACTCTGTCCGCTTCGGATGGGTGAACCCGGTTTGGGCAAAGCGTGCCGGCAAGTCGCACGAGCCCTGGCACTACGAATTCTACGGAGCAAAGCCTGGC
>JBOGEB010000295.1:0-3714 GCA_050743125.1 Egibacteraceae bacterium
CTAACCCCGAGGGCGGATCGGGGACGAGGGCCGGCCCAGCACCATGTGGTCGGTGGCCGGCCAGCGGTGTGGTGACGTGATTGCGCGGCCGTCGAGCAGGGTGCGGACTCCCGGCAGGTCCTCGGGGCCGATGGTCCGGTAGAGGTCGTGGTCGGCCTGGACGATCGCGGCGTCAACCGGTTCGCCGAGGTGGTACGGCTCCAGGCCGAGGGCGCGCAGCTCGTCGTCGTGGTAGAGCGGGTCGTGGACGAGCGGCCGGGCGCCCGCCGCCTCGAGTGCCGCGACCACTGGGAACACGCCCGAGAACGCCGCTTCTTTGACCCCGCCTCGATACGCGGCGCCGAGCACCGCGACCCGCAGCCCGTCGAGGCTCCCGAGGTGCGCGGCCAGCCGTGCGACCGCATAGGCGGGCATCGCCTCGTTCACGGCGCGGGCCGCCGTCGGCAGACGCGCCTTCGGGTCGCCGGCGAGGTAGAAGCGTGGGTAGACCGGGATGCAGTGGCCGCCGACCGCGATGCCGGGGGAGTGGATATGACTGAACGGCTGGCTGTTGGCGGCGGCGATCACCGTGTGGACGTCGATGTCGATCGTGTCGGCGAAGCGGGCGAACTCGTTGGCGAGGGCGATGTTCACGTCTCGGTAGGTGGTTTCGGCGAGCTTCGCGAGCTCTGCCGCCTCCGCGCCGCCGAGGTCCCACACGCCGTTCGGGCGGGACAGGTCAGGTCGAGGGTCGAAGTCGAGCACCGCCTCGTAGAACCCGACCGCGCGGGCGGCGCTCGCCGAGTCCGTCGCGCCGACGAGCTTCGGGTAGCGGCGCAGGTCGGTGAAGACCCGCCCGGTGAGCACCCGCTCCGGGCTGTAGCACACGAACAGCGTCTCGCCGAGCGTCAGCCCGGAGCCCATGGCGAGCATCGGCGCAAGCCGTCGTCGAGTGGTCCCGACCGGCACCGTCGTCTCACAGCTCACGAGCGTGCCGGGGGACAAGCCGCCAGCGATCGCCGCTGTGGCCGCGTCGAGCGCGCGGAAGTCGGGGCGGCCTCGCGCATCGACGACCAGCGGCACGACGACGACCACGGCCTCGCTGGAGGCGACCGCGGCGGTGGTGTCGGTCGTGGCGCGCAGGCGTCCCGCGCGCACGACCGCGGCGAGGCGCTCATCGAGTGCTGCCTCGCCCGGGAAGGGAGGGTGGCCTTTGCTCACCCGAGCGGCGACGTCCGGGTCACTGTCGGCGCCCACCACCTGGTGGCCCTTCGACGCGATCTGGACCGCCAGCGGCAGACCCACTTTGCCGAGTCCGACGACACAAGCCCTCATGGGGCCAGGCACAGATCGACCGTGACGCCCTTGCGGGCTGAGGTGAGACACGCCTCGGCGACCTCGAGGGCCGCAAGGCCGTTGGCCATCCTCACGACGTCGCCCGTGCCGTGCGCCACCGCATCGCGGAACGCGGCGAGCTCAGCCCACAGCGGGTCGGGGTTGGGGAGCGCACAGACGATCATGTCGTCCTCGGGCAGGTCACACACGGGGAAGAGCGGTTCTGGGCTGTTGGCGTGGAATACGAGGTTCGCGGTGAGCGCGTCGGCGACGAGGCAGCCGCGCTCACCGGTCACCGTGACGACCCGCTCCCTCACCGGGGTGAGCCAGTTCACGAGGTGGTTCGTGACCGTCCTGTCCGCGAGCAGGCCGGTCACGGCCACGAGGTCCTCGTGCCGGCTCCCGGCCCTGCGCACGGTGCGGGCGGACAGCGACACGAACGGCGATCCGGCCGCCCAGGCGGTGAGGTCGATGTCGTGGGTGGCGAGATCCTTTACGACGCCGACGTCGCGGACGCGGCTCGGGAACGGACCCTGGCGGCGGGTGGCGATCTGGAAGATCGCGCCGAGATCCCCTGCCGCAAGGTGTGCCCGCAGCGACCGCAGCGCCGGGTTGTAGCGCTCGATGTGGCCGACGCAGCCGACCAGCCCTGCCTGGTCAAAGGCTCGAACGAGCCGGCGTGCCGCAGGCACGTCGCCGGCGAGGGGCTTCTCGATCAGCGTGTGGATCCCCTCCTCGGCGAGGCGCACACCGGCTGCCTCGTGGTCGCCGGTCGGCACTGCGACGACGCAGAGATCGAGGCCGAGCTTGAGCAGCGCGTCAAGGTCGTCGGCGCATGGCACTCCCCGCGCGCAGCCGAATCGGTCACCCGCCGGGTCGGCGACTCCCACGAGCTTCACCCCGTCGAGCTGGCGGAGCACCCGAGCGTGGTGCTGGCCCATCATCCCCAGGCCGAGGACGCCGGCTCGCAGCGTCACTGGTTGACCGCTTTGATCACCGTCTCGATCTCGTCGTCCGTGAGGTCCGGTCTGATCGGCAGGGAGAGGACCTCGGCGGCAGCCCGGTCCGTCTCGGGCAGGTCGGCGCCGGTGGCGAAAGGCGGCTGCCGGTGGATAGCGAAAGGCGGCTGCCGGTGGATCGGCACTGGGTAGTAGACGCCACACCCGACACCCTGCTGCGCCAGCGTGGTGCGGAGCGTGTCCCGGTCCGGGCTGCGGACCGTGTACTGGTGGTAGGCGTGCTCGACGCGGTCGGCGACCGGCGGGGTCACCACGCCGCGCAGGCCAGCGTCATACCGCCTCGCGTTGGCGCGGCGGGCGTCGTTCCAGCCGGGGAGCCGGCCCAGCTGGACCCGCCCTATCGCCGCGGCAAGGTCGGTCATCCGCACGTTGAAGCCGATGACCTCGTGGTGGTAAGGCCGGGACATGCCCTGGTTGCGGAGCAACCGCGTGGTGCGCGCGACCTGTTCGTCACCGGTCGTGATCATGCCGCCCTCTCCGGTCGTCATGTTCTTTGTCGCGTAGAAGCTGAAGGCCGCGAGGTGGCCGAGTGCTCCGGCCGGCTGGCCGTGCAGGCGGGCGCCGTGGGCCTGGGCGGCGTCCTCGACGACGAGGAGGCCGTGGCGGTCGGCGATCGCGGTGAGCGCGGCCATGTCGGCGGGGTGGCCGTAGAGGTGCACGGCCATGATCGCGGCCGTGGCCGGCGTGACGGCCGCCTCGACCGCGGCTGGGTCGAGGCAGAAGTGGCCGGGCTCGATGTCCGCGAAGACCGCCGTCGCCCCGCACAGCCGGACCGCGTTCGCCGAGGCCGCGAAGCTGAACGACGGCACGATGACCTGATCGCCGGAGCCGATGCCGGCGGCGAGCAGCCCCAGGTGCAGCGCCGCCGTCCCCGAGCTCACCGCCACGCAGCGCCGGTGGTTGACGAGCGCCGAGAACTCCTCCTCGAACGCGGCGACCTCCGGCCCCTGCGCGATCAGCCCCGAGGCGAGCACGCGCTCGACCGCCGCGCGTTCCTCCTGCCCGAGCAGTGGCCGCACGAGTGGGATCATCGCTGTACGAGCTGGCCGTCCTGTTCGGCGTACCGGGTCCCGTCCTGCGGGCAGCGCCACGTGCCGTCGCCGTCGGGGACCAAGGGCACCCCGGCCCGGCCGACCCAGCCGACCCGCCGGGCGGGAACGCCGACGACGAGCGCGTGGTCGGCCACGTCGCGGGTCACGACCGCCCCTGCGCCCACCAGCGCCCACCGTCCGATCGTCACGCCCGCGATGACGACGGCCCGGGCGCCGATCGACGCTCCCTCGCTGACCGTGACCCCCACGGCCGTCCAGTCCTGCCGGCGTTTCGGCTGTCCGTCGGGGCTCACAGCCCGGGGGTACACGTCGTTCGTCAGCACCGCCGC
>JBOGEB010000296.1:0-3708 GCA_050743125.1 Egibacteraceae bacterium
TCGGCACGTACGAGACCACGCTCACGAAGCACTTCTTCGAGGCGCTCGTCGCGAACGCGCGGATCACCCTCCACGTGCGCAAGCTCGCGGGCGAGAACAGCCACCACATCCAGGAGGCGGTCTTCAAGGCCGTCGCCGTCGCTCTCCGCCGCGCTGCCCGCGTCACCGGCGCCACGGTCCCGTCGACGAAGGGTGTGCTGTAGTCCGTGGAGAGCCCCATCATCGCCGTGCTCGACTACGACGCCGGAAACCTGCGCTCGGCGCAGAAGGCGCTGGTGCGGGCGGGAGCGGAGGCGTTCGTGACCGCCGACGCTGCGCGGGCGGCGGCGGCCGACGCGCTCGTGGTGCCGGGCGTGGGGCATTTTGGGCAGTGCGTGCGGCAGTTCACCGCTGCGGGGCTGGAGCCGCTCGTGCGCCGGTGGGTCGCCGAGGACCGGCCGCTGCTCGGCGTGTGCGTCGGGATGCAGATCCTCTACAAGGACAGCGAGGAGGACCCGGACGCAGCGGGCCTCGGGGTGCTGCCCGGGCGCGTGCGCCGGCTCCCTGCCGGCCCGCCCGTCCCGCACATGGGCTGGAACACCGTCGCCGCGGTCCGCGACGACCCGGTCCTCGGCGGCGTGGCGGGGGAGCAGGTCTACTTCGTCCACTCGTTCTACGCGGAGCCATCGGACGACGCTCACGTCGTGGCGACCTGCGACTACGGGCTCGCGTTCCCCTGCGTCGTGCGGGTCGGCAACGTCGTCGGGACGCAGTTCCACCCGGAGAAGTCGGCGGCCGTCGGCGGTCGGCTGCTCGCGAACTGGGTCGACGAGGTGCGGCGGTGCCGCTGACGCTCTACCCCGCCGTCGACATCCAGGGCGGCCGGGCCGTCCGGCTCGTCCAGGGGCGCGAGGACTCGGCGACCGTGTACGACGAGGACCCAGTGGCGGCGGCACGGCGGTGGACCGAGCAGGGCGCTGAATGGCTCCACGTCGTCGACCTCGACGCCGCGTTCCACGGCGAGCCGCGCAACCGGCACCTCATCGCGGACATCGTCGAGGCCACCGGCGTACCGGTGCAGGCGTCCGGTGGGATCCGCTCGCTGTCCGACCTCGACGCCTCGATCGGCTACGGCGCGAGCCGGGTCGTGATCGGCACGATGGCGCTCGAGGACCCTGGCCTCGTCGCCGAGGCCGTGGCCCGGCACGGCGGCAAGATCGCGGTCGGCCTCGACGCCGACGGGACCACGCTGCGCGCCCGCGGCTGGACGAGCCCGTCCGGGGACCTCTTCGAGGCGTTGAAGCGTTTCAGCGAGATGGGTGTCGCCAGGGTGGTGTTCACCGACATCGCGCGCGACGGGATGCTCTCCGGTCCGAACCTGGACCGGCTCCGCCAAGTCGCGGAGGCGACCACGGCGCGTGTCACGGCGAGCGGCGGGGTCTCGAGCCTCGACGACCTCCGAGCCCTCGCCAAGACCCACGAGCGAGTCGACGGCGCGATCATCGGCAAGGCGCTCTACGCAGGCCGGTTCAGCCTCGCCGAGGCGCTGAAGGTCAGCACGTGACCGTCTCGGTCCGCGTCATCCCCTGCCTCGACGTCGATGCCGGTCGGGTCGTGAAGGGGGTGCAGTTCGTCGACCTGCGCGACGCCGGCGATCCCGTCGAGCTCGCGCGCACCTACGACGCCGAGGGCGCTGACGAGCTCGTGTTTCTTGACATCACCGCCTCGAGCGACGGTCGCGAGACCCTCTACGACGTCGTCGCCGCGACGGCCGAGCAGGTGTTCATCCCGCTCACGGTCGGCGGCGGGGTCCGCGCGGTCGCCGACGTGCGGCGGCTGCTCCGCGCTGGCGCGGACAAGGTGTCGCTCAACACCGCCGCGGTCCAGCGGCCTGAGCTGCTGTCCGAGGCGTCGGCGGCGTTCGGCGCCCAGTGCGTCGTCGCCGCGATCGACGCGCGCCGCCGGGACGGCCAGGCGAGCTGGGAGGTGTACGTCCACGGCGGGCGGACGCCCACGGGCCGGGACGCGGTCGCCTGGGCGGCCGAGTGCGAGGCGCGGGGCGCCGGGGAGATCCTGCTGACGTCGATGGATCGGGACGGCTCGAAGGCAGGCTTCGACCTCGAGCTGCTCCGCGCGGTCCGTGGCGCGGTCGGCGTGCCGGTCATCGCGTCCGGCGGTGCGGGCACCCTCGCGCACCTGGTCGAGGCGGTGACCGTCGGGGGCGCCTCGGCGGTGCTCGCCGCCTCGATCTTCCACTTCGGCGAGCTCCGTATCGCCGAGGTCAAAGACGCCATGGCCGCAGCAGGACTGCCGGTGCGGCGTGAGGATCATGGTCATTGACCATAGTCATAGATCAGAACTCCTGGTATCCTCTCACGGGAGGAGGCGGTGGACGTGGAAGAGCAGGTGGTTATGGCAAGCAAGTTCAAGGCGCACTGCTTGGCGTTGCTCGATCAGGTGGCGAGGACGAAGATCGCCATCGTCGTCACCAAGCATGGCAAGCCAGTTGCCCGCCTCGTGCCCCTCGACCAGCCGACCGCGTCACCGACCATGGGCAGCGTGCGGCTCCTCGCAGATGATGACCGCGCCTACTTCTCCACCGGGGAGCGCTGGGACGCCGAGGGTTCACCCGCAGCATGATCCTGCTGGATACGCACGTCGTCCTGTGGTGGCAAGCGGGCGGTGACCGCCTCTCCCGGCGTGCAGCGCGTGAGCTCGCCAAGGCCGACGCGATCCTGATCAGCCCCATCTCGTGCTGGGAGGTCGCCACGCTGCTGGCAAAGGGGCGGATCGGACTCGACCGCGACATCTACACGTGGATCCGCGACCTGTTCAACGTCGAGCGGATCACGTCGGCGCCCCTTAGCCCGCAAGCAGCCGTCGGCGCAGCGCTGCTCGGGCAGAAGGGCTTTCACGGCGACCCCGCTGACCGGTTCCTCTATGCGACCGCGCGTGAGTTCTCCGTGCCCCTGATGACGAAGGACGAGCAGATCCGGGAGTTCGCCGAGCGATCCGGTGACCTTCAGACGGTCTGGTAGCACGCCGAGCGGCTAGCCTCCCGGGCTATGACCACGACCGACGACCTCCGCTTCGACGAGCGCGGACTGATCCCCGTGGTCGTGCAGCAGCACGACACCGGTGAGGTGCTGATGATGGCGTGGATGACCGCCGAGACCGTCGCCGAGACCCTCGAGCGGGGGGAGACCGTGTTCTGGTCGCGCAGCCGGGCCGAGCGGTGGCGCAAGGGCGCTACGTCCGGAAACGTCCAGCGGGTCGTCGGGGTCGTCGCTGACTGCGACCGCGACGTCCTGCTCGTCAAGGTCGACCAGCAGGGGACCGGCGCCTGCCACACAGGCGCCCGCACCTGCTTTCAGCATCAGGTGACGCCATGACGGACCGCGCCAACCTTCCCCACCCAGCCGTAGGACATGTGTCGAAACTCCTCAAGGACGGTGTCGCGGAGTCATCGACGAAGGCTCACCAGGAAGCCTCACCGCTCCAAACCCAAAGACGACCAGCGGAACCCGCCCAGGGCACCCACGCTGGCCCGGTTTCGACACCCAGCCGTAGGACATGTGTCGAAACTCCCCAGGGCCGTGTCGCGGAGTCGCCGACGAAGGCTCACCAGGAAGCCTCACCGCTCCAAACCCAAAGACGACCAGCGGAACCCGCCCAGGGCACCCACGCTGGCCCGGTTTCGACACCCAGCCGTAGGACATGTGTCGAAAC
>JBOGEB010000297.1:0-3697 GCA_050743125.1 Egibacteraceae bacterium
CCCTGGCCGCCGAAACCGCCGACCGCACCAACCCGCCCTAAAGAAGCGGAACCCGACGCGGCGCGACCCCTGGAATACTTCTCAAACACGCGCTCAGGCGCGCCGCACGACCGCTGTGCTCGAAGCCGCCTCCCGCAGCGCCCGAGAGGGCGGTCGCTTGCTCCGTTGGCGGCGGTAGCCTGCGCGTGATGCTTCGGTGGGGGATCCTCGGGACGGGGACCGTCGCCAGCCGGGCGGTGGCCCCCGCCATCAGAGCCTGCGGCCATGATCTCGCGGTTGTGGGCTCCAGCTCGCTTACGCGTGCCCGGACATTCGCGGCGACACAAGGGGTCCGGCGCGCGCGGGGGTCGTACGGGGAGGTCGTGACGGCCAGCGATGTCGATGCCGTCTACGTCGCGTTGCCGAACGACCTGCACGAGCGGTGGACGCTCGCCGCGCTCGACGCCGGGAAGCACGTGCTGTGCGAGAAGCCGCTCGCGCTGAACGCTGAGAGCGCCACCCGCATGGCCGCCGCTGCCGCGCAGAGCGGGCACCTGCTCATGGAGGCGGTGATGACCCGCTTCCATCCCCGCACGAGCGCGCTGCTCGAACTCGTGCGGGGCGGCGGGGTCGGCGCGGTCCGTCTGATCCACGCCGCGTTCACGTTTCCGATGCGTGTCGCGGACAGCTACCGTGCACGGCCGGAGCACGGGGGTGGCGCGCTGCTCGACGTGGGGCCGTACACTGCGGCGGTCATCCGCTGGCTTGCGGGTGAGGAGCCCGATGTCGTCCGCGCAGAGCAGCGCCGCTGGACGACGGGCGTCGATTGCACGGTCGCCGCGCTCCTGGGGTTCTCCTCCGGGATGCTCGCCACCCTGCACGTGAGCTTCGACGGCGCTGAGCACCAACATCTCGAGATCATCGGCACCGAGGCGACCTTGTGCGTCCCGTGGCCGTTCACCGCCTGGCGCGACGAGCCCGTGACGATCCTGCGTGGCGCCGAGACGCTGGGGGAGTGGCGGGCCGACCCCTACGAACGGATGGTCCGTGCGTTCACCGACGGGGTCGCGGGCGGCACACCTGTCGCCCTGCCGGTTACCGACAGCGTGAAGACCGCGCACCTGCTCGACTGGATCCGCGCCGCCGCCGAGGGCTACCAGTAGGGCGTTGCCCTTCACCCGGTCCAGGCGAGGCGCAGCGCCTCCGGCAGCCCCCACCGGCCGAGCTCGGTGAGGCGACGGTCCCGGTCGACGGCGCCGAGGGCCTCCCACAGGCTCACGACCGTCTCGAAGGCGATGGTGAGGATGACGTTGTCGTCGGGGTCGGCCTCTTCGGCTTCGACCTCGGGACAGGTCTCGACCAGCCGGATGAGTTCCTCGGGCTCCGCTGAATGCCCCACGCCACCGCGGACGAGGCCGATCACCGCCCCGGCCCAGTCGGCCAGCTCGAGGCTGTACCACGACGCCTCCAGCTCGTCGTCGAGCGGGGTTTCGTCGCGGGGGGACACCACGCCGGAGGCGAGTTCCAACCATAGCTGCTGATCCTCGGCCGGCAGCGTTGCGCCCGCGAGGCCGCCAGCGGCGAGCAGCACGTTGTCCGGCCAGTAGGGCTCGGAGGCATTCGCTCGCACCCGGGCCGTGGCCCTCGCGAGGTCCTGCGCTGGCAACGGACGCTCGATGCCAGCGAGCGCCTTCGCCACGACCTCCCAGGACGCTGCCTCGGCCTCGGCCCACGCCGCGAGCTCCTCCTCGATGTCAAAGTCATCGAACAGATCGTCGAACTCCGGCGCCTCGTCGGGTGAAACCACATGCTCGGTGTGCCGGCCGTGCTGGTCGGGGATCGTCCCCCAGCCCAGGACCACCGCCGGCAGGTCCGGCTCCTCGCCCGTCAACTCGTAGGGGTCGACACGGACCTCGTCGACCGTGCAGTCGTGCATCCACCGGGCAGCCAAGTCAAAGAGGTAGGTGAACCGCGAGCCTGGCCGTAGCCCCACCTCGCCGACGGTCACCTCGTCGCTGTCCTCGACATCGGCCTCGTCGGGCTCGGCCGCGAGCTGCCTGCCCTCGACGCCGAACTCGTGGAGCGGAGTGAGGTCCCACCTCGCGAACGCGGTGTCGATCGCGTCGGCCAGATCGGCGAAGGAGTGGTCCGCGTGGACGAGCAACACCCGTCCCGGTGGCTGCACCAGCGGGATGTCCTCGCGGCCGGTGAGCACCACCCGAATCGTCATCCAGTCCGTCACGGCCACACCTTACTTCGCGATGTCCGAAGATGCGTAACGGTACCGGTTCTCGCGCCCGCTCGCCCGCGGCTCGCTGCTGGCTGACGCGGGCCGTCGGCGGCATGCTCACGGCGTCGGAGCCGACCGGCGGCCCGCTTGGCTTACCAGTGAGATCGGGGGCCGCTCAACCGGTTCTTCGCTGCGCGCCTCGACGCCCTGGTGTGATTACCCTCTGTGACTATGGGCACTACCCGAACCGGTGGGGGGTTGGCCTCCCGGTTCTCGATTGCCCGCGGCTCGCTCCCACAGACCGGGCAGCACGGCTCTGGCACCGACCGGTCGAACCACCCGTCGCACGGATACCACCGGTCGCACGGCTGACACCACCCCCAGATCTCCACAGTGGGCCTTTCATCCCGTCTACGCGACTGTGCCGCTTCGCAGATGACCAACGTGTGCACAGGATACAGAGTTTCCGGCGCCGAAAGGGGCTAAACCTTGTGCGAAGTCAGACGCCGGAGCGGGTACCAGACAGCCTCTGAGTTCGAGGCACGTGGTGGCGGACGTGGCCTCGGGCGTGACTCCGGTCGCGTCGGGGATCGCGACGACGTCCACGCACGTTGGTGCCACCTCGGTCACGGTTGCGTTCTGCGTCGCGGCGACCTTACGGAGCGTATCGAGCCGTGGCCGGCCACAGTGATCAGCGGAGCAGCGTCGCCGCCCGCGCGAGCACCGCGTCGAGCATTGCCGGGGTGAGTTTGCCGGTGAAGGTGTTCTGCTGGCTCACGTGGTAGCTGCCGAGCAGCGTCACGCCGCCCAGCCGTGTTTGGGCACCGTGCCCGAACCGAGGCTTCGGGTGCGGCGGGCCGTAGTGGCGGAGCAGCGCGTCCCACGCGAACGCGCCGAGCGCGACGGCGACGTGAACCGGCAGGATCGCGAGCTCCGCGGACAGGTACCGCGCGCAGCGGTCCCGCTCCTGTGGCAGGGGCCGATTGCCGGGCGGCGCGCAGCGGACCGGGGCGGTGATCCAACAGTCGTGCAGGACAAGCCCGTCACCCTTGCAGCGCGAGGTCGGTTGGCTCGCGAAGCCTGCCCGATGCAGTGCGGCGAAGAGCACATCGCCGGACCGGTCGCCGGTGAACATCCGGCCCGTGCGGTTGGAGCCGTGAGCGCCTGGCGCGAGCCCGACGATGATCAGGCGCGCGTGCGGGTCGCCAAAGCCGGGGACTGGCCGCCCCCAGTACTGCTCGTCGGCGTAGGCAGCACGCTTGGTCCCGGCGACCTCCTCGCGCCAGGCGACGAGGCGCGGGCAGGCCCTGCAGCTCGTGACCTGCGCCTCCAGCTCGACCAGTGTCGTGGGCACGCCGCCATATCCTGCCGATCCCAGGTGTTCCGCGCCAGGTGTTCCGCGCCAGGTGTTCCGCGCCAGGTGTTCCGCGCCAGGTGTTCCGCGCCAGGTGTTCCGCGCCAGGTGTTCCGCGCCAGGTGTTCCGCGCC
>JBOGEB010000298.1:0-3686 GCA_050743125.1 Egibacteraceae bacterium
GGGGCGGCTTGAGTGTTTTCGCTACGACCTCGCTGCGTTTTGACGCGTCGATCTGCGCTGGCCTGCCGGAGCGCGGCCGGTCCTCCAATCCGGATAGGCCTTCTTGTTCGTAGCGGTTGCGCCACGCTACGACGCTTTGCACTGCGCAGCCGATTCGTGCTGCGACCTGTCGTCCGGTGTGCCCGTCGGCGGACAGGAGGATGATTCGCGCCCGCTCTACCGTCCGCGCGGGGAGCGTTTTCGCGCGTGTCCGGCGCTCCAGCTCTTCCCGGTCGCTGTCTGATACTTTTATGGTGCGTATCCGTTTGTCCATACTTTAGTATGGCATATCGGATATGGAGGTTCAAATCACTTCAGCGACTGAACACTAGGAGGTTGCTGAAGAAATCGTTTGGTGGGTTGGCGGCGGTCGGCTGTGAGGGGTCTCAGGGGCGCTGGCTGGGCGGGCGGGGCCAGCGCGAGCCGGCCCGGGATCGGCCCTCAGGAGCGGTCACAGCCGGCCGCGGAGGCGGAAAAGGCAAGCTCAGGACCTGTGGCCCTTCTTTCTGGGCCTGCCTCAGGTGGCTGCGCGCACCTTCCAGCCGCCCTCGTGGTGCAGACCCAGTCCCAGGAGGCGGGTGAGGTTGACCGCCGCGACCCGCAGGCTGAGCCACAGCTGGTTGCGTTTGACGCCCCGGTAGGGGCAGCGCCGGTGGCCGTGGTTGACGACCCAGGCGATCGAGCGTTCAGCCAGCGGCCGACGCCGATACGTCTGGGCGAGCTCGAGGGTCTTGGCCTGCGCGCGGGCGGCGGCCAGCAGCTCGTCGTGCTCACCGATGTGCAGGCTGCGCCCAGCCTTGGCGGTCGTGCAGCGGGCTCGCAGCGGGCAGCCGTCGCAGTGGCGGCCGAAGCTGGCGTTGCCCTTCGCGCTGATCGGCACGGTGATCTGGTTGGGGCAGGTGACGGTGCCCGCCTGGCAGTCGATGACGAAGTCGTCGCGGTCGAGCCCGCCGGGCACCGCCGGGGCCAGCGGCGCCGGCTTGATGACCGGGCTGTGGCCGGCCTCGATCAGGTCGGCTCGGGTCTGCCCGCCGCCGTAGGCGGTGTCGCCCAACGCCTCGACCGGTTCCGGCTCGTCTGCCAGCAGCTGTGCGGCGACCTCGCCGTCACCGGTGTTCGCCCCGGTCAGCGTGTTGGCGGTTATCAGCCCGGTCTCCGGCTCGTTCGCGATGTGGCCTTTGAGCCCGTCCCGATACGAGCTGCGGGATTTGTGCGCGTGGCGGGACTCCGGATCGACGGTGGACACGACTCGGTCTTTGGCCACCGCGCGGGCGATCCGCCAGGTCCCGGGGGTTTCGCCGGGCTCGACGTCTTGGCCGGCGACCAGCGCCGACAGCGCCACCGCCCGCTCGGCATCGTCGTCCAACCCTGTCACGGGCAGCGCGTCGACGGTCGCCAACGCATCCTCAACAAGGGCGGTGACGAGCGCGTCGCGGGCGACGTCGTCGTCCCACGCGCAGTCGGGCAAGCCGGCGTTGTCGTAGTCATGCGCCGACACGGCGACCTGGCGGGCCTCGGGCACCAGCTTGCGGACTTTGCGGATCGCGGCGGCCAACTGGGTGACGGTGTCCTGAGTGGCGACGGCGTCGTCGAATACGGTGGAGTCCAGCGCGCGGCGTTTGCGCCCGTTGAGCACGCCGGTTTGGCGGATCACGTCTTTGACGGCCTCGTCGATGCGGTGGGGCCGGTCTGAGGCGCGCATCCGTTTGCGCCAGTAGACGAACACTGAGGGGCCGAACGCTTTTTCGTCCAGCGCCAGCCCGGCGGCGGCTTTCCAGCGGATGTCGGTCTCCAACGCGGTGGCGGCTTGGCAGTCCGACAGGCCCTCGAGTTCTTTGAGGATCATCGCGACCGCGATCCGGTCGGTGGGGATCGACGGGCGGCCCTGGTCGGATTCGAACAGGTCGGCGAACAGCTCGTCGGGAAAAATCTTTTTGCGGTGCTGGGAGAGCAGGGCGTACATCGACCCGGCGGGGACCAGGTGGCCGCACAGCGCTGCGGTGTCCAACAGCTCGCGGTCTGAAAGACTGACTCCTTGCATAACCATACTATACCATATGAAACACCTCAAATAGTGCAATAAGGTCAAGAGTTTTTCAGCAGCCTCCTAGCCGATCGAGGAGCGGCTCGACCACGCGACGATCACCCGACTCGCCCAACGCCTCAGCAACGCGTTGCCGCACCCCCGCGTCGCCATCCTCCAACAGATTCAGCAGCGGCTCAATCGTCCGCTGACCACCTAACTTGCTCAGCGCATGCGCAGCCGCCTCCCGAACGTGCACGTCGATGTCGGCAAGCAGCCCCAGCAACGGGTCGACCGCTCGCTCATCACCTAGCTTGCCCAGTGCCTGGGCGGCTACCGCCCGTACCTCCGCATCGGCGTCGCCTAAGAGTTTGAGCAGCGGCTCAACGGCCCGCTCATCACCCAATTCGCCCAGCGTGTGGGTAGCCATAACATGCACCCAGCCGTCCAAATCAGCAAGGTGCTCGAGCAGCGGCTCAACAGCCCGCTCGTCATCATAATTGCCCAGCGCGTAAGCAGCTAAATTTCGCACATTCCCGTTCGCATCGCCGAGCAGCTTGAGCAGCGGCTCAACGGCGCGTTTATCACCACAGCAGCGCAGCGCGTAAGCAGCACCACATCGCACTCTGCCCTGGGCATCGTCCAGGAGCTTCAGAAGCGGGCCAACCGCCCTTTCGTCACCCGATCTTCCTAGAGCGTACGCCGCCGAACTTCGCACATACGCGTCGGCGTCGTCCAAGAGTTTGAGCAGCGGATCGACAGCCCGCTCATCACCTGATTCAAGCAGCGTCTCCCACAGCGCGCTGGTAGCTGCCCGACGCACCTTTGCCTCATGATCACCGACCCACCTCAGCAGCACTGGAAAGCACTGACGCTCGCCCAGTCGGCCGAGCTGCCGGACCGCATCCCGCCAGGAGGCCGTATCTGAATCACGGAGCAACGCCAAAAGTGGCGCAGCCGCGCGATCGTCGCCCAACTTCCCAAGGGCCAGGGCTGCCTCCCGCCGTACGCTCGCCTCAGGATGCTGAAGCAGCTCGGTCAGAGCAGGCGCGGCGGCCATGAACCGATATTCGCCGATGATCCAGACGAAATTTTCTATTGCGCCATCGTCCGTCTCAGAGTCGGTCAGGTCAGCATGAAAGCGACCGAGGTCGGCAGTGGTCGGTCGCCAACAGGTGGCATACAAGAACTCGGGCTCGGCGAGTTTTGCCAGAGCCCAGGCGGCAGCATGGGCGACCGGACCAGTACGCTTGAGTGCCTCCATCAGGGCACTGCCGACATTGAACGCTCGGCACATGTCTCTGGGTCGGCGTCCGTGGGCCTGTCGCAGGTGGAGCGCGGCGCTGATGACCTCGATGTCATCTGGCGAGGTCAGTTGCGTGATCTGGGCGCGGATCCACTCGAGTAGTTCAGCGTCGTCGTTAGGACAGAGGGCATCACTGGTGAAGCGGTGGACAAGACCGACGCTCTCGCGGGTGGTTGGCTCACGGGCCTGAAACTCCGCGCACAGATGGCGTTCCAGCGGGCCGACCCAGTCCGAGCCCGCGAGCTCGCGGGCGGCGGTGTCGAGCGTGGTCTCGTCGTCACCACCGTCGGTAGCGTCGATGTGTCCGACGAACGCCCG
>JBOGEB010000299.1:0-3620 GCA_050743125.1 Egibacteraceae bacterium
CGCGGGTTCCACAGCGTCCCCGCGCTGCAAGCCATGACCATGCTGTGCTGCGGCCCGATCAACCTCATCCTCCCACACGATAAATAACCCAACCATCACCCACACCTTCTCCAAAGGACTCAGAAATACGTTGTCACGCCGAACGCAAGGGTGCCGTCGCCGCCGCCGGCGGCGGCGGCGTCCCAGGAGACGTCGTGCAGCCGGTAGCTGACCCGGTTCTCGAACAGCCTCGGCGGGTCCAGGTCACGGACCGCCTGCGTGTAACGCTGGTAGCGCCGTCCGTCCGAGGCCGGCGGACGCACTCGCTGCGCCTCCCGCTCGACACCCGTCGCCTGCGGAGCGTCCGGCGCGTCGAGCCAGCGGAGCGCGACGCCGCCAAGCTCGACCGGGGATGCCGGCAGCCAAGCGGGGCAGCTCAGCAAGGCCGTGTCCTCGACACGTAGGGCCGTCCGGTGCAGCCGGACGGCGACGTCGCTCAGCTCGATCCGGTGCTCGTTGAGGCCGCGTCGCACCGCACACCAGCGCTGCTGCTCACGCTGCGCCTCTTCACTGGGCGCCGCATCAGCCGGGTCCAGCGCGGGAGGGTCGAGGTGCGGGACCAGCATGCCTCCCGGTTGGCCTTGACCGGCGACGGGTGAAGCAGGCTCGATTCGCTGGCGGGTCACGCCCAACGCCTCCACCGACACCTCGAACAGCTGGGCGAGGAGTTGGCGGACGAGCGGGTGCGGGCGCTTGATGACGCCGCGCTCCCACCTGGAGACGGTGTTCGCGGACACCTCGATGTTGACCTCGTGCTTCTCCGCCAGCGCGTTGAGCTTGTCAGCGAGATCTTGCTGCGACCAGCCACGCGCCTCGCGGAGATTGAACAGAGCGACCGCGAAGACGACGTGACCAGGGCTGGTGGTTTCCATGGCGCTCCGACTGCGGCGTACTCCAGGTGAGACGACCGGCAGTCAGGGTAGCCCAGGCGGGGAAGCGCACATGCCAACGGACGTCGAGCAAATGTCGACTCGGGGTCGACGAGCCGGTCACGGCGGGGCCTTCTGCTTCCTGCGCCCACGCGGTTGCATCGATCCAGGCACAGCATCCGCCAGATGGAGGGGGTCGACGAAACATGACGGCCGAGCAGCGGCTGCAGCAGTTGGAACAGGAGAACACGGAGCTTCGCGAGCGCGTCATCCGTCTCGAGACGGTCGTGACGATGACGCGCATGGTGATCGATCAGGCCTACGAGGATCGGGTCTCGGCGTGCGTGAGCTGACCGTAGAGGCGGATCAACACGTCTTTGGCCTCCTGCGACAGCAGCGGGTCCCCGTTGATGTAGTCCGCGAAAGGCACCCTGCGCGACAGCGTCCGCCGCTCCTCGGGAGTGAGGACGCCGGCGTCCCGGCGCAGCGCCGTCACCGTGGTCCCCAAGCCCCGGGCGATCAGCGCGAGCGTCTCGGGGGTGAGCCCGCGCTCGCCGCCCAGAGCCTTGTACATGCGCTCCTTCGAAGTGCCCGCCCGCAGTGCGAGCGCAGGCGGGTTGAGGCCTTGCTCCCGCATTCGCTGGGCGATGACGGCCCGCAGCGCGGCGTCCACGTCTGTGCTCACCGCAACCAGGATGCGCCAGGTCTCCTGTGCGCCGCACCTCAGACCTGTCCATTGCTGTCCTCTCGATGGCAAGCGTGTCCAATAGATCCTCAGAGAGTAGGGATAGTAGCCCGTTCGACTTGTTCAGAATCATGTACATTCATGTACGCTGAATGGTATGCTCGCCCTGTGATGAGCCGGCTCCGCGTCCACCTTCGGGCAGATGCGGCACACGAGGGGGGAGGGGCATGAGCCCGCTGGTAGGGGAGAAGCCGCAAGGCTTGATCACTGATGTTGAGTTCAGGAGGCCGAGTGTTCTGCCCGAGGCGCTGGTCGGCTTGCCGCCCACGCTGACGGTCAAGCACGCGGCGCGTCTGTGCGGGATCGGGCGGAACGCGGCGTACGAGGCGGTGGCAGCGGGGGAGTTGCCCGGCGTGCGGATCGGCCGGCGGTGGGTCGTGCCGACCGTGCCGCTGCTGCGGCTGCTGGGCGTCGAGGTCGCCGAGGAGGTTCCGCTCGCGCGAGGGAGCAGGCGGTGAGACGAGGCCGGGTGTTCCGGCGCTGCACGCGCTGCGGCCGCTCCTGGCCGATCAACGACGACGGCCATGCTGCCCGTCGCTGCGGCCACTGCGACTCGGACCGATTCACCTGGGCCTACTCGGTCGACGTCGGCCCGCTCGGCGGCCCCCGCGACCAGCGGACGAAGATGGGGTTCGCCACGAAGCGCGAGGCCGTGGCGGCCATGAACGCCTTGCAGGCCGAGCTGGGCGACGGCACGCATGTCGAGCCGTCGAGGCTCACGGTGGCCGAGTACCTGACCGGCTGGCTCAAGCTCGCGAGGCTGCGGCTGCGTCCCGGCTCCTACGACGCCTCCGCGATCCACGTCAACCGCTACATCGCCCCGCGCCTGGGCGACTCGAGATTGCAGGCGCTCAGCGCTCGACGCGTGAGGCAGCTCTACGCCGAGCTGGCGGTGAACGGGCGGATCCGCGGAGAGGGCGGGCTGTCGGAGAAGTCTGTTCACAACGTTCACACCACGCTGTCGAGGGCGTTGCGCGACGCGGTCTCGGACCGGCTGATCGCCAGGAACCCGGCGGCCGGGGCGCATCAGCAGCCGGAGTCGCCCGAGCAGGACACCTGGAGCGCCGAGCAGCTCGCCGAGTTCCTCGAGCTCGTCGAGGGCGACCGGCTGTACGCCATGTGGCGGCTGCTCGCGCTCTCCGGGATGCGGCGCGGCGAGATGTGCGGGTTGCGTCGGCGCGACCTCGACCTGGACAACGCCCGGCTGTTCGTCGTGCAGCAGCGCGCCAAGGGCGGAGGCACCGTGCACACCGGCAAGACGAAAGGCCGCCGCGGCCGTCCCGTCGCGCTGGACAGCCAGACCGTCCAGGCGCTGCGCGCGCACCTGAAGGCGCAGGCGGTCTAGCGCGAGCGGCTCGGCCCCGGCTACACCGACCACGGGCTGGTGTTCTGCCACGCCGACGGCAAGCCGCTGCACCCCGACTCCGCCACGAAGCGGTTCGCGCGGCTTTGCCGCGACTCGGGGCTGCCGACCCTGACCCTGCACGGGCTGCGGCACACACACGCGACTTTGCTGCTGCAGGCGGGGGTCCACCCGAAGGTGGTCCAGGAGCGGCTGGGCCACTCGACGATCAGCGTGACCTATGACACCTACACCCACTCGGTGCCCGCGCTGCAGGACGACGCCGCCGAACGCGCGGCGCGGCTGCTGAACCCGAAGAAGACCTCGGAAGAGGAACCAGAAGAGCAGGAGGAGGAGTACCAGGAGCAGGAGGACGAGGACCGATGAGGCCGGGCCGCCAGCACACCCCCGTGAGCGATCGTGATCATTCTGTGATCAGCAGCCCCTCACGGCGGGTCTCGGCGGAACCCAAAAATGCCTCTGACCTGCACGTCTGCGGAGTCGGGATGCCGGGATTCGAACCCGGGATCTCTGGTCCCCCAGACCAGCGCCCTGGACCAAACTGGGCCACATCCCGTGTGGTGCACTCGGGAGCGTAGCGCTGGAGGGGCTGGCTGGCCAGGGA
>JBOGEB010000300.1:0-1885 GCA_050743125.1 Egibacteraceae bacterium
GACGAAGGCTCACCAGGAAGCCTCACCGCTCCAAACCCAAAGACGACCAGCGGAACCCGCCCAGGGCACCCACGCTGGCCCGGTTTCGACACCCAGCCGTAGGACATGTGTCGAAACTCCCCAGGGCTGTGTCGCGGAGTCGCCGACGAAGGCTCACCAGGAAGCCTCACCGCTCCAAACCCAAAGACGACCGGTAGAACCCCTCAGGGCACCCACGCTGGCCCCTGTTTCGCCGCACGCTCTCAGCGGGAACGTGCGCCAGTGACCGCCCAGGGCCTCTACCAACCCAGCCGGGAGGCGTTCGCCAGGCTCGCGAAGGAGCACGTCGTCGTCCCGGTGTGGCGGGAGGTGCTCGCGGACCTGCAGACGCCGCTCGCGGTCTACGACCGGCTGCGGCGGAACAGCTACCCGACGTTCCTGCTCGAGTCGGTCGAGCAGGGCGAGCGCTGGGGCCGGTACTCGTTCATCGGGCTGCGGCCGTTCTGCCGGCTGGACGCCCGAGCGGGCCAGGTGCGGGTCACCGGCGCGCTGCCGCCGGCAGTCGCCTCGCCGGTCCACCAGGCCGCGCGGACCGGCGATCCTCTCGCCGCGCTGGAGGCGCTCGTCGATGCGCTCCGCGCGCCGCAGCTGCCTGGCCTCCCCCCACTGTTCGCGGGGGCGGTCGGCTACATCGGCTACGACACGGTCCGCTGGATCGAGCGGATCCCCGACACCGGCGTCGACGACCTCGGCATGGACGACGTGCGGCTCGTGCTGCCCGGCCAGCTCGTCGCCTTCGACCACCTCCGCCAGCGCCTTGCGGTCGTGACGAACGTGCTGGTGGGTGACGACCTCGATGCGCAGTACGACGGCGCGGTCGCGGCCTCCGAGGAGCTTGTCGCGCGGCTCGCCGCCCCGGTGCGGGCGCGGCCGGTCCCGCCACCCCGCGCGGCCGTGGTCACCAACGCCCAGGCGAACATGCCCCGCGAGGCGTTCCTCGCCGCCGTCGGAAACGCGAAGGAGCACATCCGTGCCGGCGACGCGTTCCAGATCGTGCCGTCACAACGGTTCTCGCTCCGCACCGACGCGGACCCGCTCTCGATCTACCGGGTGCTCCGCGTGATCAACCCCTCGCCCTACATGTACCTGTTCGACTGGGGCGACCTCCAGGTCGTCGGGTCGTCGCCGGAGGCGCTCGTGACCGTGCGTGGCGGTCGCGCCGAGATCTGGCCGATCGCCGGCTCCCGACCGAGAGGCACGTGCGACGAGGAGGACGCCGAGCTCGAGGTCTCGCTCCTCGCCGACGCGAAGGAGCGCGCCGAGCACGTCATGCTCGTCGACCTCGCGCGCAACGATCTCGGCCGGGTCTGCGCGCTGGGCAGCGTGACGGTCGACGACTTCATGAGCGTCGTCCGCTACAGCCACGTCATGCACATCCTCTCGCGAGTCAGCGGGACGGTCCGGCCGGGCATAGGGCCGGTTGACGTCCTCCGCGCGACGTTCCCCGCCGGCACGCTGTCCGGCGCACCGAAGGTCCGGGCCATGGAGATCATCGACGACCTCGAGCCCACCCGCCGGGGTCTCTACGGCGGCGGGATCGGCTACGTCGACCTCGCCGGCAACCTCGACCTCTGCATCGCAATCCGCACGCTCGTTGTCCGCGACGGCTGGGCCCACGTCCAGGCCGGCGCGGGCATCGTCGCCGACAGCGTCCCCGAGCGTGAGTACGAGGAGACGCAGCACAAGGCGATGGCGCTGCTCGCCGCGGTGCGCGCGGCCGCCGCGTTGGAGACGTGAGCCGGATGGCGGTGGCACAGACGTGAGCCGGATGGCGGTGGCACAGACGTGAGCCGGATGGCGGTGGCACAGACGTGAGCCGGATGGCGGTGGCACAGACGTGAGCCGG
>JBOGEB010000300.1:1985-3585 GCA_050743125.1 Egibacteraceae bacterium
GCCGCGTTGGAGACGTGAGCCGGATGGCGGTGGCACAGACGTGAGCCGGATGGCGGTGGCACAGACGTGAGCCGGATGGCGGTGGCACAGACGTGAGCCGGATGGCGGTGGCACAGACGTGAGCCGGGCGGCGCTGATCCTCGCGGTGCTCGGCGGCCTCCTGCTCACCGGCGGGACGGCCGTGTCCTGGGTCGTCGTCGAGGGCGCGCGTCAGGTCGGCGGGGTCCCCGTACCGGACGTGAGCCGGACCTCTGGTGTGGTGTTCGCGCCGCTCGCGGTCCCGCTGGGGGTGCTCGCCGCGCTCGCGGGCCCCGCGCTCGCCCTGCGCCAGGCCCGGCGCCTCGCAGGAGCGGTGATCGCCCTGCTCGGCGTGATCGGGGCCGTCGCCGTGGGTGCCGGGCTGATCCGAGCCGTGGCCGGGGAGGGCCGTCTCGCCACCGGCCCCGTCGTCGCGGTCGCCGGCGCGGTCGCGCTCGTCGCCGGGGGCGTCCTCGCCATGCGCCGCCCGGCCGGACCCGGCCTGTCCTCCCGTTACACCGTCGAGGGTGCCGAGGACCGCGAGTGGCAGCTCGCCTCGGACGAGGACGCATAATCCGTAGGTAGCCTCTGGGGTCTTCCTACCAAGAGATGAGAGCGGTAGATGAGGACATGGTTTACAAGCTCAGCGTGTCGCTCGACGAAGACCTGGCCCGTGTCGTTCGGGAGGCCGCGCTCGAGGAAGGTGTATCGGTCTCGGCATGGTTGTCCGCAGCTGCACAGGATCGCATCCGCAACCGGCTCCTTCGTGTCGCGCTTGACGAGCTCGCCCGCGACACCGCACCGATGAGCGCTGACGAAGCCACGCGGCTGGTGGCCGAAGCGCGTCAGGCCGCAACCGTCACACGGCCAGGCGCCCACCACGCGGCCTGATGGCCCTCATTCTCGACGCGGGTGCGCTGATCGGCTTCGAGCGGGGAAACCGCACAGTCATCGCCTTCATCGAGGTTGCCCAGCGAGAGCGCGTCCCCGTGCGGACGACAACGGCGGCGGTGGCGCAGGTCTGGCATTCCGGGGCGCTGCAAGTGCGCCTGGTTCGCCTGCTGCGCGGAGTTGACGAGCGCAGCCTTGATCCGAGCGCCGCACGCCGGATCGGCGAGCTGCTCGCCTCCACCCACACAGCCGACGTCGTCGATGGTTCCATCATCGACAGCGCCGTCTCGGGAGACGAGGTGCTCACCACCGATGCTGCCGACCTTGCAGCGCTGGCCGAAGCAGCCGGTAAGCACCTCACCATCGTCCCGATGAGCGCCTGAGGACCCGGGTCGAAATAACGTTGTCGTTTGGGCGGTGTTCGCCCTTGTGGCCAGGATTCGTCACGCATGCGTGACGAATCCTGGCCATATGACGATTCCTGGCCACAGCGCTGACATGCGTCACGCACACAGTCAAAATGGGATGCTCACGATGACGCTGGGTCAGCTGCAGGAGGACGCAGCGGGGGTCGCTGCGACCAGCGGCCGGCACGCGCTCGAGGCGTGCGGCACCGGCGCGCCGCGTCACTGCACATCGGGAAACAGCAACGTTATTTATGCCCAAGCCCTGAGGGGGGCCGCCCAGCAAC
>JBOGEB010000301.1:0-3549 GCA_050743125.1 Egibacteraceae bacterium
CCAGACCATCATCGCATCCTCGCCACCGCCGACGAGCTGGTCAGGACCGGGCAGCGCCTGGCCGATCTCCTCGATCCGGCGCTCGAGGCTCCTCAACCGCCCGTTGACGGCCTCTAAGGACCCGGGTTGAAATAGCGTTGTCGTTTGGGCGGTGTTCGCCCTTGTGGCCAGGGTTCGTCACGCATGCGTGACGAACCCTGGCCATATGACGATTCCTGGCCACAGCGCTGACATGCGTCACGCACAGTCGAAATGGGCTGCTCGCGATGACGCTGGGTCTGCTGCAGGCGGACGCGGCGGGGGTCGCTGCGACCAGCGGCCGGCACGCGCTCGAGGCGTGCGGCACCGGCGCGCCGTGTCACTGCACATCGGGAAACAGCAACGTTATTTATGCCCAAGCTCTAACGCGCTCTGAACCCCTGACGCCCAACCCGCCACGGCCACGCTCGGCCCGCGCTGCGCGGACGGTGCCCGTACACCCTCATCCGCCTCACACGGCCGTGACGAGGTCAAGTCCACGTCGATCAGCGCCAGGCTGTCGCAGCCGCGGTCGCCGCGCTCGACCTTCGCCAGCCACGACTCCGACCGGCCGACCCGCTGGGCCAGCGTGAGCTGCGCCATGCCCAGACGGCAGCGGAAGAACGCGATCCGCTGCCCGACCGACATGCCCGCCAACTCGGCGTTGCTCCAAGCCGGACGCGACGGTCCCGGCGTCCGACCGGGGACGACCCGCTTCGCGCGCTCCATCGCCAATCCTCCTGTCGCGTGAAGCCGTCAGGGTAACGAGGGAAACCCGCACCCCCAAGCGCGGGCGTATCCCTGGGCGCACCGCCAAACGGAGGTGGCAGACGGAGGTGGCAGATGGGGTCAACGGCCCACGGCGGCCTCACGTACGCCGACCTGCTCGCGTACCCCCAAGACGACGGGATCAAGCGGGAGCTGTTCGACGGCGAGCCCGTCGCCAGCGCCATGCGGCGCTCGGGTCATGGGCAGAGACGAGTGGCGCAGACGTCAGCCCGGAGTAGGGATACGAGCGGTTCGGCGTGCCCGAGTACTGGTTCGTCGACCTCGGCCAGGGTCGGATCCTCGTGTTCCGCGTCGAGGACGGCCGCTGCGCCGAGCCGGACGTGTTCAGCAGCGGCGACCTGCTGGAGTCGAAGCGCCTGCCGGGCTTCGGCGTGCCCGTCGACCGCCTGCTCAACCCTCCTTCGTCGGACGCAAACGCGCGGAGGTGACCGACGGCTCGGCATCTCGGCTGATCCTGCATCGGTGAGCCACCTGCGCGTACGACGGGAACTCGGAAAATGCGGACAGCTGATCGCTGGGGCTGCCGGCCCTCAGCGCGGCAGGATCGCGTCGACCGCCATGGCGGTGAAGAGCAGGCCGAGGTAGGTGATCGAGTAGTGGAACAGCCGCATGGCGAGCTGCGCTGAAGGGTCGCGGAGCAGGCGAACGGCGTGGGCGATGAAGATGCCGCCGAGCACCAAGGCGGCGGCGAGGTAGAGCGCGCCCATGCCGCCGACCGGGCCGAAGAGCAGGCTGACGGCGACGAGGAGGATCGAGTAGAGCAGAATCAGGCGGGCGGTCTCATCGACGCCACGGACCACCGGGAGCATCGGTATGCCGGCCCGCGCGTAGTCCTCGCGGTACCGCAGCGCGAGCGACCAGAAGTGCGGTGGGGTCCAAGCGAACACGATGGCGAACAGCGCCCACGCCGGCAGCTCGACGCGGCCGGTCACCGCCGCCCACCCGACGAGCACCGGGACGCAGCCGGCGGCCCCACCGATCACGATGTTCTGCGCGGTGCGGCGCTTGAGCCCCACGGTGTAGACGAAGACGTAGAAGAGGTTCGCCGCGAGCGCGAGCGCGGCCGACAGCAGGTTCACCAACGCGGTGAGCCAGACGAACGACGCAACCCCGAGCACCAGGCCGAACCGGAAGGCGTTGCGTGGCTCGACGGCGTGGCGGACGAGCGGCCGGCCGGCGGTGCGGTCCATGATCCCGTCGATGTCGCGCTCGAACCAGCTGTTGATCGTGTTCGCGCTGCCCGCCGCGAGCGCGCCGCCGACCAGCGTGGCGAGGACGAGCCGCAGGTCTGGCAGCCCACGCTGGGCGACGACCATTGCCGGCACGGTCGTGACGAGGAGCAGCTCGATGATCCGGGGCTTCGTCAGCCCGACGTAGGCCCGGACGACCTCCATCGGGCTCCGCGCGACCACTGTGGGGGGCGGGGCGGGGGCGTCAGCGCCCGCGGGCGAGCTTAGGAGGGCGAACTCGCCCGGGTGCGGGGATCCGACCTCCGTCACAAGGCCGCTCCGACGGCCGTCCGCGCCGGTTCGGCCGGCTGCGCGGTGGCCGTGCGGGACGCGAGCAGCGCCTCCAGCACGAGCGCCGCCCAGAGCCAGCTCGCGACGGCGAGGTGCGGGATCACCGCGAGGAACGACAACCGGCTCGCGAGGTTCGCGATCCCCAGCGCGACCTGGATCGTGACGAGCCAAGCGGCGATCCGCGGCAGCCGGAGCGGCCAACCCGCCGCGCCGGCCCGCCGCGCCGTCGCGGCGAGCGCCATGACCCCGCCGACCAGCACCACGGCGAGCACCCGGTGGGCGACGTTGACCGCCTCCGCCTCGCCTTGGACCGGACCCAGGGCGAACACGCCGAGCAGCGGGCGTTGGACATAGGCGAGGCCTGTGCCCTTGCCCGACATGTGGCCACCGAGCAGGATCTGGACGTAGGCGATCCCGGCGACGACGGCTGCGGTCCGCGCGAGCGGAGAGATCCCCGCCACCGAGGGTCGAGCGGCGGCGACGGCGAGGAAGAGCAGCACCCCGATCAGCGCCATGGCGAGCCCCAGGTGGGCAGTGACGAGTTCGGCGCGCAGCCGGAGCAGGACGACGATCGCGCCGAGCGCCGCCTGGGCCAGGACGAGCGCTGCCGCAATCCCGGCTGACCACAGGATCTCTGGTCTGCTGCGGAACCGCATCCAAGCCCAGCCGAGCTGCGCGGCGATCATTACGAGGAGGACGCCGGCCACCAGCCGGTGGGTGTGCTCGATCCATACGTGGAGCTCCGCTGGCGGGACGAAGTCGCCGACGGAAAGACAGCCCGGCCACGTCGGGCACGCGAGCCCTGAGTCCGTCGCCCGCACCACCCCACCGACGGCCACCAGCACGAGGCTCACGATCACCGTGGCGACGGTCAGGCGCCGGAACGGCGCGGGGAGCCGGGGGGAGTCCCCCCGGTGGCCGGGGACAGGCTGGGGCACGATTCCTCGAACGTTTTGTCGTGTGCGCGGCGGGGCGCACACACGGCCGCTGACCGCCGTGTTCGCCCGACAGTGTAGAGCCCTGCGCCGGCAGGACATCCTGGGGAGAGGGGGTGTGTGCGCTTCTGACGTATACGGCCGGGTACGCACATCTGGACGGAAGTGCACCGATCTTTGGTTTGGACCGGTGAGACGCTCTGTAAGAACGTGTCTGAAAACTGTTTCGGGTCGCGTCGCGTCGGGTTCCGCTCGCGAAGAGCCGTTTAGGTCGCTCCACCCGACGC
>JBOGEB010000302.1:0-3525 GCA_050743125.1 Egibacteraceae bacterium
GCGCGCTGGCGAGAGGAAGCCGGTGTGGGGTGACGGTCTGCGGCGGGTGGCTGCACGCGCGCTCGACCCGGAGGAGCTGTCATGGTCTCCTGGCGACGGCGTGCGGGCAGTGGGGCTGATCCGCTCGGTGTCGATCCTGCCGGGGTGGACCGTGCTGCACGGCTACGGGGAGCTGGTCCGGGGGATCTGCAACCGGTTCCAGGGGGTGATCCTGGACCAGGGCCACCCCGACCACCGGGTTCCGGACGCCAACGTCGTGCTGTTTCCCTACGACTTCCGCCAGAGCGTCGAGGTGGCCGCCGAGCGGCTGGCCGCGGAGGTGAAGGTCCGCCTCAACGAGCTGGGCGAGCGGGACCAGCGCCGGCGGGTGGTCGTCGTCGCGCATTCGATGGGCGGGCTGGTCGCCCGCTACTGGCTGGGGCCGCTCGAGGGTTGGCGTTGCTGCCGGGCGCTGGTGACGTTGGGGACCCCGCACCGGGGCGCGCCGAAGGCGTTGGACTGGCTGGTGAACGGGGTGCGGCTGAAAGGCGTCCGCCTACCCGCCGCTACGAGGGTGATCCAGGGTTGGCCGTCGGTGTACGAGCTGCTGCCGCGCTACCCGGCGGTGATCCGCGAGGAGACAGGCGAGACCCTCTATCCCCACGAGCTGGACGTCAAAGGGTTCGACCACGACCGCGCAGCGGACGCGTTCAAGCTGCACAAAAGGATCGAGGCGGCCTGGGACGAGGTGGCGGCCGAGCAGGACGGCCCGGAGGTGACACCGTTCCTGGGGTGCGGGCACCCAACGCTGGACCGGGCGAGCTGGTCCGGCGCGTTGTCGGTGACGAAGGACTGTGCCGATTGGTCGGGTCAACCACCGGACTGGTTCGGGGACGGGACGGTGCCGGCCCTCGCGGCGGGCCCGATCGAGCAGGACGAGCGGCGGGCAGGGTGGTTCCGTCCACCAGCCCGGCATGGGGCGCTGCCGTCACACCCGGGAGTGGTCGAGCGCTTGGAGACGATCAACAGCGAGGCGAGGACGCCGATGCGTGGCCCGGAGAAGGAGCGACCCTCGCTCGGCGTCGATGTCGAGGAGTGGTACCCGGCGGGCGAGGCGGTGCCGGTGGAGGTCTTCCTGCGCCAGGTGCCACAGGAGCAGGACGTGAGCGGGGTGCGGGTGTGGGCGTCGTGGTCGCTGGAGCGCGGCGGCCCGCCGGACTGCGTGGAGCTGGAGCGCGCCGCTGATCGTTGGGTGGGTGAGCTGGGCGGGTTCCCTCCAGGCTCGTACCGGCTCACGGTGGAGGCCACCCGCGTGCCCGGCGGTGAGCCACCCCCGGTGGAGGAGGTGTTCGGGGTCGTGGACCCGTCGGTGGTGGAGGGGTGAGCAACTGGCCGCGTTGGCGACGAGCCGGGGCGCCGGGGGCGCTCGCCCAGTACGTGCTGCCCGGCGAGGTCGATGTCCGGCTTCCCGACCTGCCGGGGCCGGGAAACGGTGACATAGAGAGCCGGCTGCGCCAGGTCTACAAGGCCTTCGCCGCCGCCGGGATCCGCTACGACCACGAGGCGGCGTCAGACGACCCCGACTGGCAGGTGATCCGGCCACCGGACCATGTGTTGGCGGCACCAAAGCGCGCGACCTGTCTGGACGCGGCGGTGACGTTCGCCGGGGCGTGCCTGGTCGCCGGGCTGCACCCGCTGGTGGTGATCGCGGACTCGCAGGCGGGGGGCGAGTCAGCGCATGTGGTCGTCGCCGTCTGGACACGCGGGGACTGGACGGGCGGGGACTGGCCGTACCCACGGGACACCGTGTTGATCGGCGCCGACGACCGGGTGCTTCAGGAGCGTGGGATCCGTCCGTTCGTGGACGGACCGGGCGAGTTCCTCGCCGTCGACCCGACCTGCGCGACCCTCCGTCCCGATCGCGGGCTCGCCAGCTTCGAGGACGCGGTGGCCGCTGGTGCCCGGGTCGTGCGGGGCGAGGGGTGGGATTGGCGGGTCGGCGTCGATGTGGGCATCGGGTTCAACCAGCGCGAGTGCTTCCGACCAGCGGTCCGGCCAGCCGAGACGCTGGCCAGCCCCTACGCCGACCCGGCCGGCCTGCCCGAGCAGCGGTCGTTGCGGCTGCTGCGTGCCGAGTACGGGGTGGTCAAGTTCCAGCGCCGGGACGAGCTGGACGTCCTGTTGGACTGGTGCACCGCGCCCGGGCCCGGCAGCCAGCCGCGGCTGGCGGTCGTCACCGGCGTGGGAGGGGCGGGCAAGACGCGCCTGGTGGCCGAGCTTGCGCACAAGCTCGCGGGCCAGGGCTGGCACACGGGCTTCGTACCTGCGGAGCCGGCGCCTGGCCTGGCCGATTGGCTGGCAGGGACGGCCTCGCCGCTGCTTGTCGCGATCGACTACGCCGAGGTCAGGTGGGCCGAGGCTGCCCAGGTCATCGAAGCCCTGCAGCAACGGGCCGCCATGACGCCAGCCTGCGTGGTCCTGACGGCCCGTGAGCTGAGCCAGTGGTACACGGACCTCAACGGCAAGCTGACCAGGTCCCGGATCGAGCCGATCCAGGAGTTGATGCCGCTGCAGCCCAGCCACGTCGAGCCAGGCCGAGTGTTCCAGCGGGCGCTCCAGGCGTTCTGCGCCCGGTTCGGCACAGCGCAGCCGACCCCCGCGTTGCCGCGGCTGCGGGACGGCCGGACCACCCTCGACGTGGTCCTGCTCGCCTGGCTGGCCGCCCTCGGCGTCGATGCTGACAACCTGCCTAAGACCCGGTCCAAGTTGTACGACGAGGTGCTCGAGCACGAGCGGCGCTACTGGAGGGACACGTACGCCGCCCCGCCTCGGTCCGCCAAACCGCCAACGACAGCATTCTTCGATCAGGCGGCTGCCTGCCTGACCATGGTCAACCCCGAGTCTGCCCGGGTGCGGGAGGTCCTTCGTGCTGTGCAGGATCTGGACCGCAACGTCGAGTGGCTCGCGTACCTCGCCGAGACGCTGACCCAGTGCCTGGCCTCCCGAGACGGCCGGTTAAGCGTCAAGCCGGACCCGATCGGCGACCACCTGGCGATGAGGGTCTTCGGCCAGGATCGGGAGCTGCTCGTCCGCTGTCTGCAGCGCGCGGACGAGACCGAGCGGCTGGCGGGCTTGGTCAACCTGACCCGCGCGAGCGACGAGCAGCCCGAGGTGGCCGCCCGGCTTGCCGCCGCCGCGCTGGCCGCCGTGGACGGCCTGTGGCGCCCGGCGCTGGCGGTGGCCGAGGCGATGGGCGGACCCTGCGTGCCGGGGCTGGCAGCGCTCGCCGGCCGTGACGACACGCCGCTGCCGCTGGTGGAGCTTGCCGAGCAGATCCCGTCCGGGCACGCCACGCTCCGCCCCGTCGCCCTCGCCGCGGCCGAGCGGCTCGTGGCCGACCATCGGGCGGCCGGCGACGACGAGCCCGCCGAGCTGGCCCGCCTGCTGAACAACCTGTCCGTCCGGCTGTCCGAGGTCGGCCGGCGCGCCGAGGCGCTGGAGGCGATCACCGAGGCGGTCGCGCTGTACGGCCGGCTGGCCGAGGCG
>JBOGEB010000303.1:0-3517 GCA_050743125.1 Egibacteraceae bacterium
TACGGTCTCCAGCATGGACAGCACGTCACGTTATGCCGCCGCCTGCCGCGGTGAGCTGGCATGCCGGTCCCCCTTCATCCACCGCCCGCACGGATTAAGGAGACGGCAATTCCTACGCAGAAGGAGGTGAAATCATGATCGAGACTGTTGATGCGCTGTTCGAGGGCGAGCCGGTCCTCGGGGTCCCACGGCTCGCGGACGAATACGCCAGCAAGGCGCCAGGCGACCAGGACGATCCTGGTCAGGGCGATCACTGCAACCACTGACCACCGGCTGTGGTCACCGCCCGACGGCCCGTTTCGACGGGCATGGTGGGGCCGGCGGCCAGGCTGGCTCCACCATGCCCGGGAAAGGCTCGCCGCGGTGCTGTCGTTCCGTCTTCACCTGCCCGACCTTTGCCAGCCCTGGAGCTGGGACCGCAACCGCTGGATCAACAGGAACAGCTGGATCGAGCCCTTCGTGAACCCGGCCTTGGAATGCTGCCTCATCCACGATGTTGTGACGAGCCGGGTCGGTGCCATCGCCCGTGAACGACACGCGGATCGCGCCGACATCGTCATCCCCGGCTCCACGGCCGACCCGATGCCGGTCGATCCGGCCCGCTACGACGCGCTGATCGGCGTCATGCCCCGCTGGCCCGGTGAGTCCCTGACGGTCGAGATGCAGCGGGGCGAGGTGCGCATCGCCGCTGGCCCCTACGGCACCGCGCCGGTCTACCTGTCTGCGGCGGGCAGGGTCTTGGAGGGCTCCTGGCATCTGCCGGACCTGCGCCACCGTATGAACCTGGACGGGCTGCTCGACCGCGCCGTGGCCCGCGCCTTGACCCGCCGGCATCGCTACAGCGCCGACACGTTGTGGGACGGCGTTCACCGGCTCACCGAGCGGGCTGCCGCCACGTTCACCGCGTCCGGTTTGACCGTCAGCTATCCGCCCCCCGCCTTGCACGTGGCGCAGCCGCGCACGCCGCGCCCGGGCGTCGATCTGGTGGCGGCGTTCGACGCCCTGCTGTCCGCGACCGTGGCGAGGGTTGCGGTGTCCCCACTCCCAGGCCAGGTTGGCGTGGAGCTTTCCGGCGGCGCGGACTCCGCCAACGTCGCGCTTGCGGTTACCGCCGTCCGCGACGATCACGTCAGCAGCTACGGGCTGCTGGTCGACAGGGAGCAGCAGCACCGTCGCGCCGAGATCGCTCGGGCTCTCGGTCTGCGCGACACTGCGATCCGGTCGGCCGAGTACCCGCCGTTCGTGCCGGACGGCCCCCGCGCCTTGCCGCACGACCCGACGGGGGGCTGTTACCTCGAGGCGTTCGAGGCCGCTCGCCAGGTGGGCTCGAGCGCTGGCATGCGGGTGGTGTTCACCCGCATCGGCGGTGACGAGCTGATGGCGCCCCGGACCGCCGAGCGCGCCGAGACCGTAGACGAGCCCGAGCCGCCGGGCTGGCTCGGCGCCCGCGCGGCGGGCGCCCTGGGCGAGGTCGAAGAGAACGTCGCGCCCGCCTCGCCGGTACACCCTCCCAGCCTGATGGCGTTCGCGGCCCGCGACCCGTCGTTCCTGCGGTGGGGCATGTGGCCGGTGTCCCCGCTGGCGGACCCGCTGGTCGTGCGGCTCGGCGAGTCGTTGCCGGTCGCGTGGCGGCGTGGCAAGACGCTGCTGCGGGACCGGCTGCGGCTGGCCGGTCTGGCCGAGGAGATCGTCGATCCGCCGCGGCCCGAGACCTTCGCCGCGTTGATGCAGGCTGGTCTGCGCCGCTACGGGCTGCCGCTGTTGGCGGGTATGGCGGCCGATTCGCTGCTGGTGGACGCGGGCTATGTCGACGGTGCTGCGCTCGCCGCCGCCTACAAGCGCAGCACGTCGGCTGCGGTGATCCCGTCGCTGCTGTATGACACGATCGCGTTGGAGGTCGGGCTGCGCAGCCTGCGGTAGAGCGAGAAGGAGCGGCGTGGACCTGGAGCGGTCGAGCGTGCTGTACCGCCACCCGGAGTGGTACGACCAGTTGCGGTCCGATCCGGGCCATGCCACGGCCAAGCGGTGCGAGGAGCTCATCGGCCTTCACGGCCCGGCCGGGGCGCGGACCGTCCTGGACTTCGGGTGCGGCACCGGCCAGGACCTCGCCTATCTCGCCGAGCGGTTCGAGGTCGTCGGGGTGGACCTGCAACCGCGCATGATCGCCTACGCCCGGCAGGTCCGGCCGCATCTGGACCTCCGCGTTGGCGACATGCGCGGTTTCCGGCTCGGCCGTCCGGTGGACGCCGTCATCTGCCTGGGCAACGCCTTGGCCTATCTTCACAGCAACGCCGAGCTGCGAGCCGCGTTCGCCACCTTCGCCGCGCACGCTCGTCCCGGCACGGTCTTGATCGTGGTGACCGCCGTGGCGGCGACCAGCGTGGCTGCGCCCGTGGCTGCGCCGCGACCGTTCCGGGTTGACACCGCTGACCTGCGCGCCGAGGTCACGGTCAGCTACGAGTGGGGGTTGCGGACCCAGATCGAGACCATGCGCCGCCATTGGGTGTTCGGTGACGGCAGGCAGGCGCAAGATTGCGTCCGCCGACGGGTGATCTTCCCTCGCGAGCTGGAGCTGTACCTGAGCCTGGCAGGGTTCGAGTTGGTCGAGCTGTTCGACGATGACGCCGCCCGCCGTGGTGAGCTCACCGGTCCCGTTGCCACCCTCGCCGCTCGCTGCACAGGCGAACACCAGCGCCTACCGGTTTAGGCTGGGCGCTGCATGGAGCACGAGGCGGTCGGTGAGCGGATCGCGTATTGGCGCAGGCGGCGTGGGCTGAGCCAGAAGGTGCTGGCTGGGTTGGTGGGGCGGTCGGCGTCGTGGATGACGAAGGTCGAGGGCGGCGACCGGATCGTGGACAAGCTGTCGGTGCTGCTCGCGCTGTCGTATGCGTTGAAGGTCGATCTCGGCAAGCTGATCGGCGGGGTGGAGCTGCCGCCGAACGGCGGCGGCCCGTCCGAGCCGCCGCGGGGGATCGTCGCGGTTCGCCGGGCGTTGTCACGGTCCGCCCGCCCGACCGGGAGCCGCCTCCCCTCGCCGAGCTGCGTGCTGGTGTCGAGCGGGCCAAGCGGCTGCGGCATCACGGCCGCTACGAGGCGCTTGGCATCGTCTTGCCTGAGCTGATCGCGGCCGGGCGGGCTGCCGCTGCTCAGGACTCGCCGGATGCGTGGTGGTGCGTTGCGGGGGCTTACCAGGCGGCCTCCAGCCTGGCTCGCACGGTAGGGGAGGTGGGGATCTGGCGTGGGTCGCTGCCGACCGGGCGGTCACTGCGGCAGAGCGGTCGGGCGACGGGCTGATGGTGGCGGTGTCGGAGTTGCTTCTCGCCCTTGCGCTGTTGCGGCAGGGGCTGCTCGACGAGGCCGGGGCGGTGTGCTCGGACGCTGCCGCCGCGGTCGCGCCCACCGACGCGACCCCGCTGAAGGGCTGGTCGCTGTGGGGGCCGTTGCAGCTCACCGAGGCGGTGATCGCCGCCCGCGCGGGTGACGCGGCGGTCGCGTGGCGGCTGCTGCGCGGCGCCCG
>JBOGEB010000304.1:0-3497 GCA_050743125.1 Egibacteraceae bacterium
CAGGCGCCGGAGCGTGTCGACGCCGAGATCGTGGGCTACCTGCAACGGGTCTTAGACGAGCACATTGTTGCTGACAAGAGAGTCGGTCCGCGTCACCTTGTCGAGGTGGTGGCCGCGCAGATGCGCTTTGTCGACCATCTCCGCAGGGGCGCACACGGTGAGGTCCGCACCGATCTGCTCACGGTGGGCGCGCGGTACGCGGAGTTCGCTGGCTGGCTTTACCAAGACACCGGCAATGCTCCGGCCGCGACGTACTGGTCGGACCGGGCGATGGAGTGGGCGCAGGAGGCCGGGGACCATGTGCTGGTGTCCTACGTGCTCATGCGCAAGAGCCACCAGGCCAGGGACCAGCGCGACACGGAGCGCATGATCGGTCTTGCTCAGGCCGCCCAGCAGGTGGAGGGTCCGCTGCCACCGCGCATTCGTGCCATGGCTGTAGAGGAGGAGGCGCAGGGCCACGCGCTAGCCCACGAAGAAGTCAAGTGCAACCGTCAGTTTGACGAGGCCCTTGAGTTGGTCGCATGCAGCCGTCGGGAGGGGGTTCCGGGCCCGGGACAAGGACGGTGGTGCACCGAGGTGTACATCGAGCTTCAGCGAGCGAACGGCTGGATGGAACTCAAGCGTCCACAGCTGGCGATCGATCTCTACGAGCGCCAACTGGCCGGGCTTCCAGCCGTTCAGCACCGGGATCGCGGCGTGTACCTGGCCAGGCAGGCGATCGCGCATGCCGCCAACCACGACCCGGACCAGGCGGTGGCGGTCGGCCACCGGGCGCTCGCGGTCGGACGGGAGACGGGCTCGGCGCGGATCTTCGCCGAGCTCCACCGGCTCGACACCAGCCTGGCCGGCTGGTCCGATCTGGCCGCAGTCGCCCAGTTCCACGAGGCCCTCACACGCCCGACCTAGTGGTCCGTCGCTGCGGTTTTTTGAATGCACGAACGGCACGAACTACGCCTTGACCAGGCATAACGCTGACATCGTGTCCGGCTTCGACATTCAAATCATTACAGCAACTGACCACTAGCCTGAGTCCACGTCCGCCAAGGGCTACCCAGCAGTCGGCTGCGTGATCCTCGACTGCGCCCGGGACGGTGCCGCCGTGGTCACCCTCGAGCCGTGCAACCGCTACGTCCGCACCCCCCTGTGCGAACGAGCTGGTAGAAGCCGGCATCGCCTGGGTCGTCTACGCGGTCGCCGACCCCAACCCGAAGGCCGTCGGCGGCACCGAACGACTCCGGGCCGTCGGGACCGAGGACGAACGCGGCGTGTTGGAGGCCGAAGCCGAGCGGATCAACCAGGTGTGGCTTACGGCCATGCGGCTCGGCCGGCCCTTTGTCGCGTGGAGGTACGCCGCCAGCCTTGACGGGCCGAGTCGCGACCGCGGATGGCTCCATCTGCTCTATCACCAGCATTGAGGCGCGCACGGACAAGCAGCGGTTGTGGGCCGAGTCCGACGCGGTCATGGTGGGCTCGGGTGCCAGCCGTTGCGCCATCGTCGTGGACAGCAACGTCCGCACACCCGCCACCGCCCGCGTGCTCGACGATGCCGCGCCCACGCTGATCGCGGTCGCCGAGACGCCGACGGCCCGCACCTGCAGGGCCGGGTCGAGATCCTCCGGCTGCCGCGCGCTGAAGCTGGCCTTGACCTCGGCGTCTTGACGGAGGCGCTGCACGAGCGACGGGTTCGGTCCATTCTGCTGGAGGGCGGGTCCACGCTCGCTGGGTCGTTCCTGGTCGTCGGGCTGTGGACCGCGTCGTCGGGTACATCTCACCGATGGTGATCGGCGGCGGTGGGATGTCCGCCCTGGCTGTGCCCGGCGCGTTTCCGATCGACGAGGCGGTGTGGCTGCGCCTCGATGAGGTGACATGCGTCGGTGACGGCATCGCCGACAGCAGACAGGTAATCCCCGCGTCGAACTGTTCGACGACCAGCGCGACCCCGAGTCAGTGGTTCAGGATGACGCAGCCGACGCTGCTAGCGCGCAGGGCGTCGATCATCGGTCGCGCTCCGGCGGTGTCGTGCCGGCGCGACCGTGCGCTCCCAGGCGCTGCCCCGAGCCTCGAGGAAGCTCGCGCCCCTCATCGCACGATCATATTAAGGGGCAGAGGGCAGACGCGCCTATAGCTGCTACTCGCGTACCTATGGCATCAGGTGGCAGGTTGACCATGGTCGGTGTGGTGCTGAGCGCGCCTGAGGCCGGCATCGGTTGCGGAGGGTGCGTCGGATTTGGCGGGTGCTGGGTTAGCGTGATGCCTGTTGTTGCGACGGCACGGGAGTCGGAGTGGCAGGCAGCAGCATTTGGCCGCGGAACGCGCGGCTGCAAGTCTCGCTGACCGAGATGGCCCATAAGGGCCGCGCGCTGTTGCCCGTCGCAGTCTGATCTCTCACCACAAGCCACAAGACCTGAACCGTCAATTCGACTAAGGAGTTTGTAGTGAACGAGGTGGAAGTCAAGTATCGCATCCTAGATTCGGCCGAGGTCGAGCTTGCGCTTGCCGAGCTTGGCCTTGAGCTGAGTTCAGTGGTCAAGCAGGAGGACCAAGCCTATGCCAAGTGTGGCTGGTCGTATGGCATGAGCAAGATTGGTGTCAGCTTCGCTCGCCTGCGGACTCAGGGCGGTAGCCATCTTTTCACGGTCAAGCGCCCGGTCGACAACGAGCAATCGTGTATCGAGCACGAGTGCGAGATCTCCGACCGGGAGGCGATGCACCACGCGATTCTCGCGATGGGCTTTTACCCAACCGTCCACATCGTCAAGAGGCGCCGAGTCGCCGTCTACGGCGAATATTCCATCTGCCTTGACGAGGTAGAGGGTGCGGGCACCTTTCTTGAGGTTGAATGCCTCGTCTCGCAAAGCCGCTCCGCCGTTGCTATACAGCGAGAGCTTGAGTGGTTCGTGGATTCGCTGGGGATTTGCGCCGAACGGACGGTCCATACGTACGACTCGCTGGTACGGGAAGCGCAGTCGGTATCGGCATAACAGACGGGATGTAAGGTCGGACTAGAACAGCGTTGGTGTCGATGACTCGGATGGGTCTATGGTATCGAGCCGAGTGATGTCACTTATTTGGAGTTGTAGTGTGACGGCCGCGTGATCAGTCAAGCGCCCCTCACGGGTGTCATGAAGGTAGGTGCATCCCCCGACGTGACTCCGCAAGCGGCAGGCGACGTGGAAATAGTCGTAGCGGTAGCCGTCGCCGGTGCGCCCTATCCAGCTGTAGACCTGGCTGCCGGGATGGCAGAGTTCGTGAGCATCAAGGAAGCTCAGTGCTTCTAGCGTTTCCAGGAGACCGAACTCGAACGGCAGAAAGCCTTGGTGGAGCGGTTGATGGTTGCGTCCAATGACGTTGTAGTCCCCACCGATAATCATATGTTCAAACGCGCGGGGGTCCTTCAGATACTGCCTTGACGCGGGAGCGCTTGTAGAACGCGTTGGCTCCTGGCCTGCACGCCGCGGGCGACGATCTTGGTCTTCCAACGTCTCCGGTTCGGCGCG
>JBOGEB010000305.1:0-3484 GCA_050743125.1 Egibacteraceae bacterium
TGCGCGCCAACGGGTCCAACGCGGTCCTCAGCGTCGCGCCGCCCACGTGGTCCAGCTCGAACCCTCCGCGCAGGGCCCCGTCCGGGGTGTCGGCGCTCAGCGACAGCCGCCGGTTCGCCCACGCGCGCCGCTCCCGCCCGCCCAGCGCCTCAGGGTCCACCGTGTGCGTCCACTCGTCCACCCGCTCCCGCAACCGGCGGCGGTCCATCCCCCCGCCGTCACCGGCCACCAGACGGTCCAACTCCTCCCGCACGTCCGGACGCAGCTCCTTCGCGGTCTGCACCGCGACCTGCGCCTGCCCCAGACCCACCTTGCCCTCACGCAGCGCCTGCGCGGTCTCCGGCAGCCCCTCCAGCCCGACCGCCGTCTCCGCCTGCGCCCGCGCCTCCCCCCGCGTCAGCCGCAGCCGCCGCGCCAGCAGGTCCGCCGTCGACCGCGCGCCTTCAGCCCGCCAGGCTCCCCGCGCGTCGACCTGCGCGACCCGCCGCAGCTTCTCAGCCACCACGACTGTCTCGACTCGGTGCAGCCGCTCGACGCGTTCGGCGAGGTCGGTGTCTTCCACCGCGGCGTCCAACGGCCGCGCGCTCAGCGCGGCCAGCGCGTGTTCGGCCAGGTCGAGGAGGGCTTGGTCGTCGAGGGTCTCGACCGCCGCACCCTGGACCTGGTTCGTACGCATGTTCGTAGTATGCCATGTGGCGGTACGGTTCGCAAGGGTTTGCGGAGAGATTGTGGATGTGCGTGTGGCGGTGAGCGAGGTGGCTGCCTGGGCGGGCTGGTGTCAGCGCGGTGACGCGCGCCCGCACGGCCGGCGTTCCTGCCGGTCGTCGAGCGTCTGGAGGCAAAACAGGGGCGGCAGACGCGACGACCGCGCAACCCACCCACAGGTCCATGCCAAGAGCCCTTTTTCAAGCGCCTAGAGTCGGGGCATGGACTTCGGTATCGGGTATTTCCCCACGCACGACGGCATCGCGCCCGGCGCGCTCGCCCGGATGTTGGAGGAGCGCGGCCACGAGTCGCTGTTCTTCGCCGAGCACACGCACATCCCGGTGACGAGCATGAGCTCCTGGCCGGGTGAGGGCGGGCTGCCGCCGAGGTACTGGCACTGTTACGACTTGTTCGTCGCGCTGTCGGCCGCCGCGACCGCGACAACGAAGCTGCGTATCGGCAGCGGGATCTGCCTGGTGATCGAACGCGATCCGATCATCACGGCCAAGGAGGTGGCGAGCGTCGATCACCTGTCAGGCGGGCGCTTCGAGTTCGGCGTCGGCGCCGGCTGGAACCGCGAGGAGATGCGCAACCACGGGACCGATCCGCGAAGACGGATGGTGATCATGCGCGAGCGCATCGAGGCGATGAAGGCGATCTGGACACAGCACGAGGCCAGCTACGCGGGCGAGCACGTCGCCTTCGAGCGCATCCTTTCATACCCAAAGCCGGCCCAGCGACCGCACCCGCCGGTCCTCGTCGGCGGCAGCGGACCAACGGTGCTGGACCGGGTGCTCGCCTTCGGCGACGCGTGGTTTCCCAACCATGGCAGCGGGATCTTCGAGCGGGTGCAGGAGCTGCGCGCCCGTGCGGACCGGCCGATCGAGGTTCACGTCGTCGGTGTTCCAGCCGATCCCCGGGAGCTCGAGCGTGTCCGCGACGCCGGCATGAGGCGAGCGCTGCACTGGCTGCCGTCGGGGGCCCGCGGGCCGGTCGAGCGCGCCCTGGAGCGCTGGGAGGCGGCCATCGCGGAGCTGAACGGCGAGTGACGTCCAACGAGGCGCGTTGCCTGTTCGCGGCGGCGCGCGTGGCGCGCCTGGCCACGGCGGATGCCAACGGCCGCCCGCACCTCGTGCCGATCACCTTCGCGGTCGCCGGCAACAGGATCTACAGCGCGGTTGACGCCAAGCCCAAGCGCACGACGGCGCTGCGCAGGCTGGCCAATGTCGCCGCCAATCCGCGCGTGGCGGTGCTCGCCGACCACTACGCCGACGATTGGCGCACGCTGTGGTGGGTGCGGGCAGACGGCACGGGCCGGGTGCTCGCCTCCAACGAACCTGAGGCGCGCGACGCCGTCGCGCTGCTGGCGGCGCGCTACGTCCCGTACGTGGAGCGACCGCCGACGGGGTCTGTGCTGGCGATCGACGTCCAGCGCTGGTCCGGCTGGTCGGCCTCCGGCGACGAGCGACGGTCGCTCTGAATCGACCGTCCTCTTCGAGCCTGGCGCTGCTCGGCCCATTGCCGTGCGCTCGCAAACTGGAGAATCCGTTCCACTATCCGGAAGAACACTCCAGTTTGGCCTGTCACGGTGCTTCCACCAGTCCTATGTCTTACCGCACCCTCGACGACTTGAGGGCAGTCACTATCGCAGTCATAAGCACATTAGGATAACCCATTGAGGACCGCAGCAGAGGCCCACTCCGAAGCCGTCTCCATTCCATTGCGGGCTTGGCAGCAACGTCACCATGTACTGAACATACGGCCACGGACGGAGCCGCTCAGGCTATCGCACCTTCACGTCCGGCACGATTTAAGCAGGTCGAGAGTCAGGTCAACCAATCAGCAGTACATCTAAGTGTCCCCACCTTGCGGCGAGGCCCTATCTATGTCGGTTGGCTTGGATTCCAGGCCCATCCGGCTTACGCTCATATTTTCGTCATTAGCCGCAGACCCAAAGGGACGGAAGATACTTAACCAGTGATCTAGCAGGACCTCAAGCAATCTTTGCCATGGAGGCATCCGCACATAGGGAATGACGATGCCGGTACTCGATCTCACTCGCTGCCCCTTTGCTCGGGGCGCCTGACATCCCGCAGTCTCAGACGTTCAATGCGCGCTCATGCCGGGCACGGACGACCTGGAGCGGAAACTCCTTGGCGATCCGCCGGTGCCCCGACCCGGACGCCTTGGCCTCCAACCCCGCCCCGATCACCTCGGCCAGATCGATCCGGCGGCCCACCAGCAGATCCGGCCAGCACGAATGGCTCTTCCCACAGCCGCCGCTCTTGCGTGGGCACAGCACCCGGTGGATGTCCACCGGCCCCCGCCGGGCCCGTTTCGTCCACCAGCCCGCGAACGTCAACCACCCGTGCCCGCACCCAGGACAGCGCTCCGGGCGCGGCGTATCCACCCGCCCTCGCGCCGCGAGGAGCTCGTCGACCCCAACCTCGACAGCGAATACGATCAGCAACGGCTGCCACGATCAGCCCAGTGCCCTCGGACGCTGACAGGCGTCGCGAGGGCCGACTCATGTCAGGACCGCGACATCCTTCCCGTCCCCACCCCGACAGCAAACCGTCCGTCACCCTGCGTAGAGGACAACAACCCCGGCCGAATCGGCCCACACCAAGGCCAAAAACCGAGTCCTTTGGAGAACGTGTGGATCACGATTGGGATATTTCTGGCTGGTTCGGACCGGCCGGTGACCGCAGGATGCCTGATCGGATCGCTCGCAGTCGAGTTGAGTTTCCGGGGCGGCCAGTCACGGTCTGGAGGTGTC
>JBOGEB010000306.1:0-3481 GCA_050743125.1 Egibacteraceae bacterium
GGGGTCAACAATGGTGGGAGCGCTCATGACCAATTTCTTCCTGCGTAGATCCTGTCGTGGGGTCGAAGTGATACCCCTTCCAGTCGGTCACCATGTCCTGCACGGGCAAAACGACGCGTGGCCGTATCGCGCTCGTGGGGGGGACAGCACTCGTGGCCGCGCCGCGCCACGCGAACAGCCGAGCGCTGGTGACCGCCAACCATCGTTCGCCGCAATGCTCAACAACCGCCCCGCCGCGTGCCGCCTGCAACCGATCGCCGCCCACCTGACCCGTGGCCGGCAAGCGTGTGTATCCTCTCAGAGGAGGGTTATGCCCGCCTGGAGAACGGGTCGGGGGGAATGGCTGACGGTGTACGTTGCAGCGGCGTGGGTTTTCGCTATGGGTCGCACGTGGCGCTGGAGAATGTCGAGTTTCGGGCGTTGCCGGGGCGGGTGACCGGCCTGCTCGGGCCGAACGGGGCGGGCAAGACCACCCTCCTCCGGGTTTTGACGACCGTGCTTCCGTCTCAGCGTGGCGACTACACCGTGGCCACGTTCGGTCCTGAGCATGCGGAGCGCATTCGCGAACGGATCGGTGTACTGCCAGAGAGCGGCGGGTACCCGTTGCGCAAGACCGGCATGGCCTACCTCCGATACTTCGCGCGCCTTTACGGGCTGGACTCCTCGCGCGCGGCCGCCCGGGCCGAACGTCTGCTCGCCGAGGTGGGACTCGAAGAGCGAGGGGCTGATCGGATCAGGACGTACAGCCGCGGCATGCGGCAGCGCCTGGGGATCGCCCGAGCGCTCGTCAATGAGCCCGAGGTGCTCTTCTTGGACGAGCCGACGCTGGGCCTCGACCCGGCCGGGCAGCGCGAGGTGCTCCGGACGATCTCCGAGGCCGCACGCATGCGAGGCGCCACCGTCATCCTCAGCTCCCATCTGTTGGATGACGTCGAGAAGGTGTGCGACTGGTTGGTCATCCTCAACGCGGGCCGGGTGATCGCGCAGGGCACCACGGCTGAACTCGTGGTCGGCGGCGCCAGCCGGGCGCAGGTCGTCCTGAGCGTTCCGCCCGGCGCGCGTGATCGTGCCCGGGACCTGCTGCGCTCGATTCCCGACACCGAGATCGAAGCGGTGGACGACCCTCGGGGGATCAAGGTCTCCACCCTCGTCGACCGGTCGGACGGCTCGGTCAACGAGATGCTCCGCCGGCTCATCGACGCAGGTATCCCGCTGCTCGCGGTGGAGGTGTCCACGACTCGGCTCAGCGATGCGTTTTTGGAGCTCACCGCTGATGGCTGAGAGGACCCGGGGACAGGCGGGCAGGTGGCGTGTCGTCGCAGCGGAGGAGCTGCGGGACCTGTGGGCGGCTGGCCGAGCCACCTGGATGGTGTTCGTGCTCGCCCTGATCCTCAGCGTGAGCACCGTCGCCCTCGCCCGGACCGTCTCGGTCAACCTGCTTGACGCCCGCGCGGGAGCGGTCGCGATCGCTCGCCTTGCCGCGGGCGTAGGTGCGGTGCTGGCGATGCTCATGGCCAGCGACGCCATCAGCGGGGAACGAGAGCGGGCCACGCTCGAGGCGCTGCTCGTCACCCCGGTGGACCGGCGTCAGCTGGTGGCGGGCAAGCTCGTCGCCGCCCTCTCGCTGTCGGTGGGGTGCTATCTGGTGTCGGTTCCGTACCTGATCGTCATCGGTCGGGTGGCAGGGATCACCGGCGCCGCGGTCGTGGCGGCCGGAATCGTGGGCGGCTTGGCGGCCGTGTTTCTCGCCGCGGTCGCCCTGATGATCAGCGTCCGAGCGAGCACCAACCGCACGAGCCTGGCGGCCAGCCTGTTGACGCTGGCAGTGCTGACGCTCCCGGGACTGCTGCCGGCAACCGCGATGAAAGGAGCGATCGGGCAAGCCATCACGCGCATCGACCCGATATCGGCGCTCCTGGGATTCCTCAACGCGGTGCTGGTCGACGAGCGACCCCTGGCGGCAGAAGCCGGCTGGCTGCTCTCTCCGGTCCTCCTGGCTGCGGCGACGGTGATTTGGGTGACTGCCATCCCTCGACGGATCCCGTTGGACCCTGGCCACGCATGAGACGCCTCGCCGCCCTCGCCGCAGGTCTTTGGCTGGCTCTGCTCGCTGGTGGGCCGGCCTCCGCCGCCGACCGGGCGCCCATCGAGGTGACGATCGACCAGACGGCTCTCTCTACTGAGCTCGGAGGGTCCACGGTGGTCGCCGTCAAGGTCGCGAACCTCGGTGAGACGCCGGGTCGGCCGATGACCGCCCACCTGTCGATCGTCGATCCGCGCCTGGGACGGCCGGTCGACCCCGAGGACTGGACCGACCAACTGTCCCGCCCGATCGCCTCGCTCGCAGGAGGCGAGTTCGCGACCCTCGAGTGGACGCTCAAGCCCATTACCGAAGGCCAGTACGCGTTGTTTGTTTCCCTCGTGCCGACCGCCCCTCAACGTGGGGACGCGCCCCTGAACTCGCCGGTCGTCAACGTGTCCGTGCGCCCACGGGCAGTGGACCCCACTGGCGCGGTCGTGGTCGCGGTGGTGGTTCCGGTCGTGATCGGGGCAATCCTCGTCTCCCAGTCCATCCTCAATCGACGGCGCCGCTCACGCTCGCAACGACCTCGGCCGACCGGGTCGGGTTGACGCAGTGGTTCCTGAGGTTGCCGGTCAGCAGCTTCCCGAAGCGCCTGGGGTGACGCTTTCCCAGGAGGGGCCTGATCACGCGTGGCTCACGAACCGGTAGCCCATGCCCGGCTCGGTGACCAGATAGCGGGGCTGGGCGGGGTGAGGCTCGAGCTTGCGGCGCAGGTGAGCCATGTGCACCCGCAGGTAGTTGCTCTCCTCCCCGTACTGCGGACCCCACACCTCCGCCAGTAGCTGCTTGGGCGCGACCAGACGCCCGGCGTTGCGGACCAGCACCTCGAGGAGGGACCACTCGGTCGGGGTGAGCCGGATCGGCTCGCCGTCACGAGAGCTCACCCGCTTGTCGGCCAGGTCGATACGGAAGTCGGCGGTTTCGACGGTCGCGGTCTCGTCGGCCGGCGTGATGCGGCGCACCGCGGCGCGTAGGCGGGCGAGCAGCTCGTCCATGCCGAACGGCTTGGACACGTAGTCGTCGGCGCCGGCGTCGAGGGCGGTGACCTTGTCCGCCTCGGCCCCGCGGGCCGAGAGGACGATGATGGGCACCCTCGTCCACCCACGCAACCCGCGTATGACCTCGATCCCGTCGATGCCGGGCAGGCCGAGGTCAAGGATCACCACGTCGGGGTGGTGGCTGGCAGCGAGCCGGAGCGCCTGCTCGCCGGTGCCTGCGAGGTGGACCTCGTAGCCCCGGGCACGCAGGTTCGCCGACAGCGCCCGCTGGATCGGGGCCTCGTCGTCCACGACCAACACGCTGGTCACTGCTGCTTCCCGTCGTGCTGAGCACGTGTGTCGAAACGGACCAGAGCGGGTGCGCCTGAGCGGGTTCCGCCGGTCGTCCTTTGGGTTTGGA
>JBOGEB010000307.1:0-3393 GCA_050743125.1 Egibacteraceae bacterium
GGTCAGACGGCGAGGAGGCGGTGGAGCTCCTCGGGCTCGGGCTCGGCCGTTGCGCCGGAGGCGGAGACCCGCCCGGCCACCATGACCACGTAGCGGTCGGCGAGCCGCAACGCGAACTCGAGGTACTGCTCGACGAGCAGGATGGTCAGCCCGCGCGCGCGGTGCAGGGCGTGGACGGCCTGCTCGATCTCGACGATGATCGACGGCTGGATGCCCTCGGTCGGCTCGTCGAGCAGCAACAGCCGCGGCTGGCCGACGAGCGTCCGGGCCATGGCGAGCTGCTGGCGTTGCCCGCCGCTGAGCAGCCCTGCGGGGCGGTGCAGCAGCGGCGTCAGCCTGGGGAACAGGTCGAGCGCCTCGTCCATGGCCGCACCGCGATGCCCTGAGGCCTCGAGCGCGACGAGCAGGTTCTCCTTGGCGGTCAGGTGCGGGAACCCGACCTGCCCCTGCGGCACGTAGCCGATCCCCAGCCGCGCGCGCCGGGACGTCGGCAGACTCCCCAGGTCGCGCCCGTCGAACGTGACCCTGCCCGCCCACGTCGGGTTCAACCCGACAATCGTGTTGAGCAGCGTCGTCTTGCCGACCCCGTTGCGGCCCATGACGCAGACCAGCTGGCCGCGCTCGACGGCCAAGTCCACGCCGTCGAGGACGAGGGTCAGTCCGTAGCCGGCGCGCAGCCCCTCGACGGTCAGCACGCCGCCTCCTGCGCCGGGCTCACGGGGCCGGCGGGGCTGTCCTCCCGCGCCCGGCCGAGGTAGACCTCGCGGACGCGCTCGTCCGCTTGCACCTGGTCGACCGTGCCCTCGCTGAGCACCCGTCCCTCGTGCAGCACGGTCACCCGGCGCGCGAACCGGCGGAGGAAGTCCATGTCGTGCTCGACGATCACGACCGTGCGGTGCTCGACGATCCGTTGCAGCAGCTGCCCGGTCCGCTCCCGCTCCGCCCTGGTCATCCCGGCGACGGGCTCGTCCAACAGCAGCAGCCGCGGATCCTGCGCGAGCAGCATCGCGATCTCCAGCCACCTGCGCTGCCCGTGCGAGAGCACGCCGGCCGGCAGCGACAGCCGGCCGCTCAGGTCGACGACCTCCAGCGCGTCGGCGACCGCCGGGGCGACGCGGGTGCGCCGCCGCAACAGGCCGGGCAGCCGCCGCCGCCAGCTCGCGGCGAGGTCGACGTTCTCCAGCACGGACAGCGCGTCGAAGACCGCCGACGTCTGGAATGTGCGGCCCACCCCGCGTCGCACGATCCGGTGCGGACGCAGCCCGAGCAGCTCCTCACCGGCGAACCGGGCGCTGCCGGTCGCTCGGCAGAGGCCGGTGACCGCGTCGAGCACCGTGGTCTTGCCCGCTCCGTTCGGGCCGATCAGGAACCGCAGCTCGCCTTCCGCGATCGACAGGTCGACCCCGTCCACGGCGCGGAAGCCGTCGAAGGTCACGGTCAGGTCGGCGATCTCCAGGAGCGCGGTCACTGGCGCCATCAGGCCACGTCCCGCGCGAGCTCGGCTGCGGGCTCGGTCGCCGGCTCCCGGGCACGCCGGCTGAACCGGCCCAGCAGCCCGACCGCGCCCGCCAACCCCCGGGGGGCGGCGACGATCACGAGGACGAGCAGACCGCCCTGCAGGTACAGCCACGCCGACGGCAGCGTCTCGCTGAACACGGTTTTCGCGTAGCTGGCCAGCACTGCGCCGAAGGCGGCGCCGAGCAGCGTCCCGCGGCCACCGAGCGCCACCCAAGCGACCATCTCGATCGACGGCACGATGCCTACCATCCCGGGGGCGACGATGCCGGTGGACGGGGCGTAGAGCGCGCCCGCCAGCCCCGCGAGCGCCGCGCTGAAAGCGAACGCCACGGTTTTGACGGTCGCCGGGTTGTAGCCGAGGAAGCGAACCCGCTCCTCGCCGTCGCGCACCGCCACGAGCAGCTTGCCGAACCGCGAGCGCACGAGCTGGTGGGACAACAGGAGCGCCACGACCAAGGTCGCGGTCACCGTGTAGTAGATCCAGCGGTGCGTCGCTGCCTGGTCGAGCGGCGCGCCGGCCAGCGTGGTGAAGTTGGTCAGCCCGTTGGTCCCGCCCGTGTAGCCCTGCTGGCCGACCAGCAGCAGCGCGAAGATCGCGACGAGGGCTTGAGTGAGCAGGGCGAAGTACGCGCCACGCACCCGGTTGCGGAACACGAGCACACCGAGCGCCGTCGCGGCCAGGGCAGGAACTCCGATAGCGGCGAACACGGCGACCGGCAGGTGCGTGAACGGGCGCCACCAACCGGGCAGCGCGCTGACCCCGCTCCAGTTCATGAAGTCCGGCAGGCTGCTCCCACTGGCGACGAGCTTCAGGTGCATCCCCATCGCATAGGCCCCCAGCCCGAAGAACAGGCCGTGACCCAGCGACAGCATCCCGCCGAACCCCCACGCCACGTCCAGCCCGACCGCGAGCACCGCGAACGCGAGGTAGCGGGCGACCAGGTTCAGCCTGAACGGCGTCAGCACCGCGGGGGCGAACAGCAGCAGCAGGCCGACGCCGAGGATGGCCAGCGTGAGGGGGTGGACCCGAGCCGGGCCGACGCGGATGAGACGCTCGCGGATGAGCGGCTCGTGGAGGTCGGTTGCTGCGGGCGCGGCCCGAGCCGCGAGACGGCGTGCCATGGCGATCTCCTTCCCGTCCTGATCCGCTCGTCTGGGATCAGGTCAGCCCCCGGGTGCGATGGGCGAACAGGCCCTGCGGCCGGACCTGCAGCAGCGCGATCACCCCCGCGAAGACCGCGGCCTTCGCGAAGCTCGCCTGGGTGCTCTGCTCGACGAACGCGTTCAGCATCCCAATCCCGAGCGCCGCGAGCACCGCCCCGTGCAGATGTCCCAGCCCGCCGACGATCCCGAGCGCCGCGAGCACCGCCCCGTGCAGATGTCCCAGCCCGCCGACGATCACGACGAAGAACGCATCGACGATGTAGAACGTACCCAGCGACGGCCCGATCGGGCCGAGCAGCGTGAGCGCCACCCCCGCCAGCCCGGCCAGGCCGGACCCGATGAAGAACGTGATCCCGTCGACCCGGTCGACCTGGACCCCGGTCACCTCGGCGAGCTGGCGGTTCTGCAGCACGGCGCGCATCCGCCGTCCGTACGGCAGGCGCGCGATCGACACGGCGAGCACGGCGACGGTCACCGCGACGAGCCCCATGATCGCGACCCGCGACCACGGCACCGTGATCGACGCGACCTGCAGCCCTCCCGTCAGCCAGGACGGCCGCTGCGTCTGGACGTTGGGCGCGCCGAAGACGTCCCGGGCGAGCTGTTGCAGCACCAGGCTGATCCCCCACGTGGCCAGCAGCGTGTCCAGCGGACGGCTGTAGAGGCGGCGGATGAGGCTGCGCTCCAGGCCCAGGCCGAGGGCTCCGGCGA
>JBOGEB010000308.1:0-3328 GCA_050743125.1 Egibacteraceae bacterium
GCGCGGTCGAGCTGGCCGCGCAGATCGCCAAGCACCTGCGCCGCACGCTGGCGCGTTGGCCGGAGATCAAGCCGCACCTACCCCTGCGGATCAACCCCAGCCTGACAATATGTGTCGGAGCACCCGAGGGCGGTGGCGCCGAATCGCCGACGACGGCCCGCCAAGACGGCCCACCGTTCCAGACCCAAGGAGCGGCAACCCCTGTCGGAGCACCCGAGGGCGGTGGCGCCGAATCGCCGACGACGGCCCGCCAAGACGGCCCACCGTTCCAGACCCAAGGAGCGGCAACCCCTGTCGGAGCACCCGAGGGCGGTGGCGCCCAATCGCCGACGACGGCCCGCCAAGACGGCCCACCGTTCCAGACCCAAGGAGCGGCACACGCGGGCGGGACGACGCTGCGGTTCCTTCAGTGCCGCGGCGACGAAGCGGTGGTGGAGATGGCCGCCACCCCCACCCTGCGGCGGGTGCTGGAGGCGGTCCGCGTCACACCCACCCCCTCCTACGGCGGGACCGCAGCGGCGATCACGGCGCTGGACCCGACGATCGGCACGCTCGAGGTCACGGCGTACCTCGACCGGCTGCTCGACGTGGGGCTGCTCGAGGCGCAGTTGGACGTCCCCGATCAGTCGCTCGACCATCTTGGCGCGTTGTTGGACGCGCTGGCGGGCTACACCGGCGAACGGGTCGAGGGAATCCGCGAGCTGCTCGAGCGGTTGCGGGCGAACCTCGCCCGGCTCGCGGACAGCATGCAGGCGCACGCGCGGCTTGAGTCGATGGGTGCTGTCGACGACACGCTGCACGAGCTGTATGCGACGCTGGGCTGGACGCAGCGGGGCATCGAGGTCCCGCAGAAGAAGGCGTTCCTCGAGGACACCCTTGTGGTGGGGCTCGAGTACCGCTGTGCGCTGCCCGACTGGGGTGGCGTGCTCGACGACCTTCGCCTCCTTCACGGGTTCACGGGCCTGTACGACCGGTTCCTGCCGACACGCCTGGCGCTCACGGCCTTCTTCGCCGACCACTACGGCGCCGGCTCAGGAGCCAGCTTCCTTGATTTCTGTGGCGTCCTGTGGGACGAGCTGCGCCTGCCAGCGCGCTGGCGACCGGACTGTCGAATAAGCGGGGCAGACCTCGCCGCGGTCCTCGACCAGGCCGCGGTCCTCAACCAGCCGTCCGTCACGACCACCGCCGGCCTGGAGCCGCTGGATCGGCTCAAACAGGCCCAGCGGCAGGTCGATGCGCACGTGGGCAGCCAGCCAGTCGATCAGGCCGGGATCCGGCGGCTGGATCACCGTCTGGTGGCTGAGCTGGTTGCCACGCTTCCGGAGTTCGTCCAACCGCACGACTCGGTCGCGTTCTACGGCCAGCCGATGATCCGCGGCGGAACGCCCTCCTTCGTGCTGAACACGACCGACAGCGGCTTTCGGCGCGCGCACAGCCGCTTGCAGCGGCTGGTCAGAAGAACCCAGGGTGGCGCCTGCTCCGCGCCGGAGCTGCCGACGGACGACGGCAGGCAAGCGCTCTACGCGGACGTGGCCGGGATCGCCGGCTCTAACCTGAACCTGCGGATCTCACCGGCTCCCTACGAGATCACCTATCCAGGCACCGTCAGCCACCGTCCGCCAGCCGAGCGGATCCCGCTTCGCGACCTGGCGGTCACCCACGACCCAATCACCAACCGGCTGCGGTTGGTCTGGCGCTCCCGCGGGCTCGGGGTCGTCCCCTTGCACCTGGGCATGATGGTCGACCACGCCCTCCCCCGGGCGTACCGGCTGTTGATCCAGGCGTTCGGCGTGTCGTCGTTCTGCGGGCTTCCTCTGCGATTGTCGGGATTCGACGCGGTCACCGACGGCCGGGGAGTGCGACGGGTTCCCCGGTTGTGCCTTGGCAACGTCGTCATACAGCGCGCGACGTGGGTGGTCAGATCCGACGACGTCCCGCTGCGTGCCAAGGGCGAATCCGCCCTGGCCTACCTGATCAGGGTGACGCGCTGGATCCGCGAGCACGACATCCCCCAGCAGTGCTTCGTCAGGGCCGTCGCCGCAGGCGACACCTCGACCGCTTCGGCCGGGCTGGGTAAGAACCGCAAGCCCTGCTACGTCGATTTCTCCAATCAGGTCTTTCTCCGGGTGTTCTGCCAGATCGCCCAGCAGCCCGACCGGCTGCTCATCTGCCAGGAGGTGCTGCCAACCAATGACGACCTGCGCATCACCGACCAGCGCGGCGGCTACGCCAGCGAATGCGTCTTCGAGCTCGGTCGCTGACGAGGGTCCCGCACCGGACAAGCGTTGGGTCAGCGCCCACCTGTTCTACCATGACGATTTAGACGAGCTGCTTTGCTCTGGCGTCCGCCCACTCATCGACGAGCTGGCCGCGAGCGGGTTGATCACAGGGTTCTTTTTTGTTCGCTACTGGCAGGGCGGACGGCACGTCCGGCTGCGCGTCCTTCCCACCGACGAGGTCGGGGAGGAACCGGTCAAAGGCTTGATTGACACACGCGTCGGCCGGTTCTTTGCCGCATGCCCGTCACAAGTGATCGTGCGCCGCGAAGACTACCTGCAGGCCGCCGCCTGGATGTGTCAGCAAGAGTTCGGCCAACGCAAGATCACGATCGAGCCGCTGCAACCGAATAACTCTATAGGGTACGTTCCCTACGTCCCAGAGTACGATCGCTGTGGTGGCCCGCAGGGAGTGGCGGCGATCGAGCCCCACTTCATGGACTCCAGCGCAATCGCCCTCGAGCTTATCGCCAACAAGCCGAGCCCTGGTCAGTACACCGGCCGGGCGTTGGCGATGATGCTGCTTGCCGCCGCGGTCCTCATCCCTGATCCCGAGCGGCTGACACAGTTTTTCCAGGGCAGTTACCGGAACTGGGCTGCCAAGCTCTGGAGCGGCGACCGCACCCGCTATGAGCGCTACGAGACGCAATTCCAACGACGCTACGACCAGCAGCGCCCGCAGCTCGACGACCTCGCCCGGCGGCTGCTGCGCGAGGCGCACAGACCCGCACCCGATGGCCTTGACCCCACCAGCGCACGGTGGATGACGTCCGTCACCGCCCTGCGGGATCGGTTGACCGGGCTGGCGCTTGAGGGCCGGCGGCTTGGGACGCAACCACTGCTGTTCCAGTGCCTGCACAAGCACAACAACCGGCTGGGGATCGGGTTGAGCGAAGAGACCTACCTGCTGTTCCTGCTCCAACGCACACTCGCCGAGATCACCGATGCCCGGCCTTAGAGCGTGTTTGCGAACCCCGGCCTTGCCCCGTGGGCGAAGCGAAGCGGAGTGCGGTTTCGGCGGCCGTCTATGGGGGACTCCCCCAGCCCCTGGC
>JBOGEB010000309.1:0-3313 GCA_050743125.1 Egibacteraceae bacterium
CCCTACACTCCCAAAATCGCGGCCACCAAAGCCATCCGGATGGCGACGCTACGCCGGCAGGCCGGAGGGTTGAGTTATCGGCAGTTGGCCAGACGGGCGCATTATTCGGCTACCGCGCTGTCGGAGGCGGCCGGCGGTGAGCAGCTGCCAAGCCTTGCAGTGACCTTGGCCTATGTTGAGACCTGTGGCGGGGATCGAGACGAATGGGAGATCCGCTGGCAGGTGATTGCGGCAGAGCTCGCATCAGCAGACGAGCCAGACTGCGGGGCGCAGAACAAAGCCGAGCCCGACCAGGATGCGCCCTATTTGGGGCTCTTGGTATGTATCCGTGGGTGGTGTCGGGCGCGGGTCAGCCGGCTCGTCGCCGGTGTGGCCGGGCGAGCGGGTCCGGCGGGTGCACGCTGAACCGTCCGGTGCCCGGGTCGCGGATCACGAGCCACCCGTCCTCGTGGATCCTGTGATGACACGTCCAACACGTTAAACAGAGGTTGTCCTCGTCCGTCGGCCCCAGGTCGCGTGTCCACCGGTCAGGCTGCGCGTGGCCGGCGCGGGCTGGTGGGGGCGTGGGGGTGTCCCCGACCTGGTCGGACCCAGGTCGGGGCACGGGTCATCCGGCTCGTCGTCGGTGCGGCCGGGCGAGCGGGTCCGGCGGGTGCACGCTGAACCGGCCGGTGTCCGGGTCGCGGATCACGAGCCAGCCGTCCTCGTGAATCCTGTGATGACAGCACCAGCAGGTCAAGCAGAGGTTGTCCTCGTCCGTCGGCCCCAAATCGCGTGTCCACCAGCGCACATGATGCACCTGGCAGCGGGACGCCGGCGCGCCGCAGCCGACGCAGGTCTGGTCTCTGGCGATGACCGCGACCCGCTGCTGCCTCGTCGGCTGCCGTTGCGTGCGGCCCGCGTCCAAAACGTCCCCGTTGCGGGTCATCCACACCGTCGTCACCTCGGCGTCGCAGCAGACCATCTGCGCGGTGGCGGCGCTGACCGGGCCGACCCCGTCCAACCTCGCCGCAGGCGCCCCAGGCTCACCATTCAACGCCTCGGCGGTCGCGATCAGGATCACGTGCGGCCGTTGGACCGCGACCTGCGGCAGGTCCCCGGCGTCGAGTGAGCGTCGGGCCAGCTCGACGAGCGCGTCGGCCATCCGCTGCGGATACGTCCGGTCGTCGGCGTGGCCGGTCCTGCGCGCCAGCGGGTCCAACGCGGTCCTCAGCGTGGCGGTGCCGACCGGGTCCAGCCGGGCGTCCACACGCCCGGACCCGTCCGGGCCGTCCGCGGTGACCGACGCCCGCCGGTTCGCCCACGCGCGCCGCTCCCTTCCGGCCAGCGCCTCGGGGTCCACGGTGTGCGTCCACTCGCCCACCCGCTCCCGGAGCTGCCGGCGGTCCATCCCGCCGCCGTCGCCGGCCACCAGCCGGTCCAACTCTTCCCGCACGTCCGGGCGCAGCTCCTTGGCGGTCTGCACGGCGACCTGCGCCTGCCCCAGACCCACCTTGCCCTCGCGCAGCGCCTGCGCGGTCTCGGGCAGCCCCTCCAGCCCGACCGCGGTCTCCGCCTGCGCGCGCGCCTCCCCCCGGGTCAGCCGCAGCCGCCGCGCCAGCAGGTCCGCGGTCGACCGCGCCCCCTCAGCCCGCCACACCCCACGCGCGTCGACCTGCGCGACCCGCCGGAGCTTCTCTCCCGCCACGACCGTCTCCAGCCGGTGCAGCCGCTCGACCGACTCCGCCAGCGCGGCGTCGTCGACCTGCCCGTCCAACGGCCGCGCGCCCAACGCGGCCAGTGCGCGCTCGGCCAGGTCGAGCAGGGCGTGGTCGTCGAGCGTCTCGACCGCCGCACCCTGGACCTGATTCGTACTCATGTTCGTAGTATGCCATGTGGCGGTACGGTTCGCAAGGGTTTGTGGAAATATTATGGATATGAGTGTGGGCCGTGAGTGAGGTGGCTGCCCAGGCAGGCCGGCGCCAGCGCGGTGACGCGCGCCCCCACGCCGGCGTCTCTGCCGGTCGTCGAGCGTCCAGAGCCTGGGGGCGGCAGGCGCGACGACCGCGCAACCCACCCACAGGTCCATGCCAAGAGCCCTATTTGGGGCTCGCCGCCACGCCGTTTCTGGCCGTGTTCGGGGCGTCTGGCAGCGGGAAGTCCTCGTTGCTGCGCGCCGGGCTGCTCCCGGCGGTTCGGGCTGGGAGGCTGCCTGACAGTCAGCGGTGGCTGACCGTGCTGCTCACCCCGGGACCGCATCCGCTCCAGGAGCTGGCGATCCGCGTGGCAGCGCTGCAAGGCATCGCTCCGAGGTCGCTGCACGCCGACCTGATCGCCGATCCCGCCAGCTCGGACCTTGCGGTACGCCAGGCGCTGGCCGCCAAACCGGAGGCGGCGCAGGTGCTCCTGGTGGTGGACCAGCTCGAGGAGGTGTTCACGCTCTGTGCTGACGAGGGCGAGCGGGCGCGGTTCGTGGATGCGCTGCTCGCCGCTGTGCGCGGATCGGAGAGCTGCGCGCGGGTGGTGCTCGGGGTTCGGGCCGACTTCTACGCCCGCTGCGCGGACTATCCCGGGCTTGTCGCCGCGTTGCGGGACGCGCAGGTGCTGATCGGCCCGATGGGCCAGGACGAGCTGCGCCGCGTGATCGTCGAGCCCGCAGCCGGTGCTGAGCTGAAGGTCCAGCCGGAGCTGGTCGCGGCGAAACTGGCTGACGTGGCGGGTCGGCCGGGAGCGCTGCCGCTGCTGTCGCATGCGCTGCTCGAAACTTGGCGGCGCCGGAAGGGCTCCACGTTGACGCTGGCCGGCTGGGGCGCGATCCCGGAGCGTTGTACCGCGGCGTGCGGCTGGCGTGCGCACGCGAGTGGGCTCCCCCGGCCGAGGCGAGGCTGAACGACCTCGAGCGCGAGTTCCTCGCGGCCAGCGACATCCATGAGCAGGACGAGCTGACGGCAACCCGAAGGCGCAACCGCCGGCTGCGTACGCTGACCGCCGTCCTGGCGGTGCTCCTGGTCCTGGTCGGGATGGCCAGCGTGGTGGCTGTACAGCAGCGGCGGACCGCTGCGCAGCAACGCGATCTGGCCACCGCACGCCAGCTCGCCGCCCAGGCGGCCGCCACCCTCGACCAGTACCCCCTGTCCCTGCTGCTGAGCCTTGAAAGCCTGCGTCTGGCCCCGACCGACCAAGCACGCGAAACCCTGTTCAAAGCGCTCTTGGAGCCCCGCCACAACGTCGTTGAGCTCCTCGGCCACGCCGACCGGGTATGGGAGGTGGCGTTCAGCCCGGACGGGACGAGGATCGCCTCCGCCAGCGCCGACCAGACCGTGCGGCTGTGGGA
>JBOGEB010000310.1:0-3172 GCA_050743125.1 Egibacteraceae bacterium
CCATCGTCCTCACATCCTGTTAGGCGGGGACCTCGTAGCCCTGGGTCTCGATCGCCTGGATCAGCGCCTGGCGGGTCACCGTGGACTCGTTTCGGGTCACGTCACCTTCTCGGGGACGGTGATGGTCTGGGTGGTCCTCCGAAAGGTCTCGGTCTTGGCCAGTCGAGTCGAGGGGTGCGGGCCTGAACACGCGCTTGTCGAACGTCAGCGCCTCCCTCAGCTCATCGACGATCTCCTCCGTGCGGCCCTGTTGCACCGCCGCGAGCTGCCTCATCACGTCCGGGCAGTACGCGTCGCCCGTCACCATCGCCGTCACCCCGTTGAGGTGACCCTGGGCGGTTTTCAGGCGGTTCACGACGGAGCGCCGGCCGGCATCCATGAAGTCCACTCTAGCCCACCCCTGGTGGGGTGGCAATTAGCGATCGAGCGTGGCGCTCTGGCTGCGCAGCCGCGCACCGGGGTACGTACAGTACTACGATTGATAGTAAGTTCGCTCTTGCCTCGGCGGCGAGGCGCTACGAGGAAAGGGACTCCACGTGAAGCATCTCAAGATGTGCCTGAACCCCAAGGTGCTGGCTGGACTCGCGGCCGTCGGGGTGGGCGTCTACGTCTTCGCCCCGCATCTGTTCGCGGCGGCCCTCCCGCTGCTCTTGCTGGCCGCCTGCCCGCTGTCGATGGTCCTGATGATGGCCGCGATGGGCAAGATGGGCGGCAGCAAAGAGGCGGGGCCCGCGGAAACCCAGCCGCAGGCCGAGAGCACCGAGGCGCTCGAGGCGAGGCTGCGCGCCCTGGAGGCCCAGCACACGGCGCTCGAGGACCAGCTTCAGGCCCACGCCCGCAACGAAGGCGCCGTACCCGGCCGTGACCGCACCTGACGCTGGCCGCGAGCCGGGAGGCAGCCGAGTGAGCTGATGGCCGGGCTGGTCCTCGTCGTCGAGGACGAGCAGAAGATCCGCGAGCTGCTCCGCGTCTACCTCGAGCGGGCAGGGCTCACGGTCCGGTCGACGCCGTCGGGAGCGGAGGCCATCACCCTCGCCCTCGCGAACGAGCCGGATCTGATCGTCCTCGACCTGCGGCTCCCCGATGTCCCCGGCGAGGAGGTGCTCCGCGAGGTGCGCCAGGCCTCGGCGGTCCCGGTCCTCGTGCTGACCGCGAAGGCCGCGGAGACTGAGCGGATCCGCGGGCTGGAGCTGGGCGCGGACGACTACGTCACGAAGCCGTTCAGTCCCCGCGAGGTCGTCCTGCGCGTCCAGGCCATCCTCCGCCGCGGGCGGGGCGGCGCCAACGCCGACGGTCGCCGGTCGTTCGGCGGCGGGGAGCTGACCCTGGACGAGCAGCGTCGGGAGGTACGGGTGCGGGGCGCCGCGGTGGGCCTGACCGCGACGGAGTGGGGGTTGCTCCTCGCCCTGGCGCGAGTGCCTGGCCGCGTCTACTCCCGCTATGAGCTGATCAACCTCGTCCGTGGCTACGAGTTCTCCGGCTACGAGCGGACCATCGACTCGCACGTGAAGAACCTGCGGCGCAAGCTCGAGCGGGACCCACGCGGGCCGGGCACCGTCGAGACCGTCGTGGGCGCTGGCTACCGACTCGGGCTTGAAGAGGACGGACGGTAGTGCCGGGCCGCCACCCGTCGCTCAACGCACGGCTCGCCGTGGCCTTCGCCGCTGTGGCAGTGGGGGCTGTGGCGCTCCTCGCGCTCCTCACGCTCGTCGCCTCCCGCACCGGGACGACGACGCTCGTCGAGGCGCGGCACGCGGCGACGGCCGATGCGGTCGCCGCCGCCCTGGGCCAGGCCTACGAAGAACGCGGCTCGTGGCGGGCCGCCGACCTCGGTCCCGCGCAGGCGCTGGCAGCCGCCGCCCCGGCGGTCCTCGAGATCCGCGCGGCCGACGGGCTGCCCGTCGCCATCGACTCGCTCATGATGGCGAACATGATGACCCGCATGCACAGGATCGGGACGGGTCCCCTCGACGCGGGCCGCGAGGTTCGGGTCACCGCGGACGGTGTGCCGGTCGGCACCGCCACGCTGCGCTTCCACCAGGAGCCCGGCCCTGAGGCCAGGCTGGGCGCGGCACTGGCCAGCATCGTCGTGCTCGGCGCTCTGCTGTCCGGCGTCGTCGCCGGCGGGCTCGGCCTGCTCGTCGCACGCCGGATCACTCGGCCGCTCGCGGCGCTCACCCGCTCGGTCCGGGCCTTCGAGCGCGGTGACCGCACTGCTCGGGCCGGCGCGTCGACCGATAGCGGCGAGGTGGGCCGGCTGGCCACCGCGTTCGACCGGATGGCGGACACGCTCTGCTATCAGGAGCGTCAACGCCGCGCGCTCGTCGCGGACGTCGCGCACGAGCTGCGCACGCCGCTGACCGTTCTCGAGGGGTCGTTCGAGGCGCTCGCCGACGGCGTGGTCGAGCCCTCCCGCGAACGCCTCGGCTCAATAGCCGACGAGGTCCGCCGCCTGCGCCGCAGCGTCGAGGACTTCGAAGCCCTCTCAGCGGCCGACGCCGCCGGGCTGTCCCTCGAGCGAAAGCCGGTCGACCTGGCCGCAATCGCCCGGGACGCGACCGCCTCGCTCGCCGCTCAGGTCCAGGCCGCGGAGTTGCGGCTCCAGGAGGACCTCGCCCCGGTGACCGTCACCGGCGACCCCAGCCGGCTGCGCCAGGTCGTCACGAACCTGCTCGCAAACGCCGTCAAGTTCACCCCGGCGGGCGGGACGATCACGGTCCGAACGGTCGCCGACGGCGTCCAGGCGCGGCTCGAGGTGGCCGACACCGGCCCCGGCATCCCCGCCGACGAGCGACCCCATGTCTTCGAGCGCTTCTGGCGCGGGGCCAACGCCGCCGGCGTGGGCGGCAGCGGGGTAGGGCTGGCGGTCGTCGCCGAGCTCGCCGCCGCGCACGGTGGCGACGTCAAGGTGGGGACCAACCCGGCGGGCGGCGCCACGTTCACCGTGCGACTCCCCCATGCACGGCGCGCAGACGGCTGATCTGCGCACGAACTCCACCGACTGCGCAGGGGAACTGCAAGCTGCGGGCCGCCAAGGACGAGCGCCGGGCCGATCTCCACACGATCTCCACACGCCCTCCACCGTCCCTGCGGAGCCCGCGGGCAGCCTGAGGGTCGAGGTGTGAGGAAGCCACGAGATTGGAGCAACTGCACATGCAAACCCTCAAGCGCT
>JBOGEB010000311.1:0-3150 GCA_050743125.1 Egibacteraceae bacterium
CGGGCGCCGCGCAGCAGCCGCCACGCGACCGCCGCGTCACCCGCGCGGGCGGCGATCACCGCCTCGGTGAGCTGCAACGGCCCCCACAGCGACCAGCCCTTCAGCGGGGTCGCGTCGGTGGGCGCGATCGCGGCGGCAGCGTCCGAGCACACCGCCCCGGCCTCGTCGAGCAGCCCCTGCCGCAACAGCGCAAGAGCGAGAAGCAACTCCGACACCGCCATCATCAGCCGTCGCCCGGCCGCTGCGCCGCAGTGACCGCCCGGTCGGCGGCCAGCAGCGCCAAGTCGCGCTCGCCGACCGTGCAGGAAAGAGCCGAGGCGACCTGGTAGGCCCCCGCAAGGCACCACCAAGCGGCGGGCGCGTCTTCGACGACGGCGGCCCGCCCGGCCGTGATCAGCTCGGGCAGCACGATGCCGACCGCCTCGTAGCGGCCGTGATGTCGCAGCCGCTTCGCCTCCTCGACCTTGGCGCGCAACTCGATAGTGGGAGGCGGCTCCCGGTCGGGCGGGCGGGCCGTGAACAGCGCCCGGCGGACCGCGACGATCCCGCGCGGCGGCTCGGACGGGCCGCCGCCGTTCGGCGGCAGCTCCACCCCGCCGACCAGCTTGCCGAGATCGACCTTCAACGCATACGACAGCGCGAGCAGCACCGACAGCTTGTCCACGATCTTCTCGACCGTCCGATCGCCACGCTCGACCTTCGTCATCCACGACGCCGACCGCCCCACCAACCCAGCAAGCACCTTCTGGCTCAGCCCACGCCGTCTGCGCCAATACGCGATCCGCTCACCGACCGACTCGTCCTCCATGGCCCGACCAGCCTCCACCGCGCTGCATTGGACACTGATTCGAATGCCGCCCCCGTCGCGTACTGGCGCAGCGCCGGGTGGAGCTCGTCGGGCGGGTTGTTTGCCGCGAGGAGCGCGTGCCAATAGCCCTGGTAGGCGGCCAGCACCGCCTGCTTGTCTGCGGAGGACGCCTGAGGCGACTCGCGGGCGGTCGCCGGAGCCTCAACTGTGGCGGCCGGAGGTGGCTGTCCGGCGCTCCCACCGCCACAACCAGCGCTGAGCAGGACAAGGATCAGCGCGACCGCGACGCCAGACGCGGCTCTTGTAAGCCGCTCGGTCGTTCCGCTTCGCTTGGCGGGACCAAAAGACCCGGACACCATCCAACCTTCGTGCTATGGCGACTGCCAGGCCCCCGCTACTGGCTGCATCTGCTGTGCCCCCCGCGCTCGATCCCGCGCAGAATAGGCGCGGACGTGAGTGCCCTACCAGCCAGGAGGCGGCCCACAAAGGGCCAGATCGTCCACGAACTCTCTGCGTGCCTCGACATGGTTATTGGCCTTGCGACGAGCGAGCCGGGGAGGACTGGCGCATGCGATCGCACGCATGCTGGCCGCGCTCGAACTGAGGCCGGCAGCACCGCCTCGCGCCAGCCGGTTTGACCTATCCGGGGTTGAGTGTTGGGCGGGTGGCGCGGAGGGCCTGGAGCTGCTCGGCGAAGTCGCGCGCGGCTGCCAGGTCCCGATGACGGGGGGCTAATGCCGCGAGGAACTCGCCAGCCTGGCGCAGGTTGGCTTCCAGGGCGCCTCGGCTGAACCCGACCGCCTCGCTCGCCAGGCGAAGGCCTTCGTCGGGCTGGTCCTGACCGACCAGGCAGATCGCCAGATTGATCTGCGCCTGAGACTGGTTCGCCGACGACTGTAAAGCAGGCGGAGCCGTCTGGTAGCAAGCGATCGCCTGCCGGGCGTGCGGCTCAGCCTGATCAGCCTGGCCGAGCCACAGCAGCGTGATCCCCGTGTACAACTCCAACACTCCCGGGCTCCAAGACTCCCCGATGAGCGCGTCGTCGGGATCACCACTGACCGCCTCAGCGGGCATGGCACGCCTCGCGCGCCGCACGGCGTCGAAAGCGCTGCCACGGTCGCTCATACGCGCCGACGCACGCGCTTCGCACCGTACGGCGATATGGGCGCGCGCAGCCGGGGTCGGGGCGTAGCGCTGGGCGTCCTGCCCGTAGTGCAACGCCATGCGGGGATCACCGTCCCACAACGCCGCTGTGCTCTGCCACATCCGGACATAAGCAAGCAGCCGGTTGTCGCCTACTTCGCGGGCGAGTTGTTCGGCGGTCAGGCAGTGCGCGTACGTGGCGGGATAGTCGCCGACGTCAAACGAGCAGCCTGCCAGCAGCACCGTCAGCTGCCCAGCGATCCGGTGCAGCTGCTCCCGCTGGGCGAGTGGCTGGCGGCCCTCCAGGAGGGCTGCGACCTGGCGGCGCTGATCGAGCACCTCTGCGAACATCTGCTCGGTCGGCGTGTGGTTCCAGTTCTGCACGAAGCTGGCGACCCGCAGCTGCAGGTGCTCGATCGTCACCGGCCCGGTGTTGGACTCCTCCAGACGCTGGGAAAGCTGCGCCGACTCCTTGGCAGCACGGTCCAGCAGCACGGCCATACCGCTTGCGCCCAGCTTTTGCAGAAACTGGATCCGGTTCGTGGCCGTTTCCTCGCTGTCCGACTGCGCGTCACGGTCAGCGCCGCCGTGCTCGCCGGCTACGACCGCCAGCAGCGCTGCCGGGCCTCCAGCGTATGCGGGGTCCGGCTGGTCGCCTGCGCTGCCCGTGGCAGGGTCGGCCTGCTGGCCGTTGGGCTTGGTCGCTTCAGGCTGGGCGGGGCGGGTGTAGTCGTGGCCGTAGCCGAGCTGATCGGCCCGGGTCTCGTACACGCGGCACAGCCGGTCCAGGTATTCCTCGCCAGGGCGCACCCGCGGGTTGTGCTCCCACGCGCACAGCCGCTGCGGGGTCAGCTTTGGGCGCGGCCACCCGTCGGCGTCGTAGGCAGCCAAGATCTCCTCGACCGCTTGCGGGCGGGTCCACCCGAGCGCGAGCCGGTGCGCCTTCAACCGCGACACCCCGAACCGGTCGACGATCGCCTCGACGATCTGGGGAATCGGCCAGCCCTGCGCCCGCCCGTGAGCGCGCAGCGCGGCGATCTCCTCGAGGTCATCGAGGTCCTTCGTGGAGACCATCGCGATCCCTTCTACTCGGTCGCCGCTGCCGCGGGGCTAGTGCGCTGCGGTTTGTGTCCGTGCACGTTACGCCGATCCCGCGACCGATCAAGCGTCTGACCAGCGTGTTATCGAATCCGGGTACC
>JBOGEB010000312.1:0-3135 GCA_050743125.1 Egibacteraceae bacterium
CCGGACCGACCGCGCAGCGGCGGCCCGCAGATGGTCGAGGCCAGCCGCGACGGCAGACGCGTCTACTTCACGAACTCGCTGTACGGCAGCTGGGACGAGCAGTTCTACCCGGACGGCATCGAAAGCTGGCTCGTCAAGGCCGACGTCGATCAGGACGGCGGGATCGCGCTGGACCCGGGCTTCTTCGTCGATTTCTCCACCGACGGCCGGCGCGCGCACCAGGTGCGGCTGTCCGGCGGCGACGCGTCGTCGGACTCGTACTGCTTCCCGTAATGGAGGCGGGCTGGGTGGCGCTGCTCGGGCTGGGCGCGCTCCACGGCCTCAATCCCGGGATGGGCTGGCTGTTCGCCGTGGCGCTGGGGCTGCAGCAGCGTGACCGGGCGGCGGTGCTGCGGGCGCTGGCCCCGATCGCGCTCGGCCACGCCGCCTCCGTCGGCGCCGTCGTCGCGCTGCTCGTCGCGCTCGGCGCTGTGCTCGCCCCGCGCGTGCTCGCTCTTACGGCGGCGGCCTGCCTTATCGGCTACGGCGGCTGGTCGCTCGTCCGCCGCCGCCACCTCCGCTGGGTCGGGATGCGGCTTCGGCCCCGCGAGCTGGCGGGCTGGTCGTTTCTCATGGCGACCGCGCACGGCGCGGGGCTGATGCTCGTGCCCGTGCTCCTGTGGTCCGGCTCGGGTTTCCATGCCGCCCAGCCGACCACCACGCTGGCCGTCATCGGGCCTGGCGCACATCTGGGAGCGGCGGCGTTGGGCGCGGTGGCGGTCCATACCGTCGGGATGCTTGCGACGATGGCGGCCGTCGCACTGCTCGTCTATGACCACCTCGGCGTCGGGATCCTCCGCCGCGGCTGGGTCAACCTCGACCGCGTCTGGGCGCTCGCGCTCGTCGCTGCGGGACTCCTCACCGCCTTCACCTAATGGTCCGCATTCGTCAGCTCTGCGCGTGTTTGCGCGAGCATCTCGTCCACCGTCGTCGGGCGCTCTGACCGGTAGGCAGCCGCGGTGTCGCACCAGCCAGCCCGTCGGCGCGGCTGACGTACTGTCGGGTGGGCAGCAGCGGTGGGGAATAGGCGTGCACGCTCGCAGTTTCGCGCGTCCCCAGGTTCCGCATCCGGTGTGCCCGCTTCGGGCCGAAGCCGACAGCCGCGCCGACCCCGTGCAAGGCGGAGCGACTCGGGCAGCCGAGGTAGCGGTAGTCCTCGGTGAAGTCCTCGGTCAACTCGCCGAGCAGCACGGTGAACGAGCCATAGGCGCCACCGTGATCGTGCGGCCCGGTGTCCTCGCCCGGCCTCCAGGACAGCAGCCACAGCTCGACGCCGTCGGTCAGCGCGAGCCTGACCGGCCGGCGTTGCTCGGGGATGGAACGCGCCACCTCCAGCAGGGGGACGGTCAGCTCAGCGGCGATCGTGCTGGTCAGATGACGCAATTCGCTGGGAGTCCACGGCGATCGCTCAGGGCGGATCAGGTCGTGGAGCAACGGCAGGTCTACGCCGGGATGGATGGCAGGCTCGTCGCGCGGTCGCGTCATCGAGGCCGACATCGACAGCGAGGAGCCTTGGCTGGTCTGCAAGGCGGGCGGCGGCGTCTGGTCCTTCGGGGAAAGGATCAGCGGGGCACGGATGGGGTCATCACGCATGCTCCACTCCTTTGCCGGCTGGCAGAACCCACAGGGAAACGCTTCCACGGCCTCTCGTCACTCTGTACACGCGATCGTACCTTACTAAGGTAATGATTTGAGAAGAGAAACGTGGCGTCGCTGCCCAGCCAGGGAAGAAGTCAAGTTTCGTGTGGCAGGCCAAATTGTACGGCCGTCTCGGCTGTTCGTGTGGAGGATTTCGGCCAAATATGGCAGCAATCCTCCACAGATCACCTTGAGAGATCACCCGATTACTGCGCGCTTGACAGTAAGCGGCGGGCGCGGAGCAGCTCTGCGACGGACCAGGCCTGGAACGGGCAGCCGGTCGCGCGGTGCGGCGGGTCGCCGTCGGCGGTCTCGGACACCGAGCCCAGGCCCCACTCGCCGAGATGGCCGACCAGGCCGTCGAGCGCCCCGGCCACGTCCACGCCGGTCCGCAGCCCGGCCTCCACATACGGCCCGGCGAGCCACGGCCAGACCGTGCCCTGGTGGTAGGCGCGGTCGCGCTCGGCCGGGCCGCCGCGGTGCCGGCCGACGTAGGCCGGGTCAGACGGCGCGAGCGACCGGAGCCCGAGCGAGGTGAGCAGCGGCGCGCAGGCCCGCACCACGGCGGGGTCCGCCAACGGCGCGTGCGGGAGCGACACCGCGAGCAGCTGGTTGGGGCGCAGCGCGGCGTCGTCCCCCGACGGCCCGTCGACCACGTCGAACAACCCGCCCTCACGAACGAACCGGGCGGCGAACGAGCGGCGGGCGGCGGCCTCCAGCGCGCGGGTGGGTCCGGCCTCCAGGCCCAACCGCTCCGCCAGCCCGGCGAGCCCGGCCAGCCCGCTGACCCACAGCGCGTTCACCTCGACCGGCTTGCCGGCGCGGCCGGTGACCGGGACGCCGTCGACCCGCGCGTCCATCCAGGTCAACGCCCAGCCCTGCGCGCCCTGGGTGACCAGCCCGTCGGACGGGTCGACCCGGATGCCGAACCGCGTCCCCTCGACGTAGCGCTTGACGATCCCGACCAGGTCGGGGACCAGCCGCGCGCCCAGATCGAGGTCGCCGGTCACCTCGACGTGGCGGGAGGCCGCGTGGAGGAGCCACAGGGCCGCGTCGACCGTGTTGTACTGGGTGCCGCCGACGTCTGCGGTGTTCGCGAGCATCCCCTCGGACAGCGAGGCGGCGGCGCGCTCGAGCAGCGCCCGGCCCTCGTCCCACCGGCGGGTCTCCAGGAGCAGGCCCTCGTAGGAGGTCATCGTGTCCCGCGACCAGTCGCCGAACCACGGGTAGCCGGCGACGACGGCCGGCCCGGCCGGCCCAGCCACCACGAACTGGTCCGCGGCCACAGCCAGCAGGCGGTCCACGTCGTCCACGGGCTCGCACTGCGCGGCCATCGCCCGTGCGCGTTTCTGCGCGGCTTTGACTATTGTGTGGGCTGGTGGCGGGGGGTGGTCGAGGTCGCCGGCCCAGGCTTCGACCTCGAGCGCCTGGCCGGGCTGGAGCTGTGCCGAGAACCGG
>JBOGEB010000313.1:0-3124 GCA_050743125.1 Egibacteraceae bacterium
AACGACGCAAGCAGCGGACGGACCGGTGCAGCAAAAAGTCGACCGCAGCCGCTCCGGCACCGGCCCGTCCCAGGACAACCGTACCGAAAAAACTGGAGCACTGACCTGACTTCCGTTAGGAACTCAGCACGGGCCGACGGTGCTGATCGACCCGTCGAGCTCAACCTTGTTCAGGGCCATCAGGGTCGCCGCTTCGCGCAGCATCCGCAGCTGCGCAGGGCCGATCTGTTCCAGGCCGGCGACCGGAAGCAGCTCGTCGCGGAACAGGTAGGCGTACACCTGCCAGGCGATCGTCAGGACCTCCGCGACGAGATCGTCGAGCTCAAACGCGAGCTGCGCGGAATGCGCGAAGCCCTCGGCTGAGCCTCGGTGACCGAGGCTTACCAGCCGCGGGCGTCCCAGTCGTCGAGGCAGGGACGCTCGCGGCCGATGGTGGTGTCGTCGCCGTGGCCGGGGTAGACCCAGGTGGCGTCGTCCAGGACGAACAGCCGCTCGCGGAGCGAACGCATGATCTGGCGGAACGCGCTGGCGTTGCCGCGCGTGTTGCCAGGCCCGCCTGGGAACAGCGTGTCGCCGGAGAACAGGTGGCGGTCGCCGAGCAGCACGCAGGTGCTGCCTGGCGTGTGGCCTGGTGTGTGGGCGAGCGTGACCTCGGCCGCGCCGAACGCGACCCGCTGCCCGTCCTCGGCCGCGTAGTCGGCGACGCGGGGGACCATCCCGGCGTCCGCGGGGTGCACGTACGTCGGCGCGCCGGTGGCGTCGGCGACCGTGTTCAGCGCCTGCCAGTGGTCGGCGTGCCCGTGAGTGGTCAGGATCGCCGCGATGTCCACTTCTCTGATCTCGGCGAGGATCCGGTCAGCGTCGTTCGCCGCGTCAATCAGCAGCGTCTGGTGGGACTGTCGGTCGGTCAGCAGGTAGACGTTGTTGTCGTACGGCCCGACCGAGAACTTCCGCACCTCAACGTCAGCTCCTCCTGGGAGGGTGATCGTCCGGCTGATCCCCGGTCCCCGTGGCTCGACGTGGCCGCGGTACTCGCTCATGATCGCGAGCCTACCGGCCCCAACCGGCAGGCTCAGCGCCGACGCAGCCTGAACGACGCCTACGCCGCGCACCATGGCACTGGCGCGGACAGCCCGAAGTTCCACAAGAGCTGCGAGGAAACCCGAGGCGCCAGCTTGCGCACTCGCTCAAGCGCTGTGCAGGGCCGCAGGGCTCACCAGGAGGAACGCTGTGCGGAAGGCATCGCATTGGCCCTGTTCCTGCAGTTCAGCGACGCTTTTGAGGCTTTCCGCCCTGGTCTGGTCAGAACGCTGGCTCGTGTATCCTGGCCTGCCGAAGGCAAGGCTCGAAACCCTTTTGAAGATGATTCCTCAAGTCAGAACCATAATCCTCGTCCCCGTCATCTAGCGGTCCAGGATACCGGCCTTTCAAGCCGGCGGCGCGGGTTCGAATCCCGTCGGGGGCACTGGGCTTTTCGCAGGTCAGTGGCCTAACTGGCTTCGGCCTCGGGTTCGTCGTCCTCCTCTGGACACACGGTGGACACGTCCTCTGTGTCCGGGCCGTCGATCTCGAGCGGGCGAATCGAATCTCGGCATCGGGACCTGCCTTCGCCTGCCCGAGCAGGTCGTCGAGGCGGTCCGCGATCGCGTCGTCCTGGTCCTGGTACAGGTGCCCGTACCGGTCGAGCGTGAACGCGGCCGACGAGTGACCGGCGCGCACGCTGGCCTCTTTCGCGTTCGCGCCCACGCCCACCCACAGGCTGACGAAGGTGTGACGCAGCTCGTGAAACGACAGCGGATCCAGCCCAGCCTTCCGCACTGCCGGCTGCCACCAGTTGCGCCGGAACCCCGCACGCCGCAGTGGGCCGCCCTTCGTGTTCGTGAACACGAGCGCGTCCGGCTCCGCTCCGACGTGCGCGTCCATGTGCACTGCCAGCTCCCGGACGACGCGACGGGGGAGCGGCACCGTGCGCCGGCCGTTCTTCGTCTTCGGTGGTCCGAAGGACAGCTCGCCATTGAGATCGACAAGCGTCTGTGCCATCGTGAGCCGGCCACGGAGCAGATCGACACGGCTACGACGAAGCGCCGCCAGCTCACCGAACCGCAGCCCTCCGTACGCCGCCACAAGGATCAGCGCCCGGTACCGGGGCCCGAGCCGCTCGAAGCGCTCCCGAGCGTCAGCCCCCGTCCGCAGCGCGACCCCGCGCTCCACGTCCGCCATCGCCCCGCCAACGTGGCGACCCCGTCCGCGTTGAGGAACCGCTGCTCGCCGTGGTGCTCGGGCGGCAGCGGCACATTCGCGCCCGGGTCGAACGCGAGCTTGCGGTCCGCCACCGCCGCCTGGAGCATCTGATGCAGCGCGAAGTGCGCCTTCCGCACCGACGACGCGGACATTCCGGCCGCGACCATCCGGGCGATCCACGCGCGTACTGCCGCGTTGCTGATGCCCTGCAGCGGCAGCCGGCCCCACTCCGGGAGCACGTGTGTCTTGACGGTGGAGTCGAGGCGCGCGAGCGCGGAGGGGCGAAGGTCCACCTTCGTCGCGCGCCAGATCGTCCACCACGCCGCCACCGTGATCTGTGATGCCGCCGGGTCCACCCACGACCCGCGCAGCTTGTCCGTCTCCACGGTCGCAGCGAACCGCTCGGCGTCGATCTTCCGGTTGAACCTCTGCGCATGCTGCCGCCGATCTGGCCCCCAATAGGTGACCTTCCACCGACCGTTCGGCTGCTTGCGGATCGAGGCCATCGCCGTCTCCTACGCCGCCGACTGAGGGTCGGCGTTCGCTTCCAGGAATACCTCCACGTCCGAGCGGCGGTAACGGACGTGCCGGCCGCTCACCCTGATGCCACGCGGACCCACCCCGAGGTACCGCCACCGGTAGATCGTGGAAACCGGAACTTGCAGCAACTCCGCGAGCTGCTTCACGGTCAGGTACTGCTCGGTCTTCGCCATCGCTTTCTTCCCCTTTGGCTATCCGGCGAGTGCCAGGGCTTCGGTCAGCTCGTGTCGTGTCTCTCGGGCTGCTTCGCGTGCGGTTTGTGCTTGTTGTCGGATGGTTTGGGCGAGCAGCGCGTCGCCTTCCAGCCGCCAGCCGAACCCGGCGACCTCCCAGCGTTTGCGCA
>JBOGEB010000314.1:0-3085 GCA_050743125.1 Egibacteraceae bacterium
TGCGCGTTCGGCGGACCCAAGAGGTGACGCCCGCCCGAACTTGCCGGCCATCTCGTCCCGCCACTTCACGCACAGGCTGGCGGGGCAGACCACCAGCACCGTGCGGGCGCGGTGGCGCAGCAGCAGCTCCTGGGTGACCAGGCCAGCCTCGATCGTCTTGCCGAGCCCGACGTCGTCGGCGATCAACAGGTTCACGCGCGGCATCCGCAGCGCCCGCACGACCGGGTCCAGCTGGTAGTCCTCGATGCTGATGCCCGCACGGAACGGCGCCTGCAGCGCCCGCGAGTCCGCCGACGTGATCGCCCCCCACCGCACCGCGTCGAGGAACGCGTCCAGCCGGTCGGGGTCGTCGAACCGACCGGGCGCGGGCGTGGGAAGCTCGGCGTCGGCGATGACCTCGACCTTCGACTCCAGCTCCCAGACCACCCGCAGCTCTTCCGACAACCCGTCGTCCTCGACCGACGTGAGGGTGACGAGGTGCTGGCCGGCACGCTGGACGTCGGCGACCACCCACAACCGGTCACGCACGCGGACGAGCTGGTTGGGATCAGGCGCGACAGCGGCGACAGGCATCGTGCCCCCCCAGACGACAGGTTGCTCCGCAGATGCTCCGCAGCGTAACGCCGATCCTGCGACACCAAGGCGCTTCCGTCTGCGACCCACCAAGGCGTGGGACGCCCTCGCTCGTCCGCGAGGCAGTGCCCGTGGCGGGGAGGAAGTGGATGTGGACGCGCGGAGTAGCCGTACCGCCGCCGCCCAGCCATTCCACGCTCCTGCGGACGGTGGCGGCTGTTGGTCGGCATCACGGTGGCGGCGCGGCGGCGCGCTCCCGTCGCGGGCAGTCGCGTGCGCCAGCGGCCCCTGGTACGCCGGCTGGGCCGTGAGCGTTGGCAGCCCCGGGCGCCGAACGCGGGTCGTGCGTCGCCGGGGGCTCGAGCCCGGCCCGGGAGGCGAGCGTTCGGGCCTTGCGCTGGTCCAGCGCGGGCTGGCTCGTCTAGCGGGCGAGGGCGAGCCGCTCGTCCAGCTCGACCACCGATGCCAGCGTCCTCCACCGTTTCGGGAACGTCCGGCGCGCCTTGCGCTCCCACCCGGCTGCGAGCCCGTGGGCCTTCGCCTCGTCCAGGGCCGCGGTGCCGGACGCGCACGCGCGGTCCGGATCTCCCAGCCGGACAGACGCGTGCATGGCGCTTGCGAGCAGGCCGCAGCGGCGGATGGGTCGGGCTTCGCCCGCGAGCGCGCCGTCGAACAGCTCGAGCGCCTCGGCGGGGCGTCCGAGCCGCAACGACCGCAGTCCCGTGTAGAGCGGGCGGGGGCCGCTCTCCCAGCCGGCCAGCTCACCGTGGATGGAGAACCAGCCCCAGCCGGGCCCGCCGTGCGGGGCGAGCGCCGCAGCGGTCCGTGACAGCTCGAGGAACCGCCCCGAGACGAGGTCGTCCCCGAGCGTGGCGCGCTCGCGGGCGAGGCTGCCGAACACGTATGCGCGCGCCGCGGGCGGCAGGAACCGCTGGAGCCCGGCGGGTCGGGTCGCTCGAGCCCGTTCCATGCGCACGACCTCTCGCCGACCGGCGCCGTACTGAACCAACTCCCGCCCCGGTGGCGAACATCGAACGGACCCGGGGCAAGGTCCCCCGCCGGTGTTGGCTGCTGCCGTCCTCTTAGTCGGCGCGCCGCTCGGCTCTGGTCGCCGACGACCAGCAAGCCGCCCAGCGCCTCGGTCGTCCAGCCCGGGTCGCCCGGACTGAAACGGAGCGCACTGAGGCTCGCCTAGTCGCAGATATCGACTCTATCAAGACTCTATCAAAGAGTGCCGATATGCTTCTCGTGTGACTGAAGAGGCAAAGAAGCGGGTCTTCTATCGCCTACATGCTCGGGAGAAGATGGCCGAGAGGCGGATCGCGCCTGCGGATGTTCGGTCGGTACTGAGAACCGGCGAGGTCATCGAGACCGCGCACCCCGAGGGACGTCCGTTTCCCACGCGTCTTGTCCTCGGATGGGCCGGGCAGCGTCCTCTGCATGTCCTGGTGGCGGACGACCCAGCCGGTCCGCAGTATGTGATTACCGTCTACGAGCCCGCCATCGACCGGTGGGAGCCAGGGTTCAGGACACGAAAGGACCAACCATGAGATGCCCGATCTGCGGTACGGAGCAGCTGGAACCCGGCACCACCATCTTCGCCGCAGACGTTGACGGCACCGTAGTAGTGGTACGTGGCGTTCCCGCGCTTGTGTGCAGCACCTGTGGCGAGGCATTCATCGACGATGTGGTGTCCGAGGAGCTGGAGATCACAGTGGACGACGCAAGGCGCAGAGGAACGGAGAGTCTCGTCCGCCACTACGAACCACTCGCGTCGTAACAAGGGTGTAGGTGTGCGCGTTGGCCGCGCGGGCGGCGGCGGTGTTTGGCGTGGCGAGGTAGGCGGCGGCGATGTCGGTCGCGATGTCCGTTGCGGTGGCCAGGTCGCCTGCGCCGATGTGGCGGCGTCCTTCCAGGAGTTGCGCGGCGGCGGCGAGGTCGGCTACGGGCAGCAGGAGCGCGGCGGTCCCGGTGGATGCGATGGCGAGGAGCTGTCTGCGGTCCACCTCGGCGATCCATTCGTCTTCGGTCATCCACGTCCACCACCGAGCAGACTCGAACGTATCTCCGATCCCCAGCTGTGCGACCGAGCCGACGTCGAAGTACTTGCACAACGCCCGCCGGAACAACTGGAACGGCCGGTGCAGGCGAGCCTCCCACCGGCGCAGCGTCCGGGCGTTGACCCCGCGCCCTCCTCACAGCACAGCTCCAGCTGGACCGCCAGCTCCGACCGGTCCAGCCCCAGGCGCAAACGGCGGATCTCCAACTCGGTGACCTTGCGCACCCGTTCGTCCACTTCCTGTGCCCCCCTTTTGCCCTGCTCACACGCGGTCGTCGAGTGAAAAAGCGAGCCTACTGCCGGGGGTGAAAGTGTCTGAAATAGAAAGTTCGAGCACTTGTCCGCCTGCGTGGCTCAGGGCTGTCCAGGCCCGGCTTGCGTGAGGCGCAGCAGGGTCCGGCTCGAGGCTTGTATCTGGGGACGGCGGAGGGCCAGCTCGACGAGCAGGCCCAG
>JBOGEB010000315.1:0-3002 GCA_050743125.1 Egibacteraceae bacterium
GATATAACAAAACCAGACGACGATCGCCTGACAACAGGGTCGCGTCGCGTCCCGGAAAGAGGCTCCGACCTAAAAGGCTCTTCGCGAGCGGAACCCGACGCGACGCGACCCCCGGAATACTCCTCAAACACGTTCTTAGTACCCCGCGGCATAAATACGCTGGCATTCGAGCGACCCGCGCGCAGACCTGGCACAGTGACCGCGTGACCTCCGAGCAGCTTCTCCAGCGCATCGCAATCGACCCGGCGGTGTGCCACGGGCAACCGTGCGTCAAGGGCACGCGGGTACTCATCACCGTCCTGCTGGACGCCCTCGCCGCAAGCCTGTCGGCCGTCGAGATCGTTCGCCATTACCCGTCATCGCCGAAGAGGACGTGCGAGCGGCGGCAGCCTACGGCGCCTGGCTGGCGAAACAGGAGATTCACGTGCTGCCCTACGGCTCGTGAAGATCAAGCTCGGCGTCTCCACCTTGGCCACAAGGCGGACCGCGTCCCCGAGTGCGCGGCTGTCTTGCTCCTGACGCGGTAAGAAGCGGCCGAACCGGCACGCGTCGCCGTGCCCCCACGCCCAGCGGCGGCGCAGCCGCCGCCCTCAAAAGAAACTGCTCACGGGCACTGATCGGTGAACGCTCGAATGACACGGCCGCGTCCCGGTGTGCGCCATCAGAAGCCTCGCTGTGCGCATCGTGAGAAAGCCGACGCTCTTCCCGGTACATGTTTTCTCCTGAGCGCACCGACTGGAGACGGCACGGCGGTGGCGTGCCACGCTTGACGGGGACACCCGTGGGAAGACAGCAGGCTGAAACGGAGGCCATCCGATGGCCGAGCAGACCACGCACAGGCCAGGTCGGCACCACCCGCGCCGCAGCGGGACCAGTGGCAACGCGTTCGCCACACGGCTGGACCGGCTCATCACACTGGTCGGCCAGCGCCGACGCCTCGAGGCTGCCGAGCGGCCGTTGCGTCTGCGGGTCGCGGCTGACATGACCGCGCGCTACCAGCAGGGAGGACCAGAGCAATTCCGCCGATCCGGTGGGCTCATCAGTCTCGTCGTGCCACGGCCGCGCTGGGAGATCTTCGACCAGCAGGCGTTCGCGGGTTGGCTCGTTGCCAACGGGCACAGCCAGCTGGTCACCGAACGGGTGGTCGTCACCGACCACGCATGCCTGGTCGCGCTGGTACGGGCTACAGGGCGGTCTGGGCGAGTGTCCCAACGCAAGCTGAACGCTTGTGTGACCGTCCGGGTCGAGGCAGACGCCGATGCACCAGAGCACCTCAACGTCAAGGTAAGCGACGACGGCAGGTTGCTCACCCGCGACGGCGAGACCATCCCCGGCGTCCGGGGGATTATTCGGGACCCCTGGGTTCAGGTCTGTGCGGCGGCGAACAGAGGACGCATGAGCGTTGTCGCAGGCGCAAGCGAACGATGAACGCTCCCGCCGACCCTGACCTTACGCCGAGGGCAACGCCAGGCCACAAGCGCACACGTGCCTGATGCGCGCTTCGCGGAGTCGCGAAACCTACCCGCGTTGCTCGTCCGTCGGTGCCGCCATTTTCGGCCTTTTGCTGAGCGCGCTCCTGTCTCGTAAGCCGCTCCGGCCGGTCCGTCGGTTGGGAGTTCACGCGGACGGCGACCCCAGCTGGGGGCGATCCTCCGGGAGTTTCATGTACGAGTCTGATCGGCGTCCGGCCAGACGACACGACACAGGCCCGAACTCCCAGACGGGTAGGGGTGGGGCCCGGCCTGTCCAAAGGGGTCATCGGATCGCCCTGCTCGAGCGGGTCGAGCTGGTGATATGGACCGACACCGCCGCAGCCCCAAAAGTTCCCGGCCTATGCTCGGCCTATGTGCATCAGCCCAGCGCCGGGTTCTCGGTCGGTTCGGGATTGAAGAGGCTGTTCGCAAGACCACCCGCACGGTCAGCAGTCTGGTCCCCACCGCCCACCACGGTCTCGACAACGAGATGAATGCGCACGCCACGACCTTCCTTGGCGCGGCTGGTCGAAGCGCGTCTCACCACACGGTAGGTAGCAGCCGCTATCAGAGGGTGGCTTCGTATTCGGGCTGCTTGTGGTCTGTAACGGCCAGCGCGCGTGAGTTTGGAATGTAGGGCACAAGACAGGTGATACCTATGAGAGCTGACCGCCAGTACAACCTGTCTAACGGCGGACGCCTAGCCGTAGCAGCGCCGCGCGGAGCCCTCATAGGCCGGCGGATAAGCGGTCGGACGCATGCCTAAGCCCTTCATGGACCAGAAATCAACCCTCCGATACGCCATATGACGGATGCAGGCAGCCATAATCTGCCCTAAGGTCAGCCTGTAGCATCGCCGCTCCTAGACTCCTAGACTTGAGGCCCCGCTGTTGGACTGCGCAGCCTGCTCAATCTGCCGCCGCTACGGAGTAGGTGCGTGCCCGCATACCATGCCCAAGGTCAGGCACCCTCTACGAACGAAGAGCAGCTGTGAAAAACCGAACGCCTACCGTCGTCGCCGTGCCCGGGCCGCTCATCGGCCTCGCAGCACCGCCACGTCCAACCGCTGCCGCCGACAACATCCCAGGCCTGTCAACGCCCTCAGGACACTTTCGGGGGCGCTTGCGCAGCGGGCAAATTCGTCTTAGACCATCGTGATCGTGCTGACCGACTAATATGATGGAGGTCTCAACATGGCGACGCCTTGCTACTTCGCGTTCATGCAACAACCGGGTCAGGAGTTCATCTTCGAGCTCACCGATGAGGAGAAAATCGCTCACGCTCGAAGAATTCTGTCAGGCGAGGAAACCAGTGAGGTGCACGTTGTAGGAAGGATTAGAAAGACCACGAAGCCGTACAATCCAAAATGGTCGTATCACCTCGACCCCGACACTATCAGCTTCTTTGCCGTGGCGATTGAGGTGTGCGACGCCAATATGCAGTACGTTGAAGACCATTTAGACGAGGCGTGTGGCGCATTTCTTCCCGGCTGTCACTGGTGCCCCTGGGATTCAAGGCTCGTACGCGAGG
>JBOGEB010000316.1:0-2966 GCA_050743125.1 Egibacteraceae bacterium
CCGTGACTGGCCGCCCCGGAAACTCAACTCGACTGCGAGCGATCCGATCAGGCATCCTGCGGTCACCGGCCGGTCCGAACCAGCCAGAAATAACCCAATCGTGATCCACACGTTCCCCAAAGGACTCATAAATACGCTGGCATTCGAGCGACCCTGCATCCACGCTCGCCGCGTTGCGCCTCGCTTCCACAGGACCTCCGGGTATGCGCGCTCGGCGCGCCTTGCGAGCGCGGCGCAGGGCCGCTCTCGGTGCGTCACCGTAACGCACCGCCCGGCGGAGTACTTGGCGGGACGCCAGGCATGTCCTCCTGAGGACTGTGACGGATCTGGGGTTACGCCGAGCTGCTCGAGGCTGTGCGCGACCCAGCCCACGACCAGCGCCAAGAGCTGCTGGAGTGGTTGGGTCGCGCCTTGATCCCGAGTCGTTCGACGTTGCGGCGGTCAACCACCGCCTCCCGGCAAGCCCTGAGCCCACATCGCCCTTGCGTCTGTCTTGCTCCTGACCAAGGTCGCGGTCGGCCGGCGAAACCGAGCATTCGAGGCCAGGGGACGCTCTCGACGCCTTCACCAGCCTCGAGCGTCGGCTCACCACCCCTGATCAGAGACCAGGTCCTCGCCACCAGCTCGACCAGTACCTGCCGACGGTGACTTGTGAACAGCCGGGCAATGGCTGCAGCTGCGGTCGCGTGCAACGCCGCTTGTCGGGCCGTTGATCAGAGCGCATACTCCCGCACGGAAACGAATGATTCAGAATACCTCGGAGGTGCGACATGACGCTCACACGACTGTCCGGCGACTCGGGTGTCGGCGGCTCCCCTGCCGTCTACCAGCGGGACCCGCGTACACTCGTCGTTCTTGGAGACGAGGTCCACGACCCGACCATTCCGCTCCACCCAGGAGAGGCCGCCGTGGCGATCTCGTCGCTGCTCGCGTTCGACGCGGTGTGCCAGATCGGCGGCCCCATGACGATGGGCGACCTGTACCGTATGTTCCGCATGTTCGGTGAATCCACGTTCCGGCTGGAGACGCTGCCGGTCTACCGGGAGCCCTCCGAGATCCCCAGGATCGCCCACTTCGAGGCCACTGGCGAGATTCGTGCCGACGAGCCTGCCATTGCTGCCTGGATGGGCATGCTCGCTGGCCACGCCGCCGCCGGCCGGAGCATGCGCCGCGTCCATCTCGTGCGCCTGCCGCTGACCGGCTACCTGCGCTTCGAGTTCGCCTTCCAGCAGCACAGCGTTGCCGCTGGCGAGGACGTCCGCGTCGTCGACCTCGGCGAGCACCCCGACCTCGCCGCGCTCGACACCGACTTCTGGCTGTTCGACAACCGGGTCCCGATCCTGATGCGCTACGAGGCCGACGGGGCGCTCATCGGCCCCGAGCGGGCGCCCAACGACGAACTCGAGCGCCTCCGCGGCTGGCGTGACCTGACCTGGGCGGCGGCGGTGCCGCTGACGGAGTTCCTGACCCGCGCCGGAGCCGCGTAACGGGCGCGGCCGACCAGCCCGATCCGGCCCGCCGCCGCCTGGCCGAGCGGCTGCGTCGGCTGCGCCTGCACGCCGGCCTGTCCGGCGAGGAGCTCGGCGGTCGCTGTGGGTTCTCCCAGCCCAAGGTCAGCAAGGTCGAGAACGCCCGCCAGGCGCCGAGCATCCCTGACGTCCGCGCCTGGGCCGAGGCCACCGGCGCCTCCGAGGAGGAGACCGCAGAGCTTGTCGCGCTCGCCGAGTCCGCGCTGACCCAGGCCCGGAGCTGGCGCGACGAGCTCGCCGCCGGCATGGCCGCCAAGCAGGCCGACGTCGGGGAGCGGGAGCAGGCTGCCCGCCACCTCCGCGTCTTCCAGAACGAGTTGGTGCCGGGGTTGCTGCAGACCGCCGAGTACGCCCGCGGCGTGTTCATTATGGTGCAGGAGTTCGGCGCCGCCGACGTCGATGCCGCCGTTGCTGCCCGGCTGGCCCGCCAGCAGCTCCTGTACGACCAGACCCGCCGGTTCGAGTTCCTGGTCACCGAGGCCGCGCTGCGCTGGCGGCCGGGCACGAAAGGAATGCTCGCAGCGCAGATGCGCCACATCGCCAACGTCGCCGCGCTGCCCCACGTCGATGTCGGCGTGCTCCCGCTCGACGCCCAGGCGGTCACGCTTCACCACAGCTTCGACATCGACAACCTTGACGACTCGGACCTGGTCACCGTCGAGACCGCCAGCCGCGAGCTGCACATCGCCGACCCCGACGAGGTCGCCTTCCTCGTCCGCCGCTTCGAGACACTCTGGTCCGTCGCGCTCGTCGGCGAGGACTGCGCCGCTCTGCTCGACCGGCTCCGCGACGAGCTCCTCGCCACCCCGTAGCTGCCGCACCGCTCCGTCTCCGGCCCTTGACAGGCCAACCGCACCACGGCATTATTCGATTCTATAACGATAGATCACAGTCTATACCAACGCGGGAAGGTGACCGACGATGGGCTCCAGGACCGAAGGCAGGCTGTCCAAGCCCGAGCAGCCGCACGATGCGACCGCCGACCCCTCCAGGAGCCACCTCCTAGAGGTCAGGCGCCTGGCGGCTGCCTGTTCCTCTCAGTATGTCTACCGTGTGGTGGCGCGGTGTACCTGTGGTTGGTGCTCGGCTGACTACCTCATCGACTTTGCGGCTCCCGTCCCTGGTGGCCAGGAGCGTGCGTATCGGCAGGCCGAGGACGCCGCAATCGCGCACCTCCGCGCCCTCGCGCGGCCACCCGGCTTGCGGGCTTCGACGTGACCGCACAGCTCCAGCCAGGCGCCCGTCCTCTGAGCCGTCGTGAGCACCGCCAGAAACATGATGGCGCTCGAGCTTGCTGCCCTCGACCTCGTGAGCGCGCGGCAGATTCGCTTCTGCGCTGAGGGCGCCGGAATCGAGTTGCCCTCCACGGACGATCGGAAGGTGCTGATCGAGGTTCTGCGGCGGGAGCTGCTGCGGTAGCGGCGCGAGAGTCTTAGA
>JBOGEB010000317.1:0-2927 GCA_050743125.1 Egibacteraceae bacterium
ACTGCCTGCACAAAGGCGTCCGCTACGACGAAGCCGTCCACACAGCCAACCGCAACCGTGCCCTCGGACGCATCAACGACCCACCCAAACAGGCCGCCTGACCCCGAGGTTGACAAAGGGTGTCTCATCCCACAACGACGTGCGGGCTGTACGGGTCTTACGGCTATCTGCGGTGGCTGACTGGACGGGTCCCTCAAGGTGAACGAGCGGTCCGGTGCCCCACGGTCAAGCACGGTCAAGCTGGTCCGCGTCGCCTGAATTGCCCCGGGCCGTGGCCTGCCTCGCTCAGCTGGGCGCGCCGGGCGCGGCGGCCTGCTCCAGGGCCGCGATGTCGATCTTGCTCATGTCGAGCATGGCGCGCATCACCCGCTGGGACTTCTCCGGATCCGGGTCGTCGATCAGTTCGGTCAACCGCGTCGGGATGATCTGCCAGGACACGCCGTACCGGTCCTTCAGCCAGCCGCACGGGCCCTCTTCGCCGCCCTCGGACAGCCTGCTCCAGAATTCATCGACCTCGTCTTGGGTCTGGCAGCTCACCTGGAACGAGATCGCCTCGTTGAACCTGAACTGGGGACCGCCGTTGAGGGCGACGAACTCCTGCCCGTCCAGCTCGAAGCTCACGGTCATGACCGAGCCTTCCGGCCCCGGCCCCGCCTTGCCGTAGCGTGCGACGGCAAGGACGTGCGAGTTGCCGAAGATCGAGGTGTAGAACGTGGCTGCCTGTTCGGCCTGGGCGTCGAACCACAGGCACGGGGTGATCTTGTGCATGGTCGCTGTTCCTTTCGCGGCTGTGTGGGCTTGGCTGTCCCAGGCCGCCGCCCATAATCCCGAAAACAGCCCTCGACGTACCAGCTCAGTCGGCGAGCATAGGCGATGCCGTTTCCGGACGCGTCGGCGTCGCGCTCATGCGGTCCTCATCCGGCGATTCGCGCGGTCAGCGTCGGGCCTGAATCACGGCAGCGCAGATCCTGACAACACGGTGAATATGCGCGCCGCCACCCCGTAGCTCGGGAGCTTATCGCTGCGGGTGTGCCCGGCGGGGTGGCCGCGTTCGTCGACCCCTCCACGACGACGCCCTACGGGATTCATTTCTTCGCGTTCGAGGTCGTTGGCGAGTCCGGCATTGGCCAGCCCGAGACCGTCCACGCCGAGGTGGTGGCCGTCCTCGAGGATGACGACGGGCAGTCTGAGGTCGCGCCACCGGACGTGCTTCACGACCTCACCCCGGCCGACTCGGCGGTCGGTGAGCCTCCCACGCCGGAGGTGATCCAGGCCGTCGTCAACTGGGTGCGGGTCAACCAGCAGGTGGCGGCCACCACGGAAGAGCGCCAACGGCGACAGGGCCAGGCCGCGCTGCGCGCCATGTACCTGAGCGAAGCGCTCGACTCGCAGCAGCTCGCGCTTGAGGGGCGCCGGGCCGAGTACGACGAGCGGGTGTTCCGAGGCGAGGAGTACCGGCTCCAGCGCGACGAGACTGCCCGCCGGCGCCAAGAGCTCGAGCGCCGGCGCGGGGCGAAGCTCAAGGGGTTCGCGAAACTCGGGGTCGTCCGGCCAGGTCCCGTCACGTACCTCGGCACCGCCGCGGTCTGTCCACCCGACGCACCAGAGGATCTCGGCGTCCGGGCGATGCGCCAGGACCCGACCACCGGCGAGCAGGAGGTCCGTCGCATCGAGGTCAAGGGCCGGTCCGCCCCGACCGGCGACGTCGACCTGTACCGCACCGAGTGGTTCGCCGCGCAGCGCTTCCGCGGCGGCTACTGGCTCTACGTCGTCTACGGCGCGGGCACCGGCAACGAGCGGCTCGTGGTGATCCGTGATCCTTACGGGCGGCTCCGCGGCGTCGAGGAGATCGCCCAGGTGACCGGCTACCGGGTCCCGGCGGCCAGCATCGAGGCCTATGCCGCCAGCGATAGCTAGTGGCCCGTCGCTGAATGGTTTGAATGTTGAGATCGGGCAGAATGTCGACGTTATCCCTGGTCAGGGCGATGGTCTGTGGCGTACGCATATTAAAAAGACTTCAGCGACGCTCCACTAGCGTGTCATAGGCCAAGTTTTTTTCTATGGCGTGCCATCTTTGCCAACATGGCAAAGGCTCGGGTCTCCCTCACCGCCCAAGAGTTCTGGAGCCGCTATCCGGTGGACGAGTCGGATCACCACGACTTCCAGCAGAAACTTACCAAAGCTGGCAGGATGCAGGAGCCGGGCGACGTGATGAAGTACGTTCGTGAGGTCGCCGAGACTCTTGAGCGGCTGGGCATCGACAAGCCCGTTACCGTCATCCGCGCTTCTGCTACGGCGCTCCCACTGCCTGACGCCTCGCAGGACGCGGTCATCACCGACCCGCCTTACTACGACAATGTGAGCTACGCCGATATCTCCGACTTCTTCTCTGTCTGGCTCGAGCGGTCGGTTGGGTTTCTTCACCCAGACCATCTCGGCGGAGAGCTGACGCCGAAGCGGAATGAGATTGTCGCCAACGCTGACCGGCTGCTGGAAGTCTGCCCGACCTCGTACGCGCCGCTCGGGGTATGCAAGACCGTGGCGCAGGTGCCGCTCCGGCAGCTGCGTGACGCTGGGGTCCCAGTCGCGTTGGGCGCTGACGACCCGTTGCTGTTCGGGACGGGACTGGCCGGCCAGTATGCGCTGGTCCGCGACGCGCTCGGTTTTGGCGACGCGGATCTGGCCGAGCTCGCGCGCTGCTCGATCCGCGGATCAGCGGCGCCGGACGGGCTCGAGGCCCAGCTGCTGGCTGGGGTGGACGCCTGGCTGGGCTGGCCTGAGCGGGCCCGCCCGCCGACCAGCCGATCAAGAGCGGAGGCGGTCGCGGCCAGCGACGCCGAGCTGTGCGGGCAGCTGTCCACAAGGAGCTGATCCTGTTCGCCAGGGTGATCCGGCCTATGCCGAGCTCGTGGAGCGGCTGCTGGGTG
>JBOGEB010000318.1:0-2904 GCA_050743125.1 Egibacteraceae bacterium
GGCTGATGGAGCGCCAGGTGGGCTTAGACCACTCCACCATCGCGCGGATCTGGAAAGACTACGATCTCCAACCGTGGCGAGTGGAGACCTTCAAGTTCTCCACCGACCCACAGCTGGAGGAGAAAGTCCGCGACATCGTCGGGGGTGTACATGGATCCGCCTGAGAACGCCGTGGTCGTGTGCGTGGACGAGAAGTCGGTAGATCCAAGCGTCAGAGCGCACCCAGCCGATGCTGCCGCGCCGGCCCGGGCTGCCGGCGCGGCGCACCCACTACTACAAACGAAACGGCGCCACCACCCTGTTCGCGTCGCTGGAGGTCGCGACTGGCAAGGTTGTTCATACCTGCATGCCACGACACCGTCAGCAAGAGTTCGTCAAGTTTCTGAGGCAAGTGGCCAAAGCCTACCCGCGACGCAAGCTGCATATCGTCTGTGACAACTGCTCGACTCATAAGGCGCCCGCGGTCACCAAGCGGCTGGAAAAGAACAAGCGCGTCACGCTGCACTTCACGCCGACGTGGGCGAGCTGGATGAATCTGGTCGAGTCGTTTTTCTCTGTTATCAGCCGTCAGGCTATCCGCCGGGGCACTTTCGCGTCAGTTACAGATCTGGTTGTCGCGATCGATCTGTTCATCAGCGGGTGGAACGGGCGGTGTGAGCCGTTCAAGTGGACGAAGACCGCTGATGAGATCCTGTCCCACGCAAAGATGGTCAAAAAAACTTCTGCGACTGAACACTACGTCTTCGGTGCGGGAGCGAATGTCGCCAACCCGACACGCAACGACCCGCGCAGCCCGTTCCCGCTAGACACGAATAATGTGAACAGGTTCCCGAGATGGGTCCGTTTGGACGGTGGCAGCGAGTGGGATATCGAGCTGGTGACGATCACGCTGAACCCTGGCCAAGCCAGCCAGGTGGTGCTGAGCGCTTTGGGAGGCGCCAACCACTTGTTTCTGGGTGAAGGAAGGTTCCTGTTTCTGTAGGAAGGCCCGAAACCCTGAGGTCTTGATTTAGCGGGGGGTCTGGCGGGGTCAGTGGAGCAGCGTGTCGGCGATGAGATGCGCCAAGTCGTGGACATGCTCGGACGTGCCGCCGTGGCCTTGCTGTCCGGTCAGCCGTTGGTTGCGGGCGCAGCCGATCGCGGCGACGAACGCGTCGCCGTCGGCGTCCAAGATGACGGTGGCGGTGTGAGGGTCGCAGTATTCGGTGACGATCATCCGGTAACGCCCAGGCTCGGACCGTTGGGGGCGGGCCATCAGGCGGCTCGGGGTTGAGCGGGATCGCCCCGGCCGGGGACGATCAGGCCGGGGTGGTCCCGGCGGGGGTGGCCCCGGCCGGGGACGGCCAGGCCGGCCACGATCGGGACAGGGCTGGCCAGCAGCGGCACCAGGATCCCGACCGGGTCGCGGTCTTGCTGGCGGGCGCTGCGCAGCAGACTGGCCAGCACCTGCAGGGTGTCCGCGCCTTCGCGGGTGCGGTCCCCGCCCCAGTGCTCGCGGTTGACCACGATCGGGCGGATCTGTTGCTCGGCTCTCCAGTTGGTGGCCTGGACACCGGGCACGACGAGGAACGTGGGCAGCGCGTCGCGCTCGACGCGCAGGTGCTCGGCCAGCTTGCGGTCCGCCTCGCAGCAGGCCGCGTCGGCGGCCAGCAGGTCGACGCGCCCGGTGAGCCTGAGGACCTGTTGCGCCAGCTGCTCGGGTCGACGCGGCCGGCGTCGCGGGCGTCGCGCAGCGCCAGCGCGTCTTTGAGGATCTGACGGACGGTGGCCGGGACGTGGGTGTGGCCGTCGGCTGAGTCGGCGGTCATGTCGTGGCACCTGCGTAACAAGTGCGCACAGCACGTCTGATGGGCCGCGTCGGCGAATCTGCGGTAGGCCGCCCAGCCGTCGCGCTCGATCACCCCGGAGAAGTCTTCGCCCAGCACCTGGACGGCTTGGTCCCAGCCGCGGGGTGTCGAGGACCCGGTAGACCGTGACCGCCGTCGCCGACGAAGTCCCACAGCCAGCACTTGGCCCCGCCTGACCGCCCAGCCGGTCTCGTCAGCGGCCACCGCCTTGCTGGCCTTGATCCCCTCGACGAGCGCGTCGTCGGTGGCGGCGCGTCGGCGCGCGGCGCGGGCCAACGCGTGCACGATCCCGCCGCCGGTCACGCTCACCCCCGCCGATCTGCGCCAAGACCTTCGCGGTCTCGGCGTGGGGGATCCCCAGCTCGTGACGCGGCAGGGCGGCCAGCCAGACCGCGCGCCGGCGCGGTCTGCGCTGCGGCCGCCCCGGTGGCGTCCGAGACCTGCCCCGGGTCGCGGCCTGTCACGCGGCGGTCGCACTCCGCGCAGCGGCCCTGCTCGAGGTCGTAGCGGGTCACACAGGTCACGACCGGGGGGATGTCCTCCACCCACTGGGACACCGTGTCCTCGACGGCGGCTGCGCCGCCGCAGCCCGGGCACACATCCGGCGCGGGCACGGCGACGACCTCGTCGACGTGGCCGGGCGCCTCCCGGTGCGCCTTCGGCCCGTACGCCTGTCCCGCCTTGCGGCCCGCCCGTTTCGGGTCGGCCTTCGGCTCGCCCTTGGAGAACGGCGCCGCCTGACGTCTGCCCGCCCGTCTTTCCGCGGCGACCTTGGTCTCCAGCTCGACGACCCGCGCCCGCAGCCGCTCGACCTCCGTCTCCAGCTCGACCGTCCGCGCTCGCAGCCGCTGGTTGTCGGCCTCCAGCTCGGCGATGCGCCGCGCGGACAGCCGGATCTGTGTCACGCACAGCCGCAGCAGCGGGTCGATCCTTTGGCTGCTGGTCGCAGACGTCATGTCCATGCACACGAGCCACAACAGCCACAGCCGTGTGACTCCGAGTCAAGGACCCCGACCCACCCCCGCTAAATCAAGACCTTCGCGGTTGTGCTTTCGCC
>JBOGEB010000319.1:0-2902 GCA_050743125.1 Egibacteraceae bacterium
CCGGGTCGCGGGCCACGAGCCAGCCGTCCTCGTGAATCCTGTGATGACACGTCCAGCAGGTCAAACAGAGATTGTCCTCGTCTGTGGGCCCCAGGTCGCGTGTCCACCAGCGCACGTGATGCACTTGGCAGCGGGACGCGGGAGCGCCGCAGCCGACGCAGGTCTGGTCTCTGGCGATGACCGCGACCCGCTGCTGCCTCGTCGGCTGCCGTTGCGTGCGGCCCGCGTCGAGGACTTCCCCGTTGCGGGTCATCCACACCGTCGTGGTCTCGGCGTCGCAGCAGACCATCTGCGCGGTGGCGGCGCTGACCGGGCCGACGCCGTCCAGCCGGGCCGCGGGCGCCCCGGGCTTTCCGTCCAGCGCCTCGGCGGTGGCGATCAGGATCACGTGGGGCCGTTGGACCGCGACCTGCGGCAGGTCGCCTGCGTCGAGTGAGCGCCGGGCGAGCTCGACGAGCGCGTCGGCCATTCTTTGCGGGTAGGTGCGGTCGTCGTCGTGGCTGGTTTTGCGGGCCAGCGGGTCCAGTGCGGTCCTCAGCGTGGCGCCGCCGAGCGGGTCGAGCTCGAAGCCTCCGCGCAGTGCCCCGTCGGGGGTGTCGGTGGTCAGCGACAGCCGCCGGTTCGCCCACGCGCGGCGCTCTCTTCCGGCCAGCGCCTCGGGGTCGACGGTGTGGGTCCAGGCGTCCACGTGCTCGCGGAGCCGGCGGCGGTCCATCCCGCCGCCGTCGCCGGCGACCAGCCGGTCCAGGTCCTCCCGCACGTCCGGGCGCAGCTCCTTCGCGGTCTGCACCGCGACCTGCGCCTGCCCCACACCGATCGTGCCCGCTCGGACCGCCGCGGCGGTCTCCGGCAGCCCCTCCAGCCCGACCGCCGTGTCGGCCTGCGCGCGGGCCTCGCCGCGGGTCAGCCGCAGCCGCCGCGCCAGCAGGTCCGCCGTGGACCGCGCCCCCTCGCCCCGCCAGGCTCCCCGCGCGTCGACCTCCGCGACGCAGCGCAGCTTCTCGGCGGCGGCGACTGTTTCTACCCGGTGCAGCCGCTCGACGCGCGCCGCCAGCGTCGTGTCCTCCACCGCGCCGCTCAAGGGCCGGCCGGCCAGCGCGGCCAGTCCCTGTTCGACCAGGTCGAGCAGGGCGTCGTCGTCGAGCTGCTCGACCGCCCCCTCCTCCACCTTGCTCATACACATGTTCGAAGTATGCCATATGGCGATACGGTTGGCAAGGGTTTGTTGAAACTTTGTGTGTGTGAGCTGTAAGCGAAGTGGCTGCCCGGGCGGGCTGGTGTCAGCGCGGTGACGCGCGCCCGCACGTCACGGTCTCCCTGGATGAAGATCTTGTCACCGAGCTGGAAGCTGGCGGGGGACGCGTTGTCCGGGCAAGTCAACGAGGCTGCGCCTCGCTGACGCACACGTCATCGCTGCTGCGGTGGAGGCTGGGGCGGACTGATCCCCACCGGGGACGCGGCTGACCTGATCGGCCCTACGGCGCCTCACCCCAACGTCGTCGTCGAACTCCTGCCCCGAACCAGATCAGGAGCCATCGGCGCAGGAAGGCGTTCGTGCTCGCCGCCTCACCGCGAGCAGCAACTGGCCCCCGTCCTTGTGGCCGAGCGTCCGTTCGACCTGGTCCCAGACGGTGTCGCGCAGGTCGACCCAAAAACCCACAGGCGGTCTTGACGTTCGTGAGCTCGCGGCCGTGGCCAGCGTCCTTCACGCCGCCGAACGGCAGCCGCGGGCGGACCTTGACGAATCGTTCACGAATGACCTTGTGGCCAGGGTTCGTCACGCATGCGTGACGAACCCTGGCCACAAGAACGAAAACCGGTGGGGCCACCAAGGCACCCGGGATGTCAGCCGAGCACGCCCAGCCGCTCGGCGAGCCCGCGCAGCCCCGGCGTCCGAGAACGGCGCTCCCGGCCCAGGCACACCCGCACCAGCTCCCGGGCCAGCACCTGGTAGCGCACCCCTTCGGGTGAGTGCCGCTCCGCCTCCAACAACAGCGCGACCGTCGCAGCGTCATCGTGGCGTGCCATGTGCGCGCGGGCAGTCTCGATGCAGAACCCCGCTTTCCGTTCGGCGTGCGGCAGCTCCTCGATCTCTACGGTGTCAGCCAGGCGCAGCGCCTCAACCGGGTCCCCGGACTCCAACGCCACCGCGACTCCGTGCACGCCTGTGTTCGCCGGCCCGAACGACTCCCAGTAGTCGTTCCGCCCCGGGCCGACACGCTCGGCGCCGGTCTGGGCGTTCCGCAGCAGCCGCCACGCCTCGGCACCGTCCCCACCACGGGCGGTGCCGACCGCCTGGGTGAGCTGCAGCGAGCCCCATACCGACCAGCCCTCCAGAGGCGTCGCGTCCGTGGGCGCGATCGTGTCGGCGCCGTCCGAGCAGACCGAGCAGGCCTCATCGAGCAACCCCAACCCCAACAGGGCAAAGGCAAGGAGGCGTTCAGACACCGCCACCATCAGCTCGTCGGCCGAGCGCTGCGCCGCTGCAACCGCACGATCAGCGGCGATCCACGCCAGGTCCCGTTCGCCGACCTTGAGCGCCGTCAGCGAGGCCACTTGGTAGCCCGCCGCAAGGCACCACCAGGCACCCGGCACGTCCTGGGCGGTGGCAGCGCGTCCGGCGGTGATCAACTCGGGAAGCACTGTTGCGACCGCCTCATAGCGGCCGTCCAGGCGCAGCCGCTTGGCCCGCTCGACCTTGGCGCGCAGCTCGGCAGCGGTCGGTGGCTCCCGGTCGGGCGGGTGTACGGCGATCAGTGCGCGGCGGACCGCGACGATCCCGCGCGGCGGGTCCAACGGGCCGCCGCCGTTCGGCGGCAGCTCCACCCCGCCGACCAGCTTGCCCGGCTCGACCTTCAGCACCCTGGCGAGCGCCAACAGATCCGCGATCTTCTCGACCGTC
>JBOGEB010000320.1:0-2899 GCA_050743125.1 Egibacteraceae bacterium
CGTCACGCATGCGTGACGAACCCTGGCCACAAGGGCGAACACCGCCCAAACGACAACGCTATTTCGACCCGGTTTCGTTAGGGCGGGCGGGGGGGGTTGGTGTTGGCCGGCCGGTCGGCCGACCAGGTCCGCGGGGCTGATGGTTTTACACTCGTAGGCGATGGTGCCCGACTGCATCTACAGGGTCTATGAGCGGCGCCTTCAGGCGGGATTGCGGACTGAGCCGTTGCCACGGCACGTCGGGGTGATCCTCGACGGCAACCGGCGCTTCGCGCGTGCGCGTGGCCTCGACACGGTTGCCGATGGCCACCGCCTGGGCGCGTCGAAGGTCCCGCAGCTCCTGAGATGGTGCGACGAGCTGGACATTCCGTTCGTCACGCTGTGGCTGCTGTCGACCGACAACCTTGACCGCGATGCCGACGAGGTCCGTGACCTCGAGGGAATCATCGGCGACACGATCACGGGCCTCGCGCTCGACCCGCCCGCGCGGGGTCTGAAGATCACCGCCGTCGGGGCGCTCGACACGCTGCCGGATTCGTTGCGCAAGGTCCTGAAGAACGCGGAGGAGGCCACCCGCGACGGCGACGGTCTCCACGTGCAGGTCGCGGTGGGTTACGGGGGCCGCCAGGAGATCACCGACGCGCTTCGCAGCCTGCTCGAGGAGCGCGCCGCCGAGGGGTGGACGCTCGAGCAGGTCATCGCCGACCTCCGCCCAGAGCACATCGGCGAGCATCTCTACACGACCGGCATACCCGATCCCGACCTCATCATCCGGACCTCCGGTGAGATTCGCCTGTCCGGCTTCCTCATGTGGCAGTCCGCCCACAGCGAGTTCTACTTCTGTGACCCCTACTGGCCGGAGTTCCGCAAGACCGACTTCCTGCGCGCCCTGCGCGACTTCGCCTCCCGGACCCGCCGCTTCGGCCGGTGACCGGACCACCATGCCTGTTGAGCCCACCGACCTCGCCGGACTGCTCGTCGTGCGCTGGCCCACGCGCGGTGACGCGCGCGGCTTCTTCCGGCAGACCTACCAGATCGCTGAGCTCGCCGAGGCGCTCGGCCGCGAGCCCGTGCTCCGCCAGGGCAACCATTCGCACAGCCAGCCAGGCGTGCTGCGCGGCTTCCACGCCGAGCCGTGGGACAAGCTCGTCTACGTCGTCCGCGGGCTGGTGTTCGCGGCGATCGCCGACATCCGCCCGGAGTCGCCGACGTTTGGGGAGGCGAGGACGTTCACGCTCGGCGAGCCCCCGGACGGCGAGTGGATCCGGCTGTTCATCGCCGAAGGCCTCGCGAACTCGTTCTGTGTGCTCGGTGACGGACCCGCGGACTACCTGTACGACGTGAGCGACTACTGGAGGCCTGATCTGCCGAAGCGGTCGGTCGCGTGGGACGACCCCGACCTCGGGGTGCGCTGGCCGGTTGAAAACCCAATGCTCTCTGCTGCCGACCAGGCCAACCCCAAGCTGCGCGAGCTCTACCCCGACCACCTGCGCTGGCGCTGACAGCGCCAGCGTCGCCGAGGTCTCGAGGATGAAGCGCGCCACGCCGAGGTCGTGGGAGATGAGCAGGGAGGCGGACGGACGATTACGACTGGCCGGGATCGACCTGTCTGGTGTAGGTCCCGATCCACCGGCGCAGGCGTGAGCGCACGTGCTCATCGACATCAAGCGCCTCGGTGCGGTCAAGGAGGACGGTGGCCTCAACAAGTTGCTCCGTCCACGCGGTCGGACTTGACCTCGTCCTCGTCATCGAAGAAGGCGAGATCCGCTTCGATCGAGCCGATCGCCTCATCCGGCAGCGCCGTGTCCGGAAACGACCCGAGTATCGACTGGCTGCCCAGGACTACGACGTTGCGATCCTGGGCAACCTTGGAGGCGGCGCGCAGCAGGTGCTCGAGTTGCTCGCGTGTCATCGGGTCGGGAACGGTGTCCGTGACCGGAACGCGTCGAGCACCCGGGAGCGTTCCTCCTCGCGGAGCACTCCGGCAAAAGGTGAGTTCTGTCGCAGCTCTACGGCCGCGGGGGACTTGGAGCACAGCACGTCAAGAATGTCGTCGACAGGGCCGTTGAGCACACGAGCCCACTCACGCATCAAACGGGCCACCATCCCTCGTGGGTGGGCTGCGGACTGACGCTCCAGGTTCTGTCTGGCTTTGCTGAGCACCCCGTCTGGGTCGGCGACGAGCTTGCCGGCCACGGCCTGGTGCAGCCATAGGCTCCGCAGCGCTTCCCGGGTCATCGGTGAGGAACGGTGCTGCAGCGTCTCGAGGTCTGAGCGACGAATCCGCCGGTGTGTCCCTGCCGTTGAATAGGGAAGGGCGCCGCTGTCGCACAGGTCCACCACATGCTGGCGGGAGGTGCCGAGCACGCGTGCCGCCTGTCCGGTCGTCAGAAGCTCCCCGGGTGTGGTGGTGTTCACGGCTCCGAGCATAGTTACAAACACCAAAAACACAACCAGCGGTCACTGCCCTCGCCCGGTAGGCCCGCGGGTATCGAGCACGCTGCCAGCGTGCACCGTCGTCATCCTGCCGTTCGGGCGGCACGCTGCCGGGCGGGCCGAGCTGGATGCGCCGCAGCTCCTCGGCGGGGATGTGGCAGCGGATGAGGTGGCCGGTCTCGGCCAGCGGCGGCTCGGTGTCTTCGCAAACCGCGCCGAGCTTGCGGGGACAGCGTGTGTGGAGCACGCAGCCCGAGGACGGGCCGGCGGCGCTCGGGATCTCGCCGGACAGGCGGATGCGCTCGCGCGTCCCGCGGTGCAGGATCGGCGCCGCCGACAGCAGCGCCTCGATGTAGGGGTGGTGCGGCTCGTCACGACCGGCATGCGCCGCGGCGGATGGTGTGGAGCGACCCCGCCGAGCCGGCCAAGACCGCGGCGGGCGAGCGGACGATCTCCCTGGACC
>JBOGEB010000321.1:0-2848 GCA_050743125.1 Egibacteraceae bacterium
GGCGCCCAGCAGCAGAACGACGTGCTGATGGCGGTAGCGTGCCGCAGGGCTCACGTACAGCGCCCCGTCGATGAGCTCACGGCGCACGCCGTCCTCGCCGAACGCGAGCAGGTCGTCCCACGTGAGCCCGGTCTGCAGCGGCCCGGACATCCCCGTCCTCCTCTCATCATGTCAACGACGGTACGCCCAAGCGTAGCCCGCTGGGTGACGTCCTCTCAGGCTGTGGATAACAGGCGACCGGTGTCTACGGGCGCTGCGCGATCACCACCGGTAGGCAACGTCAATGTCCGCGGCACCGCCGGGCCGAGTGCTCGCCGGTGTGCCAGCAGGCGAGCGTGGGCGGTGCGCGTCCGGGTCAGCTCGCTTTGCGCATGCCCGGCTGGCCGTCGAGGTGGCCAGCGAGCTCTTCGAGGTCGCCCGAACCGATGCTCACCTCGCCCGCCTTGACCTTGGCGGCGTACTCGTCGATGTATTCCTGGCCGGACAGGATCATGAGCTCGTACATCAGCTCGTCGGTGGCGCTGCGGAGCACAAACCGGTCGTTCTGGCCACCGGAGTAGCGCGAGAGGTCGAGCGGGCGGCCGACGCGGATGCCCACTCGGCGGACCTTCGGGATCCTCGTGCCGGCCGGAAGGACCTCGAACAGTCCGATCATCGCCACTGGGACGAGCGGCGCGCCGGTCCGCAGCGCGAGCCGCACCGGCCCGGTCTTGCCGCGGTACAGGCGCCCGTCCGGAGAGCGGGTGCCCTCAGGGTAGATCCCGAGCAACCGGTCAGACCGGAGGATCTCCTCGCCTTTGCGCAGGCTCGCCTCGCCGGCCTGACCGCCGCCACGTTCGACCGGCATCACCCCGACGCGCTCGAAGAAGAACCGCCGCCAGCCTGAGAAGTAGTCGCTCTTGCCCAGGAAGTAGATCGGGCGGTCGACGGCGGCGGGCAGAAAGATGTGGTCGAGGAACGACAGGTGGTTCGACGCGAGGATCGCGGGCCCACAGGCCGGGATGTGCTCGAGTCCCTCGGCCCATGGCCGGTACAGCGCGTTGATGATCGGTGGGACGGCGGCGTGGAGCACCCGGTACAACAGCGGCGCGCGCTCACCCATCGGCACCTCGGCAGCCTCGCCCTGGTCGTCAATGACCCGCTGTTCCAGTCGGGCGGGACAGAGTCTACGAGGGCCGCCCAAGCTCCGTGCAGTGGACCGCTGCTTCCCCACGTCGAGCAGGTCGAGGGTGCGCTCGGGCGGGCGGTGCGCGGCGAGGCAGACCCCAAGGCGTATGGCGGCCTCCGAAAGCGCAGCTTTTCTGCATATCCGGAGGAAGACCGCGGTCATGAACAAGCGCACGATGCCGCTCTGCGGGCAGCGCACGCGTGCCGGCTAGCGCTGGTCGGCCCAGGATTGGGCTGCGCGTTTGGATCCTGCGGAGGCGCGCTGGAGGCCGGCGACGAACTGGGCGAACTCCTCGACGTCGAGCATGCGGCGGCGGGCGCGGAGGTCGGGCTCGCCAGAGCGCGGGGCCGGGCGACCGATGAGCAGCCACGTGATCCCGCCGGCCAGCGGGAGGAACATCACCAGCTTCAGCCACGCGGACTTGGCCAGCCGGCGGGTGAGGAGGTCGTCGGCGCCGAGCACATCCGTAAGCGCGTAGACCCAGAAGCCCACCATGATCAGTCCTGCAACCGTCCCCCCATATTGCATGTCGCGCTCCGCTCAGGCGTGACGTTCTAGGACAAGCGTACCGAGTCGGGCGTCATCCGTCACGGCTTTTTTCGCTCGGCGCGCGAGCAGCCGAGCGCGAGCAGCGCGGCTCCGACGAGGCCGGCGTCGTCGGAGAGCTGCGCGCGGACGACAGGGGGAACCGGCCGGTGCCCCGCGCCGGTCAACCGGTCGGCCATCGCGGCCAGAGCGGGCTTCAGCAGCAGCTGGCCGGCCTGCATCGCCCCACCGCCGACGACGACGATCTCCGGATCCAGGGCGTTGACCAGCGACGCGATGCCGACGCCCAGCCAAAATCCGCAGCGTGCGAGCAGCTCGACCGCGAGCCGGTCCCCGGCCTGCGCGGCGACGGTGACCGCCTTGCCAGTGACCTCCTGGAGCTGGCGGAGCGCCGAGTCGGGCGGCACCGCACCGGCCGCGAGCGCCTCCCTGGCGACCCTCCCGATAGCGGTACCGCTCGCGAGCGCCTCCAGGCAGCCACGGTTCCCGCAGGCGCACCGCGGGCCACCCTCGTCGACGAGGATGTGGCCGAACTCCCCGGCGAACCCCCGCGCTCCGCGCATGAGCCGGCCGTCGAGCACAAGCCCACCGCCCACGCCCGTGCCGACCGTCAGCATGAGCAGGCTCGACGCAGCTCCCGTCCCCGCCCCGACCCGGTACTCGCCCCACGCGGCGACGTTCGCGTCGTTGTCGACCGTGACGGCCGTCCGGTCCAGGCCCCTACGGAGCTCGTCAAGGACCGGCCGGTCGATCAATGGGAGGTTGGGCGCATACCGGGCCACACCGTCACCGTCGATGATCGCGGCGAGGCCAACCCCGACCGGCAGGCCCCTGGCAGCGTGGTGATGCTCGATCTCAGCGACGACGTCAACGATCTCCGCGAGAATCGCCTCGGGTTCGCCGGGTGTCTCACGGCGGACGCGGTACCGGATGCCGCCGTGGGCGGCGACGAGGCCGGCGGCGAGCTTCGTTCCGCCGACGTCGACCCCGATCGCGAGCCCAGGCAACTCGCTCATGCCGCATACACCACCATCCGGCGGCCGTTCGGCTTGCCCCTGAGTCTTGCAGTCCACGCCCAGCAACCGCTCCGGCCGTGGCGGACGTCCTCAAACACGCACTTAGTACCCGGGTCGA
>JBOGEB010000322.1:0-2814 GCA_050743125.1 Egibacteraceae bacterium
AAAGGGGCCATGACCTCGTCGACACGGTCGTCCAGCGCGACGATCGCGGCGTCGAGATGATCGAGATGGTCGGGCTGCACGCGCAACATGATCCGGTGGTGGCCGCCGAACCGGCCGGCCAACGCCAGCCGCAGCTCGTCCCGTTCGGCGCGCAGCCGGCCGCGTGCCAGCTCGGCCAGCCGATCGGGATCGGACTCGCCGGCGGTCAACGCCTCCAACATCGCCCGGCCCGACACGCCCAACGTGTCCGACGCGACCGACCCCAGCTTGACGCCGGTGTCCTCGGCCAGCTTGTCGATCCGTTGGACCTCGGCGGCGCGGGCTTGGACCAGCCGGGTGCGATACCGGGTCAGATCCCGCAGCTGAAGGGTCTGTGGTGGGGGCACGAAGCTCGCGGACAGCAGCCCGCACTCGGCCAGCTCGGCCAGCCACCCGGCGTCGGTGACGTCGGCCGTGCGTCCGGGCACCCGTTTGACGTGACGGGTTGACCAGCATCAGCTCGAAGTGGCCTCCAACGCGTACCAGACCGGCTTCCAGCTCACGCCGGCGGCTCCATCACCACCAACGTCACACCCTGGGAGGCCAGCCAGTCCCCAAGCGCCTCCAAGTCTTCGGCGAACGTGCGGAACGTGTGGTCTGCGACCGCCGCTGACCGTCCTTGCCTGGACGTCCGTCCGGGGTCCGCGCGCACCCGGTCACGGTCTTCTTGTGCACGTCCAACGCGGCGACACGCTCGGTTACGACCTGCACCACCCACTCCTTCGGACGATACGGACCACCGGACCGCCGTCCCACCGAGCCTGAGGCAACGAACGGTGAGACGCGTGCTCGCAGCAACAATCAAGGGCGCTCGAAGGCTCCAGCGATCAGGGCCAAACACGGGCACCCACGCACCAATCAGCGCCGACGTCTACGGGACGGACATCCCATTTTCATCCATCAGGGCGCCGCGCAGCGGCATGGAGGGTCAAACGCAAGCGCACCGCGACCTTCCGCAGACGCTGCCCCGGCCAGCGGCCCAGGCGGTCGTCATCACCGCCGCGTCCAAAACCCACCTCGCCGCCGCTCGCGAGACGACCCCTGAGCCGAGGCCGTCTGATCCCACGGTTGTGGTTCTGACCAGCGGAAAAGCGAGAGCCGAGCGTCGGTCAACCACCCAAAGTTGGTGGCACCGAGGCCAAGCATTTTCCCGCGGACCGGAGCCGTCGCACGGCCTGCGGCGGGGCCGAGCAAGGCGACGTCTTTGCACCCAGGTTCGTTCCCTCTATTGACACGGGGATACATCTGCCCGGAAACTATCAGAACAGTGTTCGGTTCAGCCGAATAATGTGTCGGTTCGTTGAAGGGCTCGGGCTGTGGCAACCGAGATCGCGACCGCCGCCGTCGCCATCGTCGGGGCGCTACTCGGCTCGGTCTGGTGCTGGCTGCGATGGCGCGCGAACCTGACCCCCGAGGTGCGCCGACTCATGGTCGAGATGCGCGCGACGCTCGACTGGCTGATCGCCGAGGACGGCCTGAACTCGGCACGCTTCGCTGATGTGGTCCGACGCCAACAGCAAGGACTCGAGGACCTCGTCACCCGTGTCAACGATCGCGAGCTTCGCCGAGGCTGCAACGAGGTCCTCGAGGCCTGGCGAGAGGTCCGGTGGTCCGCTGTCCCTCCCGAGGGAATCATTCCCGTTGCGGTCCAGGTCTGGCAGGCCATGGCCACGAAGGAGGCGATCGGCGTGGTTTCCAAGCGAGTCAACACGCTGGAGCGGCTCCTGCCGCCCCGGGACTAGCAGCGCTCGGTGGCAGGAGTCGAGGCCGAAGGAGTTGGAGTGAAGAAACTGATCAACGCCCCGGACGGGGTGCTCACCGACGCCCTCGCGGGTATGGCGACCGCGCACCCGTCGCTGGCGGTCGACCTGGAGCGGCGGATCATCGCCCGGGCCGGGTGCCCGACCGCGGGCAAGGTGGGCGTGGTGTCCGGCGGCGGCTCGGGGCACGAGCCGCTGCACGGCGGGTTCGTGGGCTACGGGATGTTGGACGCGGCCTGCCCGGGCGAGGTGTTCACCTCGCCGGTGCCTGACCAGATCATGGCCGCCACGCAGGCGGTCGACGCCGGCGCCGGGGTGCTGCACGTGGTGAAGCAGTACACCGGTGACGTGCTGAACTTCCAGATGGCCGCCGAGCTGGCCGCCGACGCCGGTCTGGAGGTCGCCGCCGTGGTCGTCGATGACGACGTGGCGGTCGAGAAGGGCACTCGGCGGGGTACGGGCGCCACCGTGTTCGTGGAGAAGATCGCCGGGGCGACGGCCGAGCGGGGCGCGGACCTGGCGTCGGTGACGGCGGTCGCCAAGGAGGTCAACGCGCGGTCCCGGTCGTTCGGGGTGGCGTTGACGCCGTGCACCGTGCCGGCGGTCGGCAGGCCGGGCTTCGAGCTCGGCGAGGACGAGATCGAGCTGGGCATCGGCATCCACGGCGAGCCGGGCCGGCGCCGCGGCCCGATCGTGCCCGCCCGGCAGATCGCCGAGACCGCGCTGGAGGCGATCCACGCCGACATGCCGCTGTCGGGCGACGTGCTGGTCATGGTCAACGGCATGGGCGGCACGCCGCTGATCGAGCTGTACGTGGTGTTCGCCGCCGTCGCCGACTGGCTGACCGGCCACCGGGTGGCCATCGTCCGCACTCTGGTCGGCAACTACGTCACCAGCCTGGAGATGGCCGGCTGCTCCGTCACCGTCTGCATGCTCACCCCGCAGCTGGCAGCGCTGTGGGACGACCCCGTCGAGACCCCGGCGCTGCGCTGGGGCCGCTGACCGCGTGTGAGCG
>JBOGEB010000323.1:0-2812 GCA_050743125.1 Egibacteraceae bacterium
CGTCGGTGTCTGTGCGTCGAACATGGTCCTGGTCATGTTGTTCTCCTTTCTGCTTGCGCGGAACGTGCGGTCACCAGCCGTCGCCGGATACGGCGAACACGCTGGGGTTGGAGCCGTCGCGCATCTGCGCCCCGCCCGGCGCGACGTAGCGGACGTTCAAACCGATCCGAGGCTGATCGGCGCGGTTGGGGCCGGAGCGGTGCAGCAGCCGGACATCCATTGCGCACGCCTGCCCGGCCGCGAGGGCGACATGCGTGAATCCGTACTCTTGCCCGCCCGTACGAGTGGCCAGGGGCCGGCCGCCTCCCCCCGTCGAGGTCTCCTCAGCGCGCTCATACGGAAGGTAACCCGCCACCTGCGAGCCCGGCACCACTTCCAGGCATCCGTTTGCGCTGGTCGCTTCGGTGATGGCCAGCCACACGGCCAGCGAACGGGCGGGGTCCAGCACGATCCGGTCGTTGATGCCGTCCTGGTGCACCGGCACCGTGAAGCCGGTACCCGGCCACTTGATGATCAGAAATGTGTTCTCTACGGCCACAGCGGGACCGATCAGCCGATGGACAACGTCCAGCAGCCGTGCCGATGTCACCGCCCGTCGCGCCCAGCCGCACTCCAGATGTGGGTTACGGGTGACCTCGCGCCCGGTGCCGGCGTGCTCCTGTCGAAGCTGCTCAGCCAGCCGTTGGGCGTCGGCCGGTTCCGTCCAGGCAAGACCGGGTAGACAGCCCTGCTCGCCGCAGATGCCAACCCCGCGAGCTCTTACCTGGCCGGTCGGGTCCATGCCCACTTTCGGTCCTCACTCTCGAACAGCCTTCTCGCTGACACCGTCCACGGTCCCGCGCTGGCGGCGAACGGAACAATGCCGTCGTTCGCGCTGACCATTGCTGGCAGTGGCAATGTCGCGTTCGTGCTGGTCCGGTTACGCTGGCGAGAGGCGGCCCGAGCAGGAGGCCCACATGCGCAGGATCAGCCGTAGGCGAAGGGCGGAGCTCCTGCGGCGCGCGCACCGCATCCGCCAGGAGGGACAGCTCGCCGGATGGTCGGTCGAACGCATCGCCGAGACGATCCGCAGCGAGCTGCCCGAGATTCGGCCGCTGAAGGCGTGGCGGCTCGCCTATGGCTGGACGCGTCCTCAGGTACTTGACGGCATCGCTGCCCTGTACAAGGAGGACGGTCTTGCTGTGCCCCCGCTCAACAGCTCGATGCTGTGCCGCTGGGAGCACGGCGAGCTGCCGCCCAGCGCGGAGTACCGCAACGTGCTGTGCCGCCTCTATCGAGCCGGACCGGAACAGCTTGGCCTGGCGACACGCGCCACGCCCCCGGCTCGCGGTGGTTGGTACCGTCTGTCTCCGACGATGACGGCCAACAGCGACAACGGCACAGCCGCCCTGGCCGCGGTCCGCGAGTCCATCCAGCTCGGCCTAGAGATCGAAGGCCCAGCCGGGGGACCGCTCACCCGTGAACAGCTCGAGCACGCCGTGCAGTACTACGCCCTGAGCTATTCGGCGTTCCCGCCCGGCCTGCTCGCCAGCGAGGTCCACCGCTGCCGCGCGCTGATCACCGGCATGCTGGGCCACACCCAGCCGGACACCGCGCGCGTCGACCTGCGGCGCCTGGCCGGCTGGCTGTCCGCGCTGCTCGGCAACCTCGCCTTCCACCTGTCCGACTATCCGGCCGCCTGGATCCACCTCGGCACCGCCGCCCGGCTCGGCGCTGACGTCGGCGACGCCCGGCTCGTCTGCTGGTCGCTGGGGGCGCAGAGCATGGTCGCCCGCTACCAGCACCGCTACGCCGACGCGCTCGATCTTGCCCGCCAGGGTCTGGAGCACACCAGCACCCCGCTGACCCGGGCGCAGCTACTGGCCTGGGCCGAGCTGCCCGCGCTGGCCCGGCTCGGCGCTGCGCACCGATCCGACGCCGAGCTGGTCCTCGCCGCTGCTCGCCGTGAGCTGGACGCCGACCCCGACGGCGAGCAGCCGGGCCGGTTCGGGTTCGACGTCGCCGAATTCGAGCTCCATGTCGCCGAGGCTCACCTCGTGCTCGGCGACCCCACCCGCGCGGCCACCCACGCACAGTCATCGCTGGCACACACCACGGTGGGCCGGCCCGGCTGGGCGGCCGCCACCCTCGTGCTCGCCGGCAGCGAGGCCCACCGGCACCGTCCCGACCAAGCCGCCGAGCTCGCGCTCACAGTCCTGGACAGGATCCCACCGCAGGCGCTCCGCGAGACCGCTCGGCAACGCCTCACCGTCCTCGACGGCACCCTGGGCGCATTCGACCAACCCGGCCCGGCCGCCCGCGACCTCCACGAGCGCCTCCGCATCCTGCCCTCCCTGGCCACGCCGCCGCAGCACGGGCCGCAGCCCAATGGGGATTCCTGATGCGCTGATCCCGCCCGGTCGCACGCAGGCCGCACTCGCGGGCGGGACGGCTTCCTGGCGCGGCCTCTGCAGCCCACGGCCACATGGCCCAGCACCTCAGTGGTGGCCTGGGCGGCAGTCGCGGCATGGCCGACCTCGCCGTTGTGTGCTGGATCCGCGCGGAATACCGCACGACCGCTCATTCATCGACACTGGTCGTGGAGGCTGAGGTCGTGAGCTCAGCGCGGGCGGGAGGGTCGAAGGCCGTAGGCGATCAGCCACGCGGGCAGCGTCCGCAGGTACGGAACTTGGTGAGCAAGCGCAGCGGCGCTGGCAGGGTGAACGGCGTGGTCGCGTCGAGGGCCTCGGCCAGCACGCGGCGCTGGATAACCGTCTGAAAGACCTGAACCACCCGCGTCGGCAGCTCCCGGCGGCGCTGCACCGCCGCGAGC
>JBOGEB010000324.1:0-2741 GCA_050743125.1 Egibacteraceae bacterium
CGAGCCGTCGGCGCCGCCGGAGAGCACCTGCCCGTCCGGGGTGACCGCCACCGCCACCACCCGGCTGCGGTGGCCTTCCAGGGCGCGGACCTGTGTGCCGGTGGCGAGGTCCCAGACGCGCACCGAGCCGTCGGCGCCGCCGGAGAGCACCTGCCCGTCCGGGGCCGCCGCCACCGCCAACACCGCACCGCTGTGGCCTTCCAGGGCGCGGACCTGTGTGCCGGTGGCGAGGTCCCAGACGCGCACCGAGCCGTCGGCGCCGCCGGAGAGCACCTGCCCGTCCGGGGTGACCGCCACCGCCAACACCGGACCGCTGTGGCCTTCCAGGGCGCGGACCTGTGTGCCGGTGGCGAGGTCCCAGACGCGCACCGAGCCGTCGTCGCCGCCGGAGACCAACAGCTCCCCGTCGGGGGTGACGGCGACCGCGTAGACCGGCGCGCGGCTGCTGACCACCGGAGCTGCCGGCAGACCTGGCAGCGCAGCCCCGAAGGTGCTGCCCGCCGAGCCCAGCGCGCCGGGGTCGAGCGTCGCCCCCACCAGCGCTGCCCGCCGGAAGTTGACGCCGTCGAGGCGCGCGCCGCGCAGGTCCGCGCCGAGCAGCCACGCCTGCGTGAGGTCGGCGTCGCGGAGGTCCGCGTCGACCAGGACGGCGTGGTCGAGCCGGGCCGCCCCGAGCCGCACCCCGCGCAGGTCCGCCGCGCGCAGGGTGGCCCCGCGGAGCGCCGCGCCGGTGACGTCGGCGCCCGCGAAGCTCGCGCCGGTCAGGTCCTGGCCGGCGAAGTCGCGCCCACGCAGGTCCTGGCCGGCGTAGTTCGCGGCGGTGACCTCGACCCCACTGCGCTTCAGGATGATCTGGGCGTTCGGCTTGGCCGACCTGCCCGGTGGCTGGTCCGCCGTGACGGTCCGGCGGGCCCACGCGACCACCCGGTCCGCACCGGCGAGGTCGCAGAGGAAGTCGGCCGTCAGCGCGGTCAGCTCCCGGTCCGCGAGCGCCTGATCGGCCCCGTCGAGGCCGCTCGTCTCGATCTGGCCCGCGACGTGGCCGGCCACCAGCCACTCCATGACCGAGGCGTGGATGAAGCCGAACTCCCCCTCGCCCCGCCGTACGAGCAGGGTGCCGGACGCGACCGCCTGAGCGGCCTCTCGTGGGCGCAGCATCTTGTGGTCGAAGCACTGGACCTGGTCCACCAGCGCCTCCAGGTCCTCGACCGTCACGGTCGGCTCGCCGTTGCGCCACAGCAGCAAGGCCACGCCCGTGACGGCATCCAGCCGCTGAGCGGCCGACAGCACGGGGTTGCGCTCCTCCTCGTACTTCAGCCACCGGTCGATCAGGAGCTGGTAGAGGACTCCAGCGGTCATCCCCCCTATGGAGCGGTCGGCCGCCGCCCGCAGCTCGTCCTCGGTCACCTTGCCCTCGCCCTCGCCGAGCCAGGCGGTCATGAACCCGAGCATCCGCGGGTTGGCAGCCAGGTCGGGCAGGTTCGGGATCCTGCCGATCAGGTCGAGGAACCGCTCCGCGTCGTGGTGCTTGCCCCCGAACGCCATGACCGCCAGCTCGCGGCGCTGGGCCTCGTCGAGCGGGAACAGGCGGAGCTGGACGCCGGACCTGGCGCGGACCGCCTGGTCGGTCACGAAGTGCAGGTCGCGGCTGGTCACGACGACCTTCGCGTCCTGGTCGGCTGCCTCCAGCAGCGTCTCGAAGTGGCGGGGCACGCGCTCGGGGCTCGTGCGCTGGACCAGCTCGTCGAACCCGTCGAACAGCAGCACGACCCGTCCCCGGCGCAGCAGGAAGCGGAACGCCTTGTGGGGGAACCGGTCCTCGCCCTTGGCCGCCATGTGCTGGGCGAGCAGCTCGTCCAGCGTGCGGCCCTTCTCCAGATCGCGCATCGTCACGAGCACGGGCACCAGGTCCGGCCGGCGCGCGCGCAGGTCCACCGTGAGCTTGCGCAGCAGGAACGTCTTGCCCGTCCCGAAGTCGCCGAGCACGACCAGGAAACGCGGCTCGTCGGTGTCGAGCAGCCGCAGCACCTCCGCGGCCACCTCGGCGCCCTCCGGCTCCGCCGCGCCGAGCGGCGCCCAGCGCTTGTCGATGTAGCGGTCGAGCTGGTACTCGGGGTCGCTGCGCAGCTCGCTGGTCTGCTGCCGCAGGTACCGGGTGTGGTCCCACAGCTTTTCCTCGTAGTCGTCGAAGTGGCGCAGCCAGACGCCCTTGCCGACCGCCCGCCGGAACCGCTCGTCGTCGTCGGGGACCCGCTCGCCCCGGTAGACGAGCTCCAGCTTGCGCCGCTCGGGGTTCGGCAACCTGACCAGCGCGTCGATCAGCTCGTCGGTCACACGGCCGTCGCGCACCCCGACCGGGTACGTCTCAGCGAACGGCCCCCAGCGGTAGCGGACGAGGAGGCGGTCGACCGGGGTGGCGGCGTCCGCCCGCAGCTCCTCGATCTCGGCGTCGGTGGTCGACGGGTCCATGTCCAGGTACAGCCGGCAGACCACCCGCACCTGGCCGAGGAAGTCGCTGCCCAGCCGTGCGAACGGCTCCCGCTCGCGCCAGTGGCCCGACCCGTCTTCAACCATCGCGCTCATCGTACGGGCCGCCGCCCGCCGGTAGGGGGTCGTCAGACATCCCACGGCTGTGAGTGTCAAGCGGCGACCCGATCTTGTTTCGCCGCAGTCGGCCATGCGGTTGCCTCGTCATACTCGGTGCGGTGGCGCAGGCAGCCGTGGAGGATACCGACCCAACG
>JBOGEB010000325.1:0-2738 GCA_050743125.1 Egibacteraceae bacterium
ACACGCCGGCCGTGTTCGCGAGATAGTCAACGACGAGCGCAAGCAGCACGCCGAGCACGAGGAGCAGGATGTTGAGGACAATGGAGAGCCGCCGGCGAGGCATGTTCCGTAGTGTGGAGCATCTCAGCCCTGGGCGGGCGGAGTCCTCGGGCCGTGACGCCGGACCTCGGCGTCACCAGGTCTCTGACGAGGCGTCGCGGGGGTCGAGGTCGGTCACGCGGGAGATCCCGTCGTCTTGACAGACGGCGGCGCGCTGGCCGTGCTGCGGCGATGCCTTGGCTCGCACCGTCGCCGGCATCCGTCCCCCAGTGACAGACAGCCCCCGCTCTCGGCCCTCGCGCCTTTCGCATCCCCCCGGTGGGCAGGCAGTTCGTCAGTCACGCTCCGAATAGATAGCGCGCGACTTCGACGAAAACCGTCAAGGCTGGTTCGAATCGTGCAAGACCCATGATCAGGAGAGCGACGCCTGCGCTCAGGGCCAGAAAGATCCAGCCGGAGCGGCGCGGCGCGTGAGGTGAGAGCTTCACGAGCAGCAACAGTTGGGAAGTCACAAGGAGCATGGTCCACGAGGCATCCTGATCGCTGTGGCGGACGGATCCTGAATGACCGTTGCTACGGTGTGGGTTGAGCACGGTTGTCGCGCCTCCTGCGGGTAGAGCCTTTCCGGGCCGACCAAAGAGGCAAGTTGCTTAGGCCTCCTGCTCGTCCTGTTCAGTTGTCGTCGCGTCGAAGATGATCGGTCCACGGACGTGGACACCAGGCGGTGGTACTCAGAGCGTGTTTGAGCATGCGGTCTTGCTGCCGGCCAGGTGGGTGACTTTTCCTCCGGATCCGAAGGAACGTTGCAGGGCAGACGGGCAAGGCGGCAGCTCGGACCCGCTTTCCTTTGCATCCGAAGGAAAGCTGCAACCGGCGCGGCGGGGCGGGCACACAGCGGCGCCGACGCTCGCACCAGTCCGCGCGGCGCTCGCAGACCCGCAGGTCAGGCCGCGCAAGCGGGTGCCGGACGCGGCCTCGCGCGGCTGCGGAGGAAAGCCGCACGGCAGCGCGCCCAGCCGCGTCCCTGGCCACTGCGCGAATCCTCAAACACGCGCTCAGGCCGTGTTTGAGAATCGCGGCCTTGTCCCGTGGGCGAAGCGGAGCGGAGCGCGGTTTCGGCGGCCATCTGTGGGGGACTCCCCCAGCCCCTGGCCTGTGGGGGACTCCCCCAAGCCCCCTGGCCGCCGAAACCGCCGACCACACCAACCTCCCCCACCCGCCCGCCCTAAAGGAGCGGAACCCGACCGACGCGACCCCCGGAATACTCTTCGAACACGCGCTCAGCCATCCCAGACTCGATCGGTGTCGTGCTCGCCCAGGACCGGTGGGGGCAACGGAACGCCGCGGGGCGTCCGGCTGTATGTCACCGGGCTGCCCGGCAGCCGGACCTCGCCCAGCGTCGCGTGCTGCACGACGTCTACGAGGCCCAGGTGCTCGACCTGGGCCGAGGCGTAGACCTGGTCGAGCGTGCGGATCCTTCCGGCGGGCACGCCCGCCGCGTCGAACCGCTGGACCCACTCCTCCACCGTCGCGCTGCCCAGGGCGGGGATGATCAGCGCCTCCAGCTCCTCGACGCGCTGGACGCGGTCGCCGTTGGCCGCGAACCGCTCGTCGGCGGGGTCGAGGCCGACGAGCGGCGCGAACCGGCGCCACAGCTTCTCGGACCCAACCGCAATGGTCAGCTCGCCGTCGGCGCAGGGATAGGCGCCGAACGGGGCGATCGTGGGGTGGCGGTTACCGCCCGGCCGCGGGACCTCGCCCGCGACGAGCCACCGGGTTCCCTGGATCGTGTGCACGGCGATCGCGCTGGCGAGCAGCGACGTGCGGACCTGCTGGCCCTTGCCGCTGCGCGCCCGCTCGGCCAATGCCGCGACCACGCCGAACGCGCCGAACGTCCCGGCGAGGATGTCCGCGATCGGCACCCCGACGTTGGTGGGCGTGCCCCCGGCGGGACCGGTCAGGCTCATGAGCCCGCCCTCGCCCTGGACGATCTGGTCGAACCCGGGTCGGTGCCCGTCGGGGCCGCCCTCGCCGAACCCCGTGATCGACAGCGTCACGAGCCGCGGGTTCAGCTCGGCGAGCGCCAGGGTCCCCAGCCCGAGCCGCTCCATCACCCCGGGCCGGAAGTTCTCGACGAGCACGTCCGCCTGGCGTATGAGGCCGCGCAGGCGCGCCATCCCCTCCGGCGTCTTGACGTCGACGACGATCGAGCGCTTCCCCCGGTTGACCGACAGGAAGTACGCGGACTCGCGGAGCTCGGGACAGTGTGGCGGGTGGGCGAACGGCGGTCCCCAGCCCCGGCTGTCGTCGCCGGAGCCCGGACGCTCGACCTTCACCACGTCCGCGCCCGCGTCGGCGAGCATCAGCGTCGCGTACGGCCCCGCGAGCGCGCGGGTGAGGTCGAGGACACGGACGCCTGCGAGTGGCCCACTCACGTCGGATCCGTCATCAGCTCAGCCCTCCCTCTGGCCGACAGGCTGCCGAGCGTACGCCCCGGGCGGCCTTATCCCGCAGGCTTTTGCCGTTGCTTGCGGCGGGGCAGCGCGCGCCGCTCGTCCTCCGACAGCCCGCCCACACGCCGTCGTGCTGGCCGGTGGCCAGCGCCCACTCCAGACACTCGTCGATGACGGGACAGCGCTGGCAGTAGGCCTTGGCTTGCGCAGTCTGGGCCACAGCCGGACCACTCCAGCCGATGGGAA
>JBOGEB010000326.1:0-2663 GCA_050743125.1 Egibacteraceae bacterium
AAATGGGACGCTCACGATGACGCTGGGTCAGCTGCAGGAGGACGCGGCGGGGGTCACTCCGACCAGCGACCGGCACGCGCTCGAGGCGTGCGGCACCGACGCGCCGCGTCACTGCACAGCGGGAAAACAGCAACGTTATTTATCCCCAAGCCCCTAGGGCAGCCAGCGCGACGACCGCGCAACCCACCACAGGTCCATGCCAAGAGCCCCATTTCTGGCATCAGACCGTCCCGCGGATGGTCACACCGCCATCGACGACCACGGTCTCGCCGGTGATCCACGAGGCCTCCTCGGACAACAGAAACTGGGCGACCGCCGCGGTGTCGGCGGGGGTGCCCAGCCGCCCCAGCGGATACGCGGCGGCGGCCTGCTCCTCACGTCCCTCCCACAGCGCCCGCGCGAAACGGGTCTTGACCACACCCGACGCGATCGCGTTCACCCGCACGCCAGGGGCCAGCTCGACGGCGAGCTGACGGGTGAGGTGGATCAACGCGGCCTTGCTCACGTTGTACGCGCCGGTCAGCGCCCCGGCGCGGATCCCGCCGACAGAGGCGACGCCCGAGAACCGCCCCGCCGTGCTCGGCCATCCACTGACGCCAGGCCTGCTGCACCCACCCGATCGGAGCAACCACGTTGACCGGCAGGATCTTCTCGACCGCGCCCAGGTCTGCCTCGACCGGCGGCCCGTCCTGCGGGTTCGTGCCGGCGTTGTTCACCAGCAGGTCCAGCCGGCCGAACCGCTCGATCACTTGCGCGACCGCGTCACGGCGGTCCTCGGCGTCCCCGCTGTTCCCGACGATCCCGATCGCCTGGCCGCCCACCCCCAGCCCGTCATCCGCCCGGGCGAGGTCAACCCGCCTTCGCGCCGTGACGGCCACCCGCGCGCCACAGCGCACCAGCTCCCGCGCGATCCTCAACCTGATCCCCCGGGACGCGCGGATGACCAGCGCGACCATGCGACTGCTCGCTAGGGGAACCGCGTGGCAGCGATCAGGCGCTCGCCGATCGCTCGGTGAACCGCCAAAGCGCGGGCTTCGCGCTCGGTGGGGTCGTCGCCACCCGTCCAGCGTTTCCCGTCGGGGTGCGGCAGACGCGCCCCGCCAACCAGCGGGGTTCCGTCCGCCGCGCGGCTGGCTGCCTGCTGGAACACAAGCCACACACCGCGGTAGGCGGCGTCCAGACAGTCGCGCACACGGATCAGCCCGTGCTCGTCGATGAGTTTGGACAAGGCGAAGGCGATCTCCCAGCCATCTTCGACAGCCTCCAGCAGGCACGAGCCCAGCTCCGTGTCGATCGGCTGGATCTCGCCGGCCTCGTGGACGATCTCGATCGGCTCACGCCAACACCCGCACAGCTCGTCATGCAGGCGGGCACCAGCCACGATCCAGGCCGCCAAGGCGTGCGCCGCGGGGGACGGCTCGACCTGCGACAGCCCGTCCAGGGACCCGACGCCCCAGGCATGCGCCCGCAGCGCGGCGTGCGCAGCCGCGATCTGCGTGAAGCTGGCCTCGCGGCGTGGTTGGCGCACCGCCTGACCCGCCCGGCCCGTCAGATCGCCCAGCTCCGCGGACGCAACCGCGTCGAGCTCGCGTTGCAGCTCCGCACGGGCTGCGGCAGCCACCGCGTCGTCGCCCAACACCAGCAACGCTCTGGCCATGCAGGCGGCGGACTCCACACGGCTGTCGTAGGACACGCTGAGGTCGCCCGAAAGGCTCAGCAACGGAGGGTCGGCGAGCACCCGCGCAATCTCGGCCCGCGCCGCCTCCAAGGTCTGGTACTGCTCCAACTCAACCCCCAACGCCTCGTACTCCTCACGGCAGGCCTCGACCAGCGCGTCTTCCCCGCCGGTTCCCCAGCCCTCGGTGTAGTAGCGCCACAGGGCGTGGGAGCACCACTCCAGGGCGCGACCTACCTGCGCGAGTTGGTCGCGGCGCTTCCTGGCCACCGAGGCGATCGGCTCGGCCACCCGCACGTCGGTGCCGGCCCAGACCGCCCACAGCCGCACCTGAGCACCGTCATCACTGAGCGCATAATCCGCCATGCCCGGCCATCTCGCTTCGGGGTGTCAGACAGCCGAGCGGAGCCGCTCGTCGAGGTCACGCACCCACTGCGTGTCCGCCCACTCGGGAAGCATCCGGCCGCGGACGATGTGGATGTGCTGAACTCCGAGGCGGTGGCCGGTCGCCTCGGACACGTCGAGAGACCGGTGAGCGGCCTGGCAGGCGGGCTCAGGGTCGCTGCCCGCGATCGTGTGCCCCAGAGCGACGTTCCTGTGGAAGTTCACCGTCGCACGCGCGTTGAGGTGCGGAGCCTCGGCGGCGTGGCCGAGCAGGGTGAGGCCCTCGTCGGTGCGCTTCAGCAGCAGGTGGCAGAACCCCTCCCACCCAGCCATGACATGGGGGGCGCCGTCGCCGGCGAACCATCCAGACGCCGAGAAGAACCCCTCACCGTCGTCGCCGACGCCAGCCGCCTCGGCGCGGGCGATCGCGGCAAGGGCGTCGCGCTCCCGGTCAGGAAGGGCCGCGTAGTTCCACGCTTGGGATATCGCGAGCTCCATGGCGACCAGCCCGCGGCTGCCGACCAGCGGCGCGGCGGCGTTGAGCAGCTCCAGCGCGGCGAGCGGGTCGCCGTCACCCCACACCGGGCGGTGCGCGACCGCGGAG
>JBOGEB010000327.1:0-2572 GCA_050743125.1 Egibacteraceae bacterium
CCTTACGGACGTGTCCGGCGGCGGACCCGGTCCTCAGCCTGGGGAGCCGTTCCGCGTCATTCTCTCCGTCACCGCGAAGTTGTTGTCCGGGCAGCACCCAAGCGGGATGATCTGGTGAGCGCCGTCGTAACGCTCACCGGGAGGAGCAAGCTCATGAAGGTCGAAGTCATCCTCAAGGCAAAGGGTCACGCGGTCGAGACCACCGGGCCCGAGGCGACCGTCGGTATGGCGGTCCGCCGGTTCACGACGATGGGCATCGGCGCGCTGGTGGTCTCCGCCGACGGACATCGGGTCGATGGTGTCATCTCCGAGCGCGACGTCGTGCGGGGGCTCAACAAACACGGCGCAGCGCTGCTGGGCATGCGGGTCGCCGATGTCATGTCCCAATCGGTTCCAGTCTGCTCGCCCGACGACAGCATCAAGCAGGTGATGGCGCAGATGACCCGGACCCGCAACCGTCACCTGCCGGTGGTCGACGGCGGCACGTTGTGCGGCCTCGTCAGCATCGGCGACGTCGTCAAGCATCGGCTGGAGGAGATGGAGCTGGAGACGAACGTGCTGCGAGATCACTACATCGCCCGCCGCTGAGCTCGCCCGGGGCGTCTCGACCTCCCGGCAAGGCACGCGACCTGCGACCTCGACGCCAAGCCTGCCACGGTCACGACGGGCGGGAGCTGGTCCGACGTCCCGGCCCGCTGCTTCGACCAGGGTGACAGCCGCCGGCGACCGCTCAAGGACTGCGGCTCGCAGATCAGGAACGTCGCTGTCGTCCCCAAACTCCTCGTCGGTGTGCCGCACGGGTCGAACTGTACGACACCGGCCCCACTGAGATCCTCGCAGTGTCGGCTGACATCGCCCGCTGAGCGCAGCAACCGGTGTGGCTTGACCGCCTCCGCCTACCGGGCGGACAGGCGAGACAAACGGAAGCGGGAAAGGTCGAACGGCGGCTCCTGGTCCAGCGCCAGGCAAGCCGCCGCCTCTCCAAGCAGCGGTGCGAGCTTGAAGCCGTGCCCGCTGCGCGGTGACACGACCGCCATCGCCCCGACGCGGTCCAGCACGAAGTCGTCGTCGGCTGTGCTGGTGTACAGGCAGGTCTCGAAGGCAGCCGGTTCGGGCGCCACCGCCGGCAGCGATGCAGAGACGAACGAAACGATGCTTTCGATCACGGCCGCGTCGTTGCCGGCAAGGGCTTCAGGAGCCACCACGCGACCCGTCACGTGCCGCTGTCGCGATCGCGACGAAGACCTTCGGCAGGAACGCGATGATGCTTCGAATGATGTCGCTGACCGGGTTTGGTCCGAACACGCCGAACGCTAACTGCAAGACGAACAGCATCAGGGCGTAGTAGACAAGCTTGGACACCAGGTCGCTCGCGTCGTGACGGGAACGAGCCATAGCCCGTTTGATGCCGCCACGCTCTACCGCACGGTCAAAGCCGGCGCGCTCGAGACCTTGTCGAGGATCTTGGCGATCAGCTTGGCGACGAGATAGCCGATCAACAAGATGACGAGGAAGGCCACCAATTCGGCGCGAACGTCGCGACGTCAGTCCACGCCTGCTGCAGGGCGGCGTCCGCGTCAATCTGAGCTAACACTGCCATCGGTTCCCCCCTCTTATTCCTCGTCTTGGTTTAGGTCGGCTTCGCACTTGTACCCGGTACCTCCGACTGCTGTTGTGCAGCCGCGTCCAGGTGGGGCTTGACGGCCTCATAGACAGCGCGAACTCCGTCGAGCAGGCCCTCGTTGAACGGATCCCGCTGCATACGGCCGATAATTTGTCTGCCGAATTGTGCCTCCAGCATGCGTGCCAGCGAGGCGGGAGGTTCGAAAGGTTCGAACGACTCTAAATCGCGTGCCACGTAGCGTGCCAGCTGCTCCAGCTCGGGCCACGACGCGCGTTCGCGTGCCCATAGTGAGCCGACTTCGTACCCTTCGGCCTTCTGAGATGTGTCCCCGATGGCGTGGTTCTGCAACCGGGCCGCAACGCGTTCGATGTCCGACGTCGCGTTTGCCATCGCGTTTCGCCGGCGGATCTCGGCGCGCAGTCCTTGCTGGCAGACCTCAGAGAGGTTCAGTGTCTCGTGCTGACGGACCTCGTTGGCCAGATCATCGGGCAGGTAGACAGTTATCTTCGCCACGGCCGCTCCTCCTCTCCGCCGCTTGTGGCGGTAGGCGTAGGGAGTATACCACCATATGAGCTGCGTGCACGCACGATCAAGCCTTGCCCAATGGCCGACGGCGCTGGCTCACCCGCCCCGATGACGTGGATGTCGCCGACCGGGGCAACTTAGGACCTCGCGGCATAAATACGCTGGCATTCGAGCGACCCTGCATCCACGCAGTGCGGTCCCGTCCGCCACGAGATCACCGCCGAAACCGGCCTCACCCAGGTGCTCACCGTCCACACAACCGGCTTCGCCACCGAAGAGAGCGGAGCTGACGGCGCCTCCATCCAGGCCATCTACGGCGAGCTCGCCTCCGACAGCGCCCGCAACCGGTTGATCGCCGGCCATGTCGCCGCTCGGATCGCCCGAGGTCGGCACTGCCTGATCCTGACGAACCGCCTCGCGCAC
>JBOGEB010000328.1:0-2551 GCA_050743125.1 Egibacteraceae bacterium
TCTGGCCGTCACCACGAACACCCCCCGACGCTCGGGCCTGGACCAGCTGCGCCGGGTCGCGGCGGCGCTCTGGGCTGAGGGCCTCGCGCCGCGTTTCGACCGGCTGCCGTCCGGCCGGCCGGCGCCCCCGCCGACCGGACGTGCGGTCCGGTGCGACCTCGGCGCTCCGCTGGTCTGTCTCCCAGATCCCGTTTGCCAGCTCCCGCCGGCGGTCGCGTCTGGGGCGAGACGGACGACCGGGTCCGGCTCGGCCGCCGACGTGCTCGCGGTCGCGATGCCCGACCTGCCCCAGGCCGCGAGCCATCCCGTCGCCGCCGAGTTCGAGGCCGCGCTCCACGACGCGACCGCGACCGCACGCGCCGTGCTCGAGGCGTGGCAAGGGTCGGAGCTCACCGGACCGGTGCCTCGGCGGGCCGTCACGACGCGCGTGCTGTCGGTCGAGACGATGCCGTACCTCCTCGACCACTGCTTCTTCCGGCAGGCCGAAGGCTGGCCCGACACGTCTGACCGCTACCCCGTCGTGCCCATGGCCACCCTGCTGGAGCTGATGGTGGACGCTGCGCGAGCCCTCGTCCCCGGCCGGACCGTCGTCGGTGTGGACGGGGTGCGTGCCCTGCGCTGGCTTGCCGTTGCTCCCCCGGTCACCGCGACGATCACCGCACGCACCGACGGGTTCGACCGGGTGGGGGTGACGATCGACGGCTACGCGCGCGCGACGGTCGTGCTCGCCGACGACCGTCCGGCGCCGACGGCTCCCGCCGCCGGCCCGCTCAACCGCGAACGCGCGTCCGCGATCACCGCCCGCCAGATGTACGACGAACGGCGGATGTTCCACGGCCCGCGGTTCCAAGGCGTCGTCGAGCTGGGCCCGATCGCCGACGACGGCATCCGTGGCGTCCTGGAGTCGCTCCCCGCGCCGGGCGCGCTGCTCGACAACGCCGGCCAGCTCATGGGCTTTTGGATCATGACGCATGCGACGATCGACCAGCTCGCGTTCCCGACCGCTATCGACCGCGTGCGCCTGTACGGCCCGCACCCGCGGATCGGTGAGCGGGTCGGGTGCACGGTCTGGATCCGGTCGGTCACCGACACCGCGGTCGCCGCGGACATGGAGCTGCGCACGTGCGACGGGCGCGTGTGGGCACGCATCGACGGGTGGGAGGCTCACCGGTTCACCACCGACGACGTCGTGTGGCCTGTGCTGTGCCACCCAGAGCGGCGGAGCATCGCCGAGGAGCAGCGGGGCGGCTGGCTCCTCGCCCGCGAGCGGTGGGACTCGCCGACGCGTGAGCTCATCATGCGCCGCTATTTGGGCGCTGCCGAGCGGAGCGAGTATGAGCGGCGCTCTCCCCGCGTCCGGCGGCAGTGGCTGCTGGGGCGGATCGCGGTGAAGGACGCGGTGCGCCGGTGGCTGTGGGACCACGGCGCCGGCCCGGTCTTCCCCGCCGAGGTGGCGGTCTCCAACGACGAGCGCGGCCGGCCCAGGGTCGCCGGGCAGCACGGGCGGACCCTGCCCCACCTGGACGTGTCCCTCGCGCACTGCCGCGAGGTCGCGGTGGCCCTCGCCCGGCCCCGCGCCGGGCGCGACGGGCCTGGCGTGGGCATCGACGTCGAACAGGTCGCCGACCGCGACGACACCGCGGTGAGCGTCGCGCTGTCGCCGCGGGAGGCCGCGCTGCTCGCCGCTAGCTGCGCGGACACCGGCGAGCCCCAGGCGCTGTGGTTCACCCGGTTCTGGGCCGCCAAGGAGGCGGTGTCCAAAGCCGAGGGCACCGGGCTCGGCGGCCGGCCGCGACGCTTCGCGGTCGTCGAGGCCCACCCGGGCGAGCTGACGGTCCAGGTGCGCCCGGACGAGGACGGAGGCGGGGACGGGCGCGTCTGGCGGGTGCGGTGCGCGCATCTGCGCGGCCCCGAGGGGCTGCCAGAGCCCGGCTGCGTCGTCGCGTGGACCACAGGACCAGCCAGCGGACAGGAGGAGGCGTAAATGAAGATCCCCAGCGAGACGCCGGCGGCGCCGGCGGGCCAGGACGAGGCGTCCCCGGGGGCGGTGCTGGGACAGATCGCCGCGATGGTGGAGGAGGTCCTCGGCGAGTACGGGCTCGTCGACGCGGTCGCGGTCACCATGGACACGAGGTTCCAGGACGACTTGGAGCTGGAGAGCGTCGACCTCGTGGCGCTCGCCGGCCACCTGCAGGCCAGATACGGCGACCGGGTCAACTTCGCCGAGTTCCTCGCCGACCTCGATCTGGACGAGATCATCGAACTGACCGTCGGCCGGCTCGTCGACTACGTCGTCGCCCGCCTGCGCGAGACGGCGCCCGCCGGGGGGCGGTGAGCGTGGCTCGGGTTCTCGTCAACGGCGTCCGGCTGCACGTGCAGCAGGTGCCGGCCAAAGCCAAGCCCCGCGGCGGGCGGCGCCCGACCGTGGTGTTCGTCCACGGCCTGGGCACCGACAGCCTGGCCAGCTTCTACTTCACGCTGGCCGGCCCGGTGTCCGCCGCAGGCGTCGACGTGATCGCCTACGACCTGCGCGGCCACGGCCGCAGCGAGC
>JBOGEB010000329.1:0-2546 GCA_050743125.1 Egibacteraceae bacterium
CTCCTCGCGTCGCCGCTCGGACAGCGACGCCGGCCGGCCGCGCCACTCGCAGAAACCGGATTTGGGCACGTCCAGCCAGCCGCACATTTCTGCGGTCGGACAGCCGGCACAACTCCCGCGTCGACGAGCGCGTAGCTGTCGCTCACCGCTGCTGCGACGCGAAGAAGGCGACCGCTTTTTTCAGGAGCCCGTTCTGCATGCGCAGGTCGCGGTTTTCGCGCTCGAGCTCACGAAGCCGGGCGCGCTCGGACACCGTCAGCGCCGCCTCGTCGTCGGTGCGGCCTTTTCGCCAGGCGTTGACCCAGCTCCCGAGCGTGCCTTCGTTCAGTCCCAACTCGCGGGCGGCCTGGGCGATCGGGCGGGCAGGGTCGAGGACCATCGTGACGGCTTCTTCCCTGAGCTCGGAAGAGAATTTCCTACGCTGTTGTGGCACCTTTTATCCTTTTCGGACTGGTATAAACCTTAGTGGGCCTATTGTCCGGAAAGTCAGGGGCACATCACCTCACCGAGCATCTCGGAGAGGCGGTTCTCGAGTTGTTGGACGCGGGCGGCGAGCCGGGCGGCGCGTTGTTGGGCGTTGAGCAGGTCGGCCTGTAGGGACGCCCGGCTGACGGCGGGTCCGATGCCCGGTGCGTTGGGTGGCTGCGCTTGGGTGGCGTGGAGCTGTTCGAGAAGGTCGCTGTGGCGGTAGAGGAAGCTGCGGTCAACCCCGGCGCGGCGGGCGATGCTCGTGACGCTGATCTCCTCGTCGTTGTTGATGGCGTCGTTGAGGGCTTTGAGCACGCGTTGGCGGCGGCGGGCGGAGTCGGCACGCCGTCCGTCGGTCATGGTGGCGGTGCGGGCGTTCGTGTCGGTGGTCATGCGGTGCGCTCCGGGCGGATGACAGGCAGGGACTGGCGGATGCGGGGCATGCCGAGCGTGGCGGTGCGGTGACGCCGGACGGTGTCGACCGCACGCTCGACCTGGGCCTGGTCTTGGGGGGTGAGCTCGTCGAGGCCGGCGTGGATCCGGGCGATCAGACGACGGACGCGGGTGATCTCCTCCTGGGAGGGCATGGCCTCGGCTTGTGCCCACTGGCCGATGCCGGTGGCGGCGAGGACCCGTTCCCGGTTGCGCAGCAGATCGTCGAGGTATGCCTGCAGGTCGGGCAGGTAGGAGACGTCGGTGCGGAAGTGGTCGCAGCCGACGCAGCGGAACCGGTACGGGCAGGCGTTGCCGCCGGGGTTGACGTTGGACGGCTCGGCGCACACCCCGAAGGGCACGGCGGCCTCGCCGACGGCGCGGCGGGTGTGCTCGGAGTCGCCCAGCTGCTTTGCGGCACGCCAGACGCGGTTGCCGTGCCGGTCGAGCTGCCAGGCGGCGACCCGGTCGACCGCTCCGCGGCGGCGGTGCTCACCGACCCGGTGATACTGCTTCGTGGTGTCGAGTTTCCGGTGGTCCGTCAGCTCGCGGAGCACGTCGATGCCGACCCCGGCGTCGGCGTGCCGCTGGGCGTAGGTGTGCCGCCAGGCGTAGGGGACGATCTTGCGCTTGTCGAGCTCGGCGCCGTCGGCGGTGGCCAGCACCGGCATGCGTCTCACCCAGACCCGGTGGTGGAGCGCCAGGCTGAGCGCGGTGATGGCCTTACGGCCGTCCGGGTTGCGCCGATCCGTGGGGAGCAGCTTCAGCTGTCCGACCGGGGTGTGCGGGTAGCGGGCCCGCACGCGTTCTTTCTGGTCGGTGATCAGCTGCGCGGCGGTCTCGGGGATCGGCAGGCGACGGCCCGCCCGGTTGGCCTTGTGGTTGTCGTAGACGAGCACCGCCAGGCCGTCGTCGTCGCGGGCCAGACAGTCAAACGGGGAGCGCGCAGATCTGTTCGGGCCGTCTGCCGGTGTCGATGGCCAGTTCGACGCCGGCGCGCATCACCGCCGAGCGGAGCTCGCCGAGATGTTCGCAGACCTGGCGCATGATCTCGGTGGGCAGATCGCGGGCAGGCTCGGCCGGCTCGGGCTTGTCGGGCACGTCGGTGATGCCGATGGCGAAGTCCTCGCCGAGCCCCGCCGCTGGTCCTCCGGGACGGGTCAAGCCCATGGCCGGGGCGGTGGAGGGGACCTTGCGGACCTGGCGGCAGGCACGGATCCTCGCGTCGGCGCTGATCTTGCCGGCCGCCTGCTGGTAGGCGAGCCGGTTCCCGAAGAGCTCCACGTCGGGTCTGCCGGCCACCGGCGGGGACCTGTCCACGGTCAGCACGCATCCGCAGGCTCTGTGACAGCCGGACCACACAGCCCACGTGATGGCGGACGACCAGACCGGCCTTACAGGTGCAAAGACCGGCGCTTGGGGAGATCGTCGGCGGCCCACCGCTTGGTCAGCTCACGCAACCACGGCTGGGTGATCTGGGTGAGCGACCAGGTCCCCGACTGGGGCGAACACCACGAGGTCCCACTCGTCTTCGCCGACCTCGGTCTCGGGGGTGGCAAGCCGCCCGACGAGTGTGGGCGGCGACCGCATTGCACAGGGCGCGGAAGGTGCCCTCGGGGTCGGTGTCGATGACGAAGTCGGCGAGC
>JBOGEB010000330.1:0-2540 GCA_050743125.1 Egibacteraceae bacterium
CGCCTCGCCCGCCAGCCCCCCGCTCAAGCGTGACCGGTTCGGTGCCGGTGGGGGGTCGCACGGCGGTGGGCCGGTGCACGTCGTCCACGTGGTGGGTGATCACGACGTCCGGGCGCAGCTCGGTCGCGCTGAGGACGCGGGCTCCCTCGCCGGCCTCGCGCATCCGGACCGGCTCAGCGAATCCTTGGCAGCCCTCATAGCCCGGAAGCACACCCCGGCCGGTGGCACGGTTCGGGCAGGAGATGGCTGAGACTACAGTCCCAACCGTTGAGACTAGGATGTGTGCTCATGGCGTATGCGCTGCTCTCCGATGACTGCAACCTCCCTGGCTGTCCGGCGGTGTGGGAGGACGAATCCGACCCAGTGTCCGCCATCGTGGTCGGGGAGGCCATCAGCGACCCGGCGATCCTGGCGCAGCTCGGTCTCGCGCCGGGCGAGTCTGCGGTGCGTGCGCCGCGGGTCACCCTCGTGCAGGGCGTGGCGCGGATACCCACGTGACCACCGACGAGCTCATCCGGCTGTTCTCGACGTTCGCACGAAGCGCGTTCCGCCTGGAGACCCGCCAGGAGTACCTCGTGGACGAAGAGGCTGACCTGGTGCGTGCCTTTCTCGAGGGGCGCCCTCCGCCACCGTCGACCGCGATGGACCAGTGGCTGGCGCTGATCAGGGCCAACACGGACGCTGGCAAGCGCATGGAGCGGGTGCACATCCTGGAACGGCCGCACACGGGCTATGTGCGGTGGGAGCTGTCGACCTATCCGGACAACGCCGCCGCCGGTGAGCAGATCTTCATCGCCGACCGCGTCGGCCTAAAGGACCTGCACGAGGACTTCTGGCTGTTCGACGACCGCGATCTGGTCACCTTGCGCTACGACGAGGACGGCCGCTGGCTCGGCGTCGATCTCCGTCCCGAGTCAGACCTGGACCGCTACCGCGCGATGCGCGACCTCGCGCTCGCAGAGGCGGTGCCGCTGGCCGACTATCTCGCCAGGACATAAGGGGTTGGTCGAGGAGCTCGATCAGGCCGCGTCCCCCCGCCGCCGTCTGGCGGCGCTGCTGCGTGACCTGCGGGTCGCTGCCGGGTTGACCGGCGAGGAGCTCGGCGCGCGGTGCGGCTGGACCCAGTCGAAGGTCTCGAAGATCGAGACCGGCCGCACGCCACCGCAGGTCGGCGACGTCGAAGCGTGGGCGCGGGCGACCGGGGCGCCCGAGGAGGTCCGCGCGGACCTGGTCGAGCGGGCGGAGGCTGCGCTCACCGAGGCGTCCACCTGGCGGGCCGAGCTCCAGCAGGGGCTGGCGGCGAAGCAGCAACGGGTCGGCCAGCTCGAGGCCGAGGCGACATCGATCCGAGTGTTCATGCCGTCCGCCGTTGCCGGGCTGCTGCAGACCGCCGAGTACGCCCGCAGGGTGTTCACGCTCGCCGACGTGACTGGGCAGCGCGACATTCCCGCCGCGGTGACCGCCCGGCTCGAGCGGCAGCAGATCCTCTACGACGAGACGAAACGCTTCGAGTTCGTCCTCACCGAGGCGGCGCTGCGGTGGCGGCCCGGCCCCCCGAGCATGCTGCTCGGGCAGCTCGGGCGGATCGCTTCGCTGGACAGCCTGCCGTCCGTCGAGATCGGGGTGATCCCGTTCACCGTCGAAGCGACGACGTTGCATCCCGAGACGTTCACCATCCTCGGTGGTGAGGACACGCTCGTGCTGGTCGAGACGGTGACCGCCGAGCTGGCCGTGCGCGACCCCCGGGACGTCGCCGCCTACGTCGACCTGTTCGGCCGGCTGCGCGAGCAGGCGGTGTTCAGCGAGGCGATGACCGGCTTGCTGGACGCGATCGCCGAAGACGTCCGAAGGCTTGCCGTCCAGGGTTGACAACCCCCTGGCGTCGTAAGACTATATTCTTATAGTTAAGATTTTATTCTCAACGCTGCTGGTGCAGACGCTCGTCAACTCGTCGCCCGATAACCAGTGAAGAAGGGTCAGGACGACATGACCGACTTGCACGAGCTCATCGCCGGCCCCTTCTTGGACGACTACCTCGTGCTGCGCCCAGGCAGCCCCGCAGGGCTGAGGATCTCTCACCGCAAGTACCTGGAGCTCGGGCAGGCCGCCGCCGCCGGTGACGTCTGCCCGGCATGGTTGGTCGACGCCGCGCGCCGCCCGTGGGATCTCGACGTCGCCGGGCGGCCGGTGAGAAAGACGGTCATTGTCCGGACGCGGTCCCCGTACGGGTACGGACGCGCCTCGTATGAGCTGAATCTCGGCTGCAACTACGACTGCGAGCACTGCTACCTCGACTTTCGCAGTTTTGGGGTGCCTGAGGGTCGGCCGGACAGCGGGAGACGCGATACGCACGAGATGCGTGACTTGAGGGGACAAGCGAGGAAGCATCAGCGGTTGACAACAGCCGGCTCCTGAACAGCGACGGTGCCGCTGATGCCTGAGTCTGCCCGTCTCGCTGACCGCGCTGCTGACCGCGTTCCGGGGGTGTTTCACCGCTCCCACCTTCGCCACGTTCGCCGCGCTGGCCACCGGGTTCGTCC
>JBOGEB010000331.1:0-2538 GCA_050743125.1 Egibacteraceae bacterium
CCCGCCCGCCCGCGCGACGTTTCTGCCGGTCGTCGAGCGTCCGGAGCCTGGGGCAGCAGGCGTGACGCCCGCGCAACCCACCCACACGTCCACGCCAAGAGCCAGAATACGCTGGCATTCGAGCGATCCCGAATCCACGCTCGCCGCGTTGCGCCTCGCTTACCCGTATATCGCCCGGCCGGGTATGCGCGCTCGGCGCGCCTTGCGAGCGTGGCGCAGGACCGCTCTCGGTGCGTCACCGTATTTCTGCCACGAAGGTACTTACTTCTTGGGTTTCGTGGTTATGCGGCTGCTTGTTTCCGGGCCAGGCGTACGACAGCGATTTCTTCGTATGTGGGCTGTTCAGGGTGTTGTGGCCGAAATTCGGCGGCGATCAGCACCCGCCGGAGGGTGGCGAGCATGTCCGCGACCGACGGGTTCTTCTTGGCTGCATACCAGGGAGCGCGCCGGCGGCGCTCGGCGACGACGTCGGGGGTGTGCCCGGCGATGGCGTACCACAGGATCACCAGGGTGAGGCAGTAGAACCCGAACGGCACGGTCCGCTCGACCGCTTCGGGGGCGCGGCTGTGATGCCAGACCCGCTCTAGTCCGGCGCCGGTCAGCATGCCGCACACGGTGTGGGCTGCGGTCTGGCGCACGAACCCGGTGACCAGCGCGGCAAGCGAGGCGGGTGGACTCAGATGTGGAGGCATCAGCGGCACCGTCGCTCTTCGGGAGTCGGCTGTTGTCAACCGCTGATGCTTCCTCGCTTATCCCCTTAGAGCTTGGGCATAAATAACGTTGCTGTTTTCCCGCTGCGCAGTGACGCGGCGCGCCGGTGCCGCACGCCTCGAGCGCGTGCCGGTCGCTGGTCGCAGTGACCCCCGCCGCGTCCGCCTGCAGCAACCCCAGCGTCATCGTGAGCATCCCATTCTGACCGTGCGTGATGCATGTCAGCGCTGTGGCCAGGAATCGTCATATGGCCAGGATTCGTCACGCATGCGTGACGAATCCTGGCCACAAGCGCGAACACCGCCCAAACGACAACGTTATTTCGACCCGGGTCCTTAGTCACGCATCTGGTGCGTATCGCGCCTCCCGCTGTCCTGCTGACCCTCAGGCACCCAAAACTGCGAAACTCAAGTTACTTTGGTGTCCGCTTATTAGCCGGAGACGCGGAGCAGGAGCGTTTCCGGAGGAGTGCTCTCTGCGTCTGCTCCTCCGCCTGCGCGCGGCCCGCCGGTCGTAGCTGCCTTGGTCCAGCACACGGCTACCACTTCCGGTAGGGCAAGAACTTGCCGTTGTAGGTGATCTGGACGCGGTCGCCTTTCGGGTCGGTGATCCGCTGGATGTCCATGTGGAAGTCGATCGCGCTCATGATCCCGTCGCCGAACTTCTCGTGGATCAGCGCCTTGATCGTCGTGCCGTAGACCTGCGTGATCTCGTGGAAGCGGTAGATCAGCGGGTCGACGGGTACGGCCGCGTCCAGCGATCCTTTCATGGGAAATTCCTGCAGCGCGTCGGCGACCTCTTCGTCCAGGCCGAGCAGCTTGACCAGGCGCCTGGCCTCGCCCGCGTCCATCTGCGCTTGCCCGTAGATCGCCGACGTGACCCAGACCTCGTGCCTACCCACGGCGTTGGCGATCTGGGCGAACGTGAAGCCCTGCGCCTGCTTGGCGGCGAGGATGCGTGCAGTGGCGGCAGCGCGATCCATTCGTGTGTCCTCCTCAGCCACGCACCGCTAGAGGGCGATGAACACCGTGCCGTCTTCGACGGCGACCTGGTAGGTCCGCACGGGCTTGCGGGCCGGGCCGCGGTGGACCCGACCGGTACGGACGTCGAAGACGGCGCGGTGCCACGGGCATTCGAGCAGGCAGCCGGCGCCCAGACGGCCTTCGCCGAGGGGGCCGCCAGCGTGTGGGCAGTCGGCGTCGAGGGCGTAGAACCAACCCTCGTGGTTGACGAGGGCTGCGAGCCGCTTCCCCACCTGTACGGTCGTGACCGCCCCGGGGGGCACGTCCGCGACCGCGGCGACGGGCGCGAACCCGTCCATCAGGCCATCACCAGCGGCAGCACCCGGCGGGCGGCCAGCCCGAGATGGTCCAGCTGATCCTGTTCGGGCTCGGGTCCTGGCTCCCACAGACCGGTGAACACGGTGCCGATCTGCGTTTTGAAGCCCTCAACGCCGACGCGGTTGGCGGTCTCGGACAGCGTCTCGCCGCGGTCGCGCAGCGCCTCCCACACCCCGACGATCGCCTCGGTGATCGAGGGCACGTCGACCTCGGTGATCCGGCCTACCACCCGGCCGAACAGGTCAGCGCGCAGGTCGCCGCCCAGCCACACCTGGTAGCCGAGCCGGGACAGGCCGCCGATCGTCACCTTGCCGCCGGAGAAGCCGATGTCCGCGATCTGGTGCTGGGCACAGTTGTTCGGACAGCCGGAGATGTGCACACGCACCCCCGAGTTGCGCACGAGCACGGGGTTACGCAGGAGCTGGGCAGCGACGGCCTGCGCCGGGGTGATCGCGAGCACGCACACGGGACCACCGGTGCAGACCCG
>JBOGEB010000332.1:0-2526 GCA_050743125.1 Egibacteraceae bacterium
GTGCGGTCTCCCGGCCGTTCTGTGAGCCACGGTTCGCGGCCGCCCATCCATACAGGCCCGCCGCCAGGACGCTCGTCGCCATCAGCGCGTACAGCCACGCGGCGGCGCCCCATCGCACGTGCTCAGCGAATCTGGCCAGCGCGCCGAGTTGGAGCGCGCCGAACACGGTGTACGTGACTGTGGCGGCCCGGAGGCGGACAAGGTCGTGCTCCCGGATGGCAAGAGCCGCCGCGACGCCCAGCGCGATCAGCCACGCGCCGACCGCGCGCCCGGTGAGCGGAGTCAGCGCCCATGGCCACACCGTCCCGACCGCCTTGGGAGCGACGAACAGCCCGGCGCCCGTCATCGCCATCACTGTGCCCTGCAGGCCGATCAGCCAGGCGAGCCAGCTCGGCAACGCCCGCTGCCGGGGCGGGTCCGAACCCGGCACTCGCACCTGCATGGCCAGGAGCGCGAGCATGGCCAGCGGAACGAGCACGTAGATGACCAGCCAGAACCAGGCTGCGAATCGTGCGACCGCCCCAGGGGCGCCGAAGTGGAATCGGTCGAGGTGGAGCAGCGTCGCGAGCAGCGTCAGCATCACGAACAGCAGGATCGTGAGCACGCCCACGCGCGCGTTGGCCCAGGCGCGCTCGCGCCGGGCGAGGACGACCAGGACGAAGCCTGCGCCGAAGCCGCCGCCCAGGAAGGCGGCAGTGATCGGCGGTGAGACGGTCCAGGCGAAGTAGCGATCAGTGTGCTCGGCCAGGACGTAGAGCACGCCGACCGCGAGGATCGTGAGCACCCCGAAGACGAGGAGCAGCCCTCGCATCTTGTCGGTCAGGGGCCGGACGGATGGCGACGGAGCGCTCATGGCGAATCCTCCTCATTCGGCGATGAGGTATGCCAATAACTGACACCAGAAAGATGCGCCCAACCCGCCCACTGATACACCGACGCGGCGAATCAGCTCGTGAGGTCCCGTCCCGGGTCGAAATAACGTTGTCGTTTGGGCAGTGCCCGCCCTTGTGGCCAGGATTCGTCACGCATGCGTGACGAATCCTGGCCACAAAGCGAGCTGGAGCTGCTCGTCCAGCTCCTGCACGCACGACAGGTCGGTCCACGGCTCGGGCATGCGGGTGCGCACGCCGAGGACGCGTTGCACGCCTTTGGGGTAGTCGATCCTGCGACAGACGGTGACGGCGTCAACGAGCACGTCGCAGGCCGGCTCGGGCTGGCCGGCCAGCACGTAGGCCGTCCCAAGGTCGGCCGACACGATCACCCGCCGGTTGTAGTTGATCTCCTCGGCGAGCACCGGGCGGAGCGCGGCCTCGGCCTCGGCCGGCTCGTTCAGCAGGACGTGGCAGACGCCGCGGAAGCACTCCAGCGTCGTGTGGTCCCAGCGGTGGATGAAGGTCGCGAAATAGCCGTCCGGGTCCTGGCCGGACACCGTGGCGAAGGCCCGCTCGGCGCGGTCGAGCATGCGCCGGCAGGCGTCACCCTTGCCGCGCGCCGCGTACTCCTCGGCGAGGCGGAGCGCAAGCCAGCACTGCGTCAACGCGGACGCGCGCCCCGACGCCTCGGCGCGGGCCTGCTCCAGCAGCGTGATCGCAGCTTTCGGGTCCCCGCTGCGCCCGCCGTCCGCGGTCGTCGCGTGGAGGATGCTGCGCGCCGCCGCCACCCTCGCGTGCAGCGCCCGGTGGCCGCCCTGGTGGGCGCCGCGCTCGGCGAGGGTCCAGTACGCCTGGGCCTCGGTGCGGCTGTTGAGGCCGGACGCCAACCACCCCATGAGCGCGAGGTTGTTGCCCGCGGTCGCCTCCAGGCGGTGTCGGACCTCTGGGGTCTGGGGGCGGTCGAGCAGCCGGGTGAGCCGGTCCGCGTGCTCCTTCGTGACCACGATCAGCTTGCCGGGCGCGGCGGTCTCGTACGCGCGTCCCAGCGCCCCGGTGTAGGACTCCAAGCCGCCGAGCTGCGTCGGGTCGACCTGCTCGTGATCGAGGACGCTGGCGACGCACTCGAGGACGTCGAGTGGCACGAGCGCGCCCGCCGCACCGGCCACGAGCACATCGCGGCGTCTCGTGCGCTGCTCCTTCCGCGCGTCTCGGGTCAAGCCTGCCAGCGCCCGGGGCGGCGTGCGCCCGCAGAGCAGCCGGGTCAGCTCGTCGATCGACGGCTCCAGCACGATGACCAGGTAGCGCAGCGTGCGTGGGTTGACCCGCGTGCCGGCCTCGTACCGGGAGACCATGCGACGATGCAGCGTGAACTGGCGGTCGCTGGCCTGATGGCGCGCGTAGTCCCGTGCGTGGTCGACCAGCTCCTGCTGAGACCACATCAGCTCGCCACGCAGCCACCGGAGCACCTCGCCGTCGATCTCCACGCCGTTGCTCATCTGGTCTCCTCTGGGTGAACTTGGGGCGCGGACCGTACACCCTCAGGATCTTCGCGCCTGCTAAGAACGTGTTTGAAAATTGTTGTGGGGGCAGCGTCGCGTCGGGTTCCGCTCGCGAAGAGCCGTTTAGGTCGGAGCCTCTTTCCGGGACGCGACGC
>JBOGEB010000333.1:0-2513 GCA_050743125.1 Egibacteraceae bacterium
CTGCTCGGTGCCGGCGTACGGTCTCCAGCATGGACAGCACATAGCGTGACGCTGCGGTGTGCCGCGGCATGGACACTGAGCTGTTTTTCGGGTCTTGGCACATATCCGTGGGTGGTGTCAGGCTCGTCCAGGGCAAGGGGCGGCACACTGCGGGCGACGTGATGACGCTCTGCTGAATCTGGGGTGTCCACAGGTCGGCTGCGCTCGCGGCGCTCAAATGGGCAGGCGACGTCACTTGGCGTGCCCGGCGGCGCGAACAGGTCCGACGCTGGTCTTCAACGGCGGCCTCGCCGGAGGCAGGTCGCTGGTTTCGGTCTGGTCGACCGTTGGCGTGTTCGGGTTGGTCTGGACCGGTTGTCAGGCTCGGCCGGGCAGGGGTGGGCAGCACCCGCCGAGGCAGAGCATGGCCAGCGCGATGAGCGCTTCGGGGGAGCGGAACCCGAACGCGCGGCGGATGATCAGCCGGATCTTGGTGTTCACCGCTCTCGACGCGGGCGCTGGACAGCTCGTTGACGAGCGCGGCTTGGATGCCGGTGCGGTGACGGCGGATCTTGCGGGAAAGCTTGACGAACGCGGGGATCCGCGACCGGCACGCCCACGCCAGCCACTCGGCCAGCGTGTCCAGCGCCTGGGCGTACGTCGGCTGGTGGAGCACCATCCACAACTGCTCTTTCATCAGATACGCCCGGTAGAGCTGTTCGTTGGTCCGGCGGATGTCCGACAGCTTCACCTGCTGGCGCTCGGTGAGGTCGGTGGGGTTTTTCCACAGCGCGTAGCGGGCGCCTTTGAGGTCTTTGGCGACCGCCTTCTGGCCGGCCCGCCGGGCGTCGTTCCACACCCGCGGCGGAGGGCGTCGAGCGCGTCGGTGGCCAGGCGACGATGGGCAACGGGTCCAGGCACAGCGTCGCGTTCTCGCAGGGCTTGGTGACCACGTCGGCGATCCAGGTGGCGGCGTCAGCGCTGACCAGCCGGATCTTGGCACAGCGGTCTTCGCCGAGCAGGTCGAAGAGCTTGCGCAGCGTCTTGCGGTCACGGCCCGGCGCGGCCCAGATCAGCCGGCCCGAGACGTGGTCGACCACCACGATCAGGTATTTCTGGCTCTTGTTGTCACGTATCCGTGGGTGGCTGATCCGTGTTTGACCTGGTAGTAGCCGCTTCCTGCTTGCACTATCGGACTGTCTGAAAGGCCCCGGTCATGCAGGAGGAAGCGGCATGCGTGTCAGGGTATGGAAAAGCTGCTGGGCGTCGATGACAAGACCGTCATCGAAGACATCTGGCCGCCGACGCGGTCATCGCCCACGTACAGGTGCGATGGCCCAAGAGGAAACGACGTTGCGGGATCTGCGGTCAGCCTTCGCCCGGCTACGACGAGGGCGATGGGCGGCGGGGCTGGCGGGCGCTGGACTGGGGCACGATCAAGGTGTGGCTGGAGGCCGACGTCCCCCGAGTCGACTGTGACCAGCACAAGGTGACGGTCGCCCAGGTGCCCTGGGCCCGCCACGACGCCGGATTCACGCGAGCGTTCGAGGAGCAGGTCGTCACCCGCGTCGTCGCCGAGCACGGCGCGGTGATCGACCCGCTCGCCGACCTACGTCGCATCGGCATCGACGAGATCTGGCTACCGCAAAGGCCAGAAATACGGCTCTTGGCATGGGCCTGTGGGGTGGGTTGCGCGCTCGTCGCGCCTGCCGCCCTTAGGACCCGGGTCGAAATAACGTTGTCGTTTGGGCGGTGTTCGCCCTTGTGGCCAGGGTTCGTCACGTATGCGTGACGAACCCTGGCCATATGACGATTCCTGGCCACAGCGCTGGCATGCGTCACGCACGGTCAAAATGGGATGCTTGACCGATGACGCTGGGTCTGCTGCAGGCGGACGCGGCGGGGGTCACTGCGACCAGCGGCCGGCACGCGCTCGAGGCGTGCGGCGCCGGCGCGCCGTGTCACTGCACATCGGGAAAACAGCAACGTTATTTATGCCCAAGCTCTGAGCTTGCGTTTAAACCTTTACGCGGCCTTCTTGATCACGGGGTAGCGGGTGCGCGGCGGTCGGCGGGTGCCTTTCGGCCGTCCGGGGCCGGGAATATCGGATTTCGGTGGACTGGCCGGAGTGCCCAGGGTTGCGCCAAGTCGGTGAAATCCCCTGCGGACACGGGCCGGGGTGAGCTTGCCCGGCTCGCGGGGCCGTTCCCAGGGCAGGCGCAGATCATCCACGAGCCCGCGCGCGAGACGAAGCTGGGTGCAGGCGGCGACGACCAGCCAGGTCGGGCGGTCGGCCTGCTCGGGAGCGCGCAGCGCCGGGGTGGTCCAGCCCAGCGTGCTCTTGGCGAACCGGTAGGTGTGCTCGATGTCGAAACGGCGCAGACAGGCTCGCCAGCAGACGTCCAGATCGGGGGCTCCGGGTCCGGACCACCACAGCCACAGCGTCTTCACAGCACGGCCGGTCGGTTTGGGCAGACGCTGCACCTCGACCCGGATCACACTGCCACGCACGATCGGCGGGGCGTCATGGTCGG
>JBOGEB010000334.1:0-2496 GCA_050743125.1 Egibacteraceae bacterium
CGCCCATGCGCGCATGGTACCACCGACGGTACGACCTCCGTGCGTTCCTCAGCCGTGGGGGTGGTGGCAGGCGACCCAGTGGCCGTGGCCGAGCTCAGCGAGCGGCGGGTGCTCATGACGAGCGCAGCGCTGGTCGGCTGTTGGGCAGCGGTCGATGAATCGGCATTGGGGCCCCGGGTTGACCGGTGTCGTGGCCGTGCCCTCACTGGCTGGTCTCCGGACGTCCGTGTGGCCAGGATTCGTCACGCATGCGTGACGAATCCTGGCCACAAGCCTCGGCTGGGCCGAAACCCTCAGCGAAGCCGTAGACCGCCTCGGCTGCTCGCGCTGCCTGGACCGTCGCGCGGAGCGTGGCCGGCAGATCGCCAGCGGCGTGCTCCGCCAGCGTCTCGGCGAGGGCGCGGTGCAGCCGTCGGCGCTCTCCGGGCAGCAGGTTCCTATACGTAGCCTCTTGGATGAGCGCATGCCGGAAGCGATATGACTCGCCCTCGCGGTCAACAACGAGGATATGGTGATCGACGGCTTCCCGGAACGCGGCGGTCAGCCGGTCCTCGGGCATCTGGGCGACCACGAAAGCAACTCGTGGGAAACGTGCCGGCCAGTTGCCGCGGCCACACCCCAAGACCTCCTGCGCAGGCTCCGAAAGCGCATGAACCTTCGCCAAAAGAATGTCTCTCGGCCCTGCCGGCAGACTTCGGCCATTGCCGGAGAACAGCGCCAAGGCCGACTCCTCGGTGAAGAACGCGTTGCCCTCGGACCGTGCAACGATACGGTCGACAACCTCAGCGTCCGGAGGCGACCAAGATCGCGGTCAGCTGCTCTGAGGTTTCGCCCCGATCCAGCCGCTTGGCGCTCCGTTGCAATTCGGCGAGCCACGGTCGCAGGGGATGAGCTCGATGAAGCTCGTCGTCACGGTAGGTGACCACGACCATCACCGCCTCCTGTTGCAGGTTCCGTATCAAAAGGTCAAAAGTCCAATGTGGAATGGTCTGCCCAGTGCACGTCTTCCACGATCAGCAGCACGGGCCCGTCTTGTCCCAAGCCACTCAACAGCTGCAACAGAAACTCGAACAAGCGGATCTGCGCCAGCTCGCTGGCGCTCTCGCCCCCCGCCTCACCTGCGACCAGCACCACCCCCGCAGCCCCGGCACGGGCACGCTCCCATGCCGCAGAAAGAACATCGAACTCCCCGCGGCGCCCGGCAAATCGATGACTATCGACTCGCACTGACAACCAAGACCCATCCGGCTGGCCGTAGCCAGCTCCACCCCGGCAACGTCAAAGTGCAGACGGCCAGGCTAGTGGTCCAAGCGGAAAGCTCCGTTGACTGTGAGGCGGTTCGGAACCCCAGAGGGGACCCTGGGAACGCCCCCGATGGCTGTGAGGGGTCCGGGGGGAGTGCTCCCCGCCTCGCTAGACCTCGCGCGCCTGTCGACCTGCCACCAACCCTTATAGGGCTGCCCCTCGCGGCGAACCCAGGGGCGGCCCTGATGACACGGCATGGCTGGCATGGCTTGATACCCAGGTGAGCCTCGTTCGCAGGCTGGGCCGAGGTGTGAGCAACGGGCAGGCGACCGCGGGCCCGCGGCGTCGTCGCGGAAGGAGGACCCCATGCATCGACGGTACGACAGGACGCTCCCCACGGAGGCGATGACGGACCTCACGTCGTGTGGGGCGACAGGTGAGGCGATGTCCCTCGCACGGGCAATGCTCGCGCGTGTGCACCTGGCCTCCGGCGACGCCGCCAACTGTGTCGAGGAGATCGTCGATGCCTGCGGCGGCTGCGAGTTGCCGGCCCTGCACCCCGTAGACCGAGCCGAGGCGTACGAGGCGTTGGTCCAGGCTGAGCTGGCGCGCGCACAGGCCGACGCCGCCGACCGCTGGGCGGAGCGGGCGCAGGCCGCCGCCGCGGACCTCGAGCTGCACGCGCCGACCGGGTTCGCGCTGCTCGCTCAGGCCCGCAGCCTGATGACCCGTGATCCCGCCGGTGCCGCTCAGCACGCGCTTGCCGCTGCCGCAGCGTTCGCCCAGGCGGGACGGCCGCTCGAGGAGGGCCGCGCCCGCCTGCTCGCCGGCGGCGCGTTGGCGGCGGCCGACGACCGTGCACGGGCGCTTGGCCAGCTCGACCGCGCCGAGACGCTGTTTGCTTCTTGCGGTGCCCGCGAGATGGCGGAGCGGGCTGCGCGCGAGCAACGCCGGCGCGGGTCGCGTGACGGCCACGCCGCGAGCGCGGTGCTCTCGCTGAGCGACCGTGAGCTGGAGATCGCTCAGCTGGTCGCTCAGGGAGACACGAACCGCCAGATCGCCCGCCAGCTCAACTTGAGCGGCAAGACGGTCGAGACGTACCTCTCGCGCATCTTCGTCAAGCTCGGCGTGTCCTCCCGCGCCGTGGTCGCCGCCATGATCACCAGAGCCCAGGCCTCCCCATAGCGCCATCGGGGACAGGAAGCGTTCCTGAGCCTTGAGTGTGCTGGGCGCGGGGCAGTGTTCCTCCGG
>JBOGEB010000335.1:0-2489 GCA_050743125.1 Egibacteraceae bacterium
CCGCCCGAGAGCTCGGTTGGAAGGCCGAGATCCCCCTGGCTGAGGGCCTCGCCCGCACCGTCGCCTGGGTGCGCACGGTGACATGACCTACCGGACCCAGGCGCGGAAGGCACGGACGAGCGCGTCCAGCGTCTGCGGGGGACGTCCTCGGCGCGGAGGGTGCCGGCCAGCGCCATGCTCTGGAGGTGGACATCGCAGTCGGGGCAGGCGGCGAGGTGGCGGTCGAGCCCCTCTGTGAATGCCTGCAGCCTGGCCAGCACCACCTCGCACCTCATGCACCGGCCGAGACGCGACAGCGCACCGGCTGCTACGACGACCAAACGCGAACCCGCCGAGCAGGATGAGCTTTGTCCCCGCCGGCTGCGCCGTCATCGAGAACAGCAGCGACAGCACCGCGCCGAAGTCCGCCACGGACGCCGCCGCGATCACGAGCTGCCCCAACCGACGATCGGCCACGCCTGCGTCCTTCATCACCGGCACGACCAGCCCGAGCGAGGTCGCCGACAGCGCGACCGCGACGAGCGCCAACGTGCAGGCCACCCGAGTTGTCAGTTTCCTCCGTCTCCAGAGGAAGCCGACAGGTCAGCAGCTTGCCGGAGCGCCTGGGATGACGCTTTCCCTCAGGTACGAAGGAAAACGTCGGCGGCGGCATCAGGCGCGAAGTCGGTTTCTGCGACAGCCCGTTATCGGGACAAACCCTTTGCTGCCGAGATGACCGTCTGCGGTTATTCCGAGTTGTCCTGGGTTTCGGCGTGCCAGCCTTCGTGCTCGATGCACCTTCGATGCACCTTCCAGGGGTGGCTGCACTTCGAACTTGTCCCGGAGCCGGTCCTCGATCTCCTTCCGGAGCCGGTCCTCCGCATTCGGGTCCGTGGTCGGGTCCTCTACCGGGTCCTCGGCTTTGGTCTTGCCCTCAGTTTCGGTCCTACATCAAGAGCCTTGGACTCTGTCAGCGCCAACCACGTGTTGGTGGTCCACGTCCCGCAATGCGCGCAGGTCGAGGTGGTCCTGGAGCATGGACCGGTGCAGCTCCCTTCCTGAGGTCGTGATCTCGTCCTCGATTTGCGCGTGGGTCAGCCGCCCTGTCGGTGCGCTCTCCAACTCCGCGATCATCGACTCGAACAGCTGTCTCGAGCGGGCAAACGGGTCGTCGGTCGGCTCGGGCGCGTGCTCTTGCACCAAGGGCTCCTTTCGCGTTCGGGTACAGCTACCGCGAACGTAGCAAGATGGAGCCCATTTCTCGTTGATCCCCTACGTCAAGCCCTGGCGGTAGGCCACTTCACCGTCACTCCAACAGAGCCGCACCCACGAATTTCCGCTACCGGTTCTCGGTCTACCAAGCCGAATACAGCCGCAACCTGCTGTTCTCCTCCGGCGCCCAGATCCAGCGGGTCTTCGGGCGGCTGGCCGACCGCACCCGCTCCAGGCTGGACGTGCCCAAGATACGGACCCTGTTCGGCGCTAAGAGCCGTCCCCACCGCAACCGCACGAGCGCCTCCCGCGTGGAGGCCGTGGTCGCCACACCTCGTTACGACCTGACGATCTTCAAGGTCTGCTTCGGCAACCTGACCCTCCAAGGCGTACACCAAAGGCGAGCACGTCCTGCGCTTGCAAGGCCATCGTGCACAACACCAAAGACCTGGGCTGTGGCCGGGTGATCGAGCGGTTCTGCGAGATCGTCACGCGGCTACGAATCCTGCTCGAGCGCTTCCTCACTGTCCTGGACTGCGTCGACGCCGCGTTCATCGCCGACCACACCGTCGACCAGCTGCCGCTGGGCTGTCAGGTCGGCAAGACTCGCGTCGGCGGCGTCGACCTGGGCAAGCCACGCATACGTGCCGTGCTCAAGGCCGTGTTGGCGTTGGCCGCCTCACCCGCCGGTTTCACCGCCGCTCAGCTAGCCGCCAAGGTCCAGGCGATGACCGGGCGCGGCTACACCCCCCCGCCAGGCAGCCTACGACCTCCAAGAAACTGCGCGGTAAGGACCTGGTGGTCAAACTCGACGGCACCCGGCGCTGCCACGCCCCGCCCCAGGCCATCCGCGCCATCACCGCCCTGCTCGTCCTACGCGATGAGGTCATCGCGCCCATCCTCGCCGGTGTCCGCATCCCCAGACGCGGACGCAAACCCAACCACTGGAGCGTCATCGACCAGCACTACGAAACCCTGCGCCTGGACATGAAGGCGCTCCTGTCCGACTGCGGCATCGCCGCATAACGCCTTCAACACATCGACAACTTTTTGTCGATCACGGTTTTCCAAGCGCCTAGACGCGCCGGCAGCAGACGGCTGCGCTGCTCCACCCGGTCCGTGTCACGACGGATCTCGTCGACCAGCTCGGGAGGAAACGTCCTCGTCAGCACTCCCAAAGCGACATGGTCCGACAGCCGCTGTCCGGTTCACCCATCCTGCCCGTCGCGGGCCCGTAGAATACCACCGCTGTAACACTAAGTAAACAGTAGTGGACCTAGCCACGAAAATCGACGCTG
>JBOGEB010000336.1:0-2479 GCA_050743125.1 Egibacteraceae bacterium
CTCGTGGACGACCCACTCGTCCCCGACCTTCTCGGCGACACGGACCTCGCCCTGGTCGAGCAGCTCGAGCGCGGCGGCGACGGCCCGGAGGGCTTCGAGCTCGTCGTGGGTGCCCTGGTCGTAGGCGGCGTCGATGACGGCTCGCAGATCATCCATGTCCTGGCAGACTCCCCGATGCGATCGCGTCGCGCCAGATCGTGACGGCCTCTTTGCAGCCTTCTACGCTCGGCACGAGGGCGAGGCGCACCCATCCGGCGCCGCCTGGCCCGAACGCCCGGCCGGGCGAGACGGTCACGCGCTGGCGGAGCAGCGCCTCGGTGTAGGCCGCGTCGTCGCCGCCAGGGGCGGCGATCCACAGGTAGAACGTCGCCTGGCTGCCGGAGACGGTGATCCCCGCCTCCTCGAAGAAGTCGAGCAGGACGGCCCGCTTCGCGTCGAAGATCGCACGGCGCTCGGCGACGTGGGCGTCGTCGCCCCAGGCCGCGATCGCGGCGTGCTGGACGAACTCCGGTGACGCGGTGCCGATGCTCGGCCTGAGGACGCGCTGGGCGGCGACGAGCTCCGGGTCCCCGACCAGCGCGCCGCACCGGTATCCGGTCATCCCCGAGCGCTTCGACAGGCTGAACGCCACGACCAGGCCCGACAGATCGCCATCCGCGGCCTGCAACAACGACGGGGGTGGCGGGAGCCGGACCGGATAGACGTCGCAGTAGCACTCGTCGCTGCAGAGCACGATCCCGCGCTCACGCGCGACCGTCAGCGCGCGCCGGTAGAAGTCGAGGTCGACAGCCGCGCCGGTCGGGTTGTGCGGGTAGTTCACCCAGGCGATGCAGGCGCGGTCGAGACGGTCTCGAGGGAGGTCGCCGAGCTCCAACAGCCAGCCGCCGGGGTGCGTCAAGGTCACCGGGTCGCTCTCACCGCCGGCGAACAGCTGCCCCCGCTCGTAGACGGGGTAGCCGGGGTCGCCCCAGATCACCGCGCGGCGCGGGCCGGACGCATCGAGGATCCCGAGCGGGAGGTGGAACACCGCCTCCTTGCTCCCGGCCGTGGGCAGGACGTGGGCCTGTGGATCCACGTCGACCCCGAACCGGCGCGCGACCCAGGCCGCGATCGTCTCCCGGAGTTCCCTCAGGCCGCCCGCCGTGGGATACTGACTGACGTCGGGGATCGCGTCGGCAAGCGCCTGGCGGATGAACAGCGGGGTTGGCTCGACGGGATCGCCGATCGAGAAGTCATGCAGGGGCAGCCCTTGCGTCCGCATGGCTCGAGCGAGGCCCTGGAGCGCATCGAGCGGGTAGTCGCCCAGCCGGGCGAGAAGGGGGTTCATATGGTCGATCCTAAGGGGAGGCTGGTGATCTGGGCCACTGAGCGAGACCCATCCGGAAATTCACCGCAACTCAAGATGCCGCCCGCGCGTCTAGTCACTACAAGGGGTGGAGGTACAGGCCCAGGCATTCGAAATGACCGGGGAACAGTTCCGCCCCCCGACGTGTTGGGTAAATGTGAATCGCCGCACAAAGGTTGGAGGGAGGACCGATGAACGTGCCGGACGACCTCCTCGACCTGTACTTCAGCGAGCTGGGCAAGGTTCGGCTGCTGACAGCAAAGGACGAGGTGCGCCTGGCGCAGGCGATCGAGGCGGGAACGGAGGCGCAGCGCAAGCTCGACGCTGGCGAGGTCGGCAACCGTGAGGAGCTCGAGCGGTTGGTGTGTACAGGCCGTGCCGCCTTCGACCACTTCGTGGCGGCCAACCTCCGGTTGGTCGTCAGCGTGGCTGCGCAGTTCTCCAAGCGCTCGACGCTCGACCTGGGTGAGCTGATCCAGGAGGGCAACCTCGGCCTGCTCCGCGCTGTCGAGAAGTTCGACTGGCGGCGCGGCTACAAGTTCTCGACGTATGCGACCTGGTGGATCCGCCAGGCCATCCAGCGTGGCGTGGCCGGGAGCGAGCGGACGATCCGGCTGCCGGTCGCGCTCCACGACGCGCTCGTCAAGGTGCGCGCCGCCTCGGCGCGGCTCGAGTCCGAGACCGGCCGCGAGCCGACGATCGACGAGCTCGCACAGGCCACCCGGCTCTCACCGACGAAGGTCCTCCGGGCGCTCGAGGGCGACCACCCGATGACCTCGCTCGACCGCCCGATCGGCTTCGACAGCGACGCGAGCGACCTCGGCGAGTTCGTCGCCATCGCCGAGGACTCCCCGGCCGAGGAGGTCGTGGACCGCAATTTCATGGAGGGCCTGTTCCAGATCGCTCGGGAGCGTCTGGACAAGCGCAGCTGGTACGTCCTCCAGCGCCGTTACGGCCTGGACGGCCGCCAAGCGCTCACGCTCGACGCGCTCGGCCGCGAGCTTGGGCTGTCCCGCGAGTCCGTACGCAAGATCGAATCCCAGGCGCTCACCCGCCTCCAGCACGAGTTGGGCGTCGCCGCGTAGCTTGCGGCCAGGATTCGTCACGCATGCGTGACGAATCCTGGCCGACCCC
>JBOGEB010000337.1:0-2459 GCA_050743125.1 Egibacteraceae bacterium
GACCCCCGCCGCGTCCGCCTGCAGCTGACCCAGCGTCATCGTGAGCAGCCCATTCTGACCGTGCGTGACGCATGTCAGCGCTGTGGCCAGGAATCGTCATATGGCCAGGGTTCGTCACGCATACGTGACGAACCCTGGCCACAAGCGCGAACACCGCCCAAACGACAACGTTATTTCGACCCGGGTCCTAAGACCGCATGCGCAAACACGCTCTCAGCCGTGCTGACGACCCTCGACGTGCGGCACTTCCCGATGCTGCCAGGGCTCCGCCCACCCTGGCAGCCCTCGCGAGCACCGGGGACGCCGGTCATTCTCGAGCAGTCGCCGTCGCGGAGGAGACCGCGCGTGGGTGGCAGACTCCCCGCATCGTCCGACGTCGAGGAGGGGCTGGTGGGTGAGCGGATCGTGCCCGTCAGGGACGTCGAGATCTGGACCGAGGAGTTCGGCGACCCGGCCGACCCACCGCTGCTGCTGGTGATGGGCGCCTTCGCCTCGGCGATGGGCTGGCCGGACGAGCTGGTGGGGTTGCTGGTCACCGGCGGCCACCGGGTCATCCGTTACGACCACCGCGACACCGGGCGCTCCACCCGCCACGACTTCGCCGCGCACCCCTACGCCTTCGCCGACCTCGCCAAAGACGCGGTCGGCGTGCTGGACGGGTACGGCATCGACGCCGCCCACGTGGTCGGCGCATCCATGGGCGGCGTCATCGGCCAACTGCTCGCGCTCGACCACCGTGACCGGCTGCGCACGCTGACGGTGATGATCTCCGCTGCGCTCGACGTGTATTTCCTCTATGACGCGGGCGGCCTGCCCACGCCCGACCCACAGGTGCTGGCGGTGGTGCAGGCCCCGCCGACGGCCGACCGGGAGGCCGAGGTCGACCGGCGGGTGAGGGTGTGGCGGGCGCTCGCCGGCGACGTGCTTGCATTCGACCCGGAGGAGTTCCGGCGGCGGGAGGAGCGGGCGATCGACCACGCCGGTGACCTCGCCGTGGCGACCGGCCATGCCCTGGCCGCTGCGACGCCGCTGGCGCGAGGCGCCGAGCTGGGCGGGATCACCACCCCGACGCTGGTGATTCAAGGCCCGCAAGACCCGCTCTTCCCACTGCCGCACGGCCGGCACCTCGCCGAGGTGATCCCCGACGCCAGGCTGGTGGAGATCCCCGGCATGGGCCACGCGCTGCCTTCCGTGGCCCACGGCCCGCTCGCCGACGCGATCCTCGCCCACACCCACCAGCACCCCTGACGCACATGGTGATCGACGTCAGCCGCAAGCAGGTCCTCGCATACCGGGTGGCTGCGCACGAGCTGGACCGGGTCACCGGCCTCCCGTCCGAGCTGGCCGTGCTCGACCTGGGCGTGCAGGACACACCGTACGGCTCGGCCCGGCTCGCGCTCGCCGCCCGTACGGCGGCGCCACTCGACGACGGGTCGCTTGCGCTGGTCTGGTCGGCTCGCGGCGCGCCGCACCTGCACCGGTGGGCCGACCTGCCCAGGCTCGCCGCCGCGTTGTGGCCGCTCAGCGACGCCGATGCGACGGCCCGGATCGCCAGCTCGCAGATCAAACAGGGCGCCCGGCTCGGGCTGGCGGCCTTCACGGCGACGGCGGAGGCCATGCACGCGGTCGTCACCGTGCCGCTGACGAAAGGCGAGGTCAGCGCGGCGGTGACCGCCCGGGTCCCCGAGTCGCTCACCTACTGGTGCCGGTCGTGCAAGGCGCGGCACATCTCCGGCGGGCTGTTCCAGCAGGCGGGGCTGCCGGGCGGGGTGCGGCTAGAGCCGGGCAGCTCCCCCACCACGCTCGCTCCGATCGACGACTGGCCAACAGCTCCTTCGGCATCGGCGGGAACCGACTCGCTCGTGACGACCTACCTCCGGCTGCTCGGTCCGGCCGCTCCAGGCGAGGCGGCGAAGTTCCTGGGCACCACGCAGACCGAGCTGCGGCGGGTGTGGCCGGGCGGCCTGGTGGAGGTGCGTGTGGACGGGCGGCGCACGTGGCTTCCGGAGGATCGGGTGGACGCGCTGCGCTCGGCGCCGACGCCACGCCTGGTCCGGCTGCTCCCGCCGTCGGACCCGTTCCTGCAGGCCCGCGACCGCACGCTGCTCCTGCCCGACAAGACCCGCCACTCCGCGTTGTGGCGGGTGCTCGGAAATCCGGGCGCGCTGCTCGTGGACGGCGAGATCACCGGCGTCTGGCGAGCACGGCTGGCCGGCAGAGCCAAACTGGAGGTCACGGTCACGCCGTTCGCCCCGCTGTCCACCCACGTCCGCGCCGCCGTCGAGGCCGAGGCCGCCCACGTCGCCGCCGCCCGCGGAGCCACAGACGTCTGCGTGCGGCTCGACGCCTGACGGGTAGGCGCCCGGCCGAAGAGGCGTGGACGGACCTGGCGGTAGCGCCGGCTGTCCACTGACCGGCTCACGTATGGGAGTCCAGACCTCTTGATAGAGGACCGAAAA
>JBOGEB010000338.1:0-2434 GCA_050743125.1 Egibacteraceae bacterium
GGTGACCGACGCCCGCCGGTTCGCCCACGCCCGCTTCTCCCGCCCGGCCAGCGCCTCCGGGTCCACGGTGTGCGTCCAGGCGTCCACCCGCTCGCGGAGCCGGCGGCGGTCCATCTCCCCGCCGTCGCCGGCGACCAGCCGGTCCAACTCTTCCCGCACGTCCGGGCGCAGCTCCTTGGCGGTCTGGACCGCGACCTGCGCCTGCCCCACACCGATCGTCCCTGCGCGGACCGCCGCGGCGGTCTCGGGCAGCCCCTCCAGCCCGACCGCGGTCTCCGCCTGCGCGCGGGCCTCGCCGCGGGTCAGCCGCAGCCGGCGCGCCAGCAGGTCCGCGGTCGACCGCGCCCCCTCGGCCCGCCACGCCCCGCGCGCGTCGACCTGCGCGACCCGCCGGAGCTTCTCTCCCGCCACGACGGTCTCCAGCCGGTGCAGCCGCTCGACCGAGTCGGCGAGCGTCGTGTCGTCGATGTCGCCGCCGAGCGGCTGAGCGCCCAGCAGCGCCAGGCCGCGTTCGATCAGGTCGAGCAGCGCGCTGCCGTCGAGGCTCTCGGCCGCCGTCGCACCCTGGACCTGGTTCGTACGCATGTTCGTAGTATGCCATCTTACGATGCGGTTCGCAAGGGTTTGCGGGAACTTTGTGCGTGTGGGGGTGAGCGGAGTGGTTGCCTGGGCGGGCTGGTGTCAGCGCGGTGAGGCGCGCCCGCACGCCCGGCGTCTCTGCCGGCGCCAAACATCGTGGAGCGTCCGGAGCCTGGGGGCAGCAGGCGCGACGACCGCGCAACCCACCCACAGTTCCATGCCAAGAGCCCAAAAAAGTCTCGTACTTGTCGACCGGAAGGCGTGAGCGGCCCGGTCACAGCGTGGCGCTGAGCTGGTCGAGGTTGTGAACCGCGTTGCCGCCCACCGTGACGCCGTGGCTCACGTCGTGACCCCGCCGCTCACGCCCTGGAGTCGAACGCAGACTTCCAGAAAGCGAGCCAGGAACCTGCCTCTGGCTTGCAGCGCAGGACCGTCGCCACAGCTCGGATGGACAGATGCGGCGGGCACGTGCTGGACGAAACCAGCGGACCGAGCGGGGAAGTCGTCAGCCATACCGACGTGCACCTGAGGGGGAACCGTATGACGCACCGTGATGTCGAGCTGCTCGCGATCGGGGCCGGGCCGTCCAACCTCGCGCTGGCGGTGGCTCTCGACGAGCTGGCTCCCAATGACTTGGCGGGCAACTCGCTGGTCGTCGAGCAGGGCGAGAGCGTCGCATGGCAGCGGGGGATGCTGCTGCCCTGGACGCAGAGCCAGGTCGCGTTCCTCAAGGACCTGGTGACCCTGCGGAATCCGCGCAGCAAGTTCTCGTTCGTCAACTACCTGCACTCGGTCGGCCGGCTCGACGACTTCGTCAACATGGGCAGCTTCACCCCGTACCGGATCGAGATCTCTGACTACCTGCAGTGGGTGGCGAGCTCACTGACCAAGGTGCGTATCGAGTACGCGCGCCGTTGCGCGGCGATCGAGCCCCGCCGCGACGCCCGCGGCACGCTGACCGGGTGGCTGACGCGGCTGGCCGACGGCGCGACGATCGGCAGCCGGTACCTGGTGATCGGCGCCGGGCGCGACCCCTACGTCCCCCCGGTCTTCGCCGACCTGCCGGCCCGGCGCGTGATCCACAGCACCTGGTACCTGCCGCGGCTGGCTGAGCTGTCCAAGGAGCTGCCGTACCGCGTCGTGGTGATCGGCGGCGCGCAGAGCGCCGCGGAGATGTTCCACGCGGTGCAGGAGGACCTGCCCAACTGCCGGCCCACCATGGTGATGCGGTCGATCGGCCTCAACGCCTACGAGAGCAGCAAGTTCACCAACGAGCTGTACTACCCGTCGTTCGTCGACGAGTTCTTCGAGGCCAGGCCACAGGCCCGCGAGCAGCTATTGGCGGAGATGCACCGGACCAACTACGCCGGGCTCGCCCCAGATCTGCTGGACAGCCTCTATCGCCAGCTCTACCTCGACCGGCTCACCGGCCAAAACCGGCTGCGGATCGTCACGATGACCGACGTGACCGCCGCGGTAGAGGACCGCGACGAGGTGGCGCTCGAGCTGACCGACCGCAAGACCGGCGCCGTCGAGGAGCTGCGCTGCGATCTGGTGCTGCTGGGCACCGGGTTCGTTCGCCAGATGCCCGCGCTGGTGCGCCGGCTCGGCGACGCGCTCGGCCTGGAGCGGATCGAGGTCACCCGCAACTACCGGCTGGTGGTGAGCGGCCCGGCCACCGCCGCCTGCTACCTGCAGGGCGTGAACGAGGCCACCCACGGCATCGCCGACTCGCTGATGAGCGTCCTGGCCCACCGGGCGTCGGAGATCGCCGACGACGTCCTCACCCACCGCGCCGAGCGCGTGTCGGCGCCTGTGCCAGTGCCCGTCCTCTCCTGACCCATACCAAAGAAAC
>JBOGEB010000339.1:0-2433 GCA_050743125.1 Egibacteraceae bacterium
GAGCGCCGCGCGTGGGCGAACCGGCGGGCGTCGGTCACCGCGGACGGCGCGGACGGGTCCGGGCGTGTGGAGGCCCGGCTGGACCCGGTCGGCACCGCCACGCTGACCGCCGCGCTGGACCCGCTGGCCCGCAAAACCAGCCACGCCGACGACCGGACCTACCCGCAAAGAATGGCCGACGCGCTCGTCGAGCTGGCCCGACGCTCACTCGACGCCGGCGACCTGCCGCAGGTCGCGGTCCAGCGGCCGCACGTGATCCTGATCGCCACGGCGGAGGCGTTGGACGGCACGCCGGGGGCGCCGGCCGCGAGGTTGGACGGGGTCGGCCCGGTCAGCGCGACCACCGCGCAGATGGTCTGCTGCGACGCAGAGGTGACGACGGTGTGGATGACCCGCAACGGGGAGGTCTTGGACGCGGGCCGCACGCAGCGGCAGCCGACGAGGCAGCAGCGGGTCGCGGTCATCGCCAGAGACCAGGCCTGCGTCGGCTGCGGCGCGCCGGCGTCCCGCTGCCAGGTGCATCACGTCCGCTGGTGGACACGCGACCTGGGGCCTACTGACGAGGACAACCTCTGTTTGACCTGCTGGACGTGTCACCACAGGATCCACGAGGACGGCTGGCTCGTCATCCGCGACCCGGACACCGGCCGGTTCAGCATGCACCCGCCCGACCCGCTCGCCCGGCCACACCGGCGACGAGCCGGATGACCCGTGCCCCGACCTGGGTCCGGCCAGGTCGGGGACACCCCCACGCCCACCAGCCCGCGCCGGCCACGCGCAGCCTGACCGATGGACACGCGACCTGGGACCCACAGAGGACAACCTCTGTTTAACCTGCTGGTGCTGTCATCACAGGATCCACGAGGACGGCTGGCTCGTCGCCCGCGACCCGCACACCGGGCGGTTCAGCATGCACCCGCCCGACCCGCTCGCCAGACGAAGAGCGAGCTGACCCGCACTCCCGACCTGCCAGGTGGGCCACACCGGCACGCCCACCGACCCGCCTCCCATCAAACCCTTGGGTTCCGCCGCTCACCCGACCCGCTGAACCCATGGGTACGTGCAAAGAGCAGAACTGGGTCTGGACGTCGCTGTCGCGCTCGGCGGGGGTACGCGCAACCCACAGCCCGTCGGGGGAGCCGTGGTGGCTGGCGTGATGTCAGTTTTTGCGGGCGAGGATGCGGTAGGCGTTGGACAGGCCGGCTCTGCGTCCGACGGGGGCGATGACCTGGTCGGCCAGCGCGGCGGCGAGCAGGACCGGGACTCCGGCGGTGATGGTCCCGGCGCGGGCGAGCCGTTGGAGGCGGCGGGGTCGGGGCAGCCACGGCAGGTCGTCGGCCGGGGCTGCGGCGTTCAGGGCCAGCCACGCGGCGGCGAGCAGGTCGACGGGGATGTGCGGCTCGGCGTGCTGCTCGAGCGTGACCGTGAAGCCGAGCTCGGCCAGCCTGGCCCGCAGGTTGGCGACGGGGATGAGGTGCAGATGCTGCGGCTGGAACCAGGGCAGCCACCACCTGCCGAGCAGCCCGGCCCAGCGCGACTGCGGGTCGGGCACCTCGATCAGCAGATGCCCGCCCGGGCGCAGCGCGACAGCCGCCGCGGCCAGCTCGGCGTGCGGGTCGGTGGTGTGCTCCAGGTAGTGGAACATGCTGACCACGTCGTAGCCGCCGGCCAGGTCGGACGCGAGGTCGACGAGGCGGCCCCGCCAGGCGCGGTCGACCCAGCCGCGGCGGGCGGCCAGCTCGACGCCGGCGCCCATGTCCAGCCCGTCGAACGCGGTCTGGGGCCACACCTCGCGCGCGGCGTTGCAGAAGTGCCCGTGCCCGGTGCCGACGTCCAACCACGACCCCGGTGCGGCGACCGGGTGCAGCGCCTGGGCGCTGGACCGGTACCGCGCGCCGCCTTGGTTGAACAGCAGGCCCATGCACCGCTCGCCCAGCCCGTCGTAGAAGTCGCGGTAGTAGAAATCCAGACCGTCGGCGCTCAGCCTGGGGTTTTGGAACACGTGCCCGCAGCCCTGGCACTGGTCCAGGCCGAACCGGCCGGGTTTGCGTTGCACCAGGTCGGTGGTGGCGAGCCGGCGCCGCAGGTCTGCGCTGGCGCACCACGGGCAGCAGGCCAGCTTGGGCTCGAACAGCCGCTCGACGCCGCCGGCCAGGTCGGCCTGGTAGGCAGGGCGGCGGACCTCGACCGGGTCCTCCTCAGCCCGCGCCGACCGCCGCGCGGACCGCGTGGCGCGCAGCGCCGCGGCCAGCCGCGCGGGCTCCTTGACCGCCCTGGCGGCGCTGTAGGACCACAGATCGGCTGGACGCAGCGCGCCCGAGCCGGCGAAGACCGCCAGCGGCTGCGCGGACCAGGCGGCCAGCGCGGCGGCGGCCCAGCCCGGCCCGGACAGCCCGCCCGCGGCCAGCGCGGCGCCCCAGGCCAGCCGCGGGA
>JBOGEB010000340.1:0-2398 GCA_050743125.1 Egibacteraceae bacterium
CGACCTCCTGAACGCCCACCAGATCCGCTCCTGCGCCGAGACCATCGGCATCAAGCTGCCCCACACCGACGACCCCAAGGTCCTGATCGAGACTATCCGCCGCGAGCTGCTCCGCTGACTCGCGCGCGCTGGGTGGCCGACACCTCGACGACTGGACGCCCGCCTGTCCAAGAAGCGCGGTGTCAAGGTCAACCTGTGCAGCCTGCGCCGCCAGATGGTCGACCGAGGTCGGGATCTTCGACGCGAAAGAGACCGCCGAGCCCGGCTCAGGCCCGCAACCGCACCCCCAACGCAGACGGCGCGCGCCCTGGCATGCCTGCAAGGCCAACCCCTCGGTGGCGGACACGCTCGCCACCCTTGGCCGGTGCCTGATCGCCGCCGAATCGCTCCCACAACACCCTGGCCAGCCCGCATATGAAGAAATCGCGCTGTACGCCCAGACCGGCAAAAAGCCGTCGCATAACCACAAAATTTAAATTTTCAAATCAGGCAAAATTTTGCTAGGGTCAGTCTTATTGCCTTGGCGGCAATTGACGTGAATAACGGAGGTGGCAGTTTTGTCGCAGGAAGCCAGGATCGATGTCGAGCTTAGCCTTAAGCAAGATTCAGAGGCTCCCTCGACTGAGCAGGCGGCTGAAATCGCCGAAACGCTCTCAAAGGGGGTCTGGTTCTCGACTCCGTCGACCGTATCCGCTGAAGGGGTCCAGGCGCCCGACGAGGAATGGGAGCTCGTATCCGATCGGCCGTACCTAGGGAGGTTCGCGACCGGGAGGGCCGCGGTCTACTACGGTGCGGATCACACAGGCCTGGTCAGGCCGATGATCTTCGCGGACGGGTTCAACTACGGTCCAAGCGACCTACCGGGATTGTGGGAGCATTTCAACGCGCCCTATCCGCCCCTTCAGGAGCGGTTCCTTGATCAGTTGCTCGCCTCGGGAGTGGACGTCGTTCTGCTCGGCTTCGATGTGCGGCACAACTACATCCAGGCCAATGCCGGCGTGGCGGTGAGCTGCATCCACAGGGCCATCCAGCAGCGGCAGGGATATGCTCCGTTGATCGTCGGCGGCGTGAGCATGGGCGGCATCATCACCCGCTACGCGCTGGCCACCATGGAACGCGACGGCGAGGATCACCAGACCGAGACGTACCTTTCCTATGATTCACCGCATAACGGGGCATGGATCCCGCTGATACTCCAGCAAATGGCCTACTTCTTCGAGGACTTTTCCTCGGGCGATCCTGGTGGGCCCAAGCAGGCCGACCTGATCAGGAGCGCAGCGGCGCAGCAACTCCTCTGGGGCTGGGTCGAGAACTCGCGCTACTCGGGTCCCGTCGCCACGGCCAGCCCGCTGCGCGGCGAGTTCCTCGCCGAGCTGAAGGACCTGGGGTGGTTCCCAGCCAGGCCCCGCAAGCTCGGCGTAGCCAATGGCACCGCTAATGGGACCGGCAGGGACATGCCGCCCGGTGAGCTGGTGTTCGACTGGAAGGCGCCACTCTTCATCGCCAGCGCAACGGCCCGCATCCAGCCTGCCTACGGGGAAAGGCAGCGCGTCGGTGGGATGCATTTCTTCCCCCAGGTAAGGAGGACCGACACCACCGCGGTCCCACCGTTCGACGGCGCCCCTGGGGGTACGCTCGCCTCATACGGCATGATCGCGGACGCGCTCAAGACCAAGATCGAGGACCGGTACCGCATCGGATGCTTTGTCCCCACGGTGAGCGCGGTCGCCCTCAACTACGACCCGGTCGGCTGGCCGATCGACCTGTACACGGATGTCTCTGCCCTGTCCCCCGAAGAGAGCGCCCTGGACGACTTCCAGTGCGACACCGAGAACTCGGGGCACAGCAGTGTGTCCCAGACGCTCGTCGAGTGGATTCTGGCACAGATCACCAAATGACGGCGAAGACGCGCGCAGTACTCCATCCGCGCGTATCGCATCGAACGTAACCGCGATGCCCATGATCTGGGAGGGTGTTACGGGGCTTCGAACGGACTGAGGTGAACGATCTTTCGTAGCCGTCGCGAGGCCTTCAGCCGCTCAGGCAGTACTGGCTGAGCGGCTCGCCGACGGGACGGCCTTCTTGGCGAGAGAGAGCTCCCTTCGGTGCGGCTCGGCCGCCACGAAATCGGGTTCTTGGCGTGTGTCCGGTGGGTGGTGTCGGGCGCGGGTCAGCCGGCTCGTCGCCGGTGCTGTCTGGCCAGGGGGTCGGGCGGGTGCATGCTGAACCGGCCGGTGCCCGGGTCGCGGGCGACGAGCCAGCCGTCCTCGTGGATCCTGTGATGGCAGCACCAGCAGGTTAAACAGAGGTTGTCCTCGTCTGTCGGCCCCAGGTCGCGTGTTCCTTCAGGGTGGGCGGGTGGGGGAGGTTGGCGTGGTCGGTGGATCTGGCAGCGGGA
>JBOGEB010000341.1:0-2394 GCA_050743125.1 Egibacteraceae bacterium
GCTGAGGCAGGGTCACGACCATTGTGGTGCCTCCACCGGGTGTGTCCTCGATGGCCAGCTCGCCGCCCATGGCTTCGGTGAAGCCTTGAGCGATGGCCAGGCCGAGCCCGACGCCGCTGCCGTGGTCCACGAGGCGCTGGAAAGGTTGGAAGACGTCGGCGCGCCGCTTCTGCGGGATGCCGGGGCCTCGGTCGATGACGCGCAGCAGGACCTGGTCCCCCACTGCGCCGGCGTCCACGCGCGCTGGCGCTCGGAAGGCGACCAGGTGACGGCGTTGTCGACCAGGTTGGCGACCACCCGTTCGAGGAGGAGGGGATCGGCGGTGAGCGTCGGCAGGTCCTCCGGCAGGTCCATCACGACCGCTCGTGCTCGCGGCCCGAGTCCGGCCAAGGCGGCGGGGACGACCTCCTCCAAGCTGGTCTCCCGACAGGCCGGGCTCAGCACGCCCGCTTGCAGGCGGCTCATGTCGAGCAGGTTGCTCACCAGGGCGGTGAGCCGGTCGGTCTCCTCCTCGATCGTCAGGTAGAACTCCGCGGTCTGGAGCGGGTCCCATCGCACGTCGGTCTGGCGCAGGCTGGTGATCGACGCCTTGATCGACGCTAACGGGGTGCGCAGGTCGTGCGAGACCGCCTGCAGAAGGCCGGCTCGCAGGTCGTTCGCCTTGGCCAGGGCCTCGGCTTGGGCTGCTTGCCTTTGGAGACGACGCGCCTCGAGCGCGAAGGCGGACTGGGCGAGCACGACGCTCAGCAGCCGGTGGTCCTCGGCTGCCAGGTGGCCACCGGTCAGGGTGAGCATCCGCTCGGGACCAAGCGGTTCGGCGACCTCTGCGTGGTCGGGAGTGGCGGGCACGGGCGCGCCGAAGGCCGCCTCGACGTCCCATCGGCCGTCTTCCCGCCGCAGCACCGCTGCGCACTGGACCCCGAAGGTGCTGCGGAGCTGCTCGACCAGGCGGGGGAGCAGCTCCTCCTCCGCCAGGGAGCCGGCCATGCGGGCCATTGCCTCGGCTTCGGCTCGGGCGCGGGCCAGCTCCTCCCGGCCTCGCGCCGCAAGGTCGACAAGACGGCTCACCATTCCGGCGGCGAGCAGGAACACGATCAGGGCGAGCAGGTTCTCGGTTTCGGTGACGGTGAAGCGATACAGCGGTGGGGTGAAGTAGTAGTTCGCCAACAGGAACGCGGCGAGCGCCGCTCCTACCGCGGGCACCGCCCCGCCGACGCTGCCGACGGCGAGGACGGTGATGAGGTAGATGAGCAGCACGCTCGGGAGCCCGAACCTCGAGCGCAGGCTGGCGAGCGTGACGGTGACGAGCGGCAGGCCGAGCGCGGCCAGGGCGAAGCCGTAAGCCTGGCGGTGAGGTGGAAGGACGGCGAGCCGTCGCCGACGGATCCGAGGCAGCCGCAGCGGGCCGACCTCGCCGGTGTCGCCTTGGGAGATGACGTGCACGTCGATAGGGCCGGAGAGCCGGATGACCCGGTTGATGACCGAGCCTTTGGCGAGCTTCTGCCAGCGGCTTCGGGTGCTGGCCCCAAGGACGATCTGGGTGGCGTTCTCGGTGTGGGCGAACTCCACGAGCGTCCTGGCGATGTCGGTGCCGGTGATCTTTCGGAACTCGCCACCGAGCTCGCCCAGGAGCTTGTGGTGCTCCTCCAGTTGCCCGACGGGCGTGCCCGCCAGGCCGTCGTCGGTCTGGACGTGCACACCGATCAGCTCGCCGTGGCTGCGCTGCGCGATGCGGGCCGCCCGCCGGATGAGGTTGGCGCCGCCCGGCACGCCGGCAAGGGCGACAACGACCCGCTCACGGGTCTCCCACGGCTGGGCGATGCCGTGGCGCCGGCGGTACTCCTCGAGCGCCTCGTCGACCTTGTCCACCAGCCACAGCAGCGCCAGCTCGCGCAACGCCCCGAGATTGCCGACCCGGAAGTAGTGGGCCAGCGCGGCGTCGACCTTCTCGGATGCGTAGACGTTGCCGTGGGCCATCCGCCGGCGCAGCGCCTCAGGAGCCATGTCGACCAGCTCGACCTGCTCGGCGGCGCGCACGACATGGTCGGGGATCGTCTCCCGATGCGGAACTCCGGTAATGTGCTCCACGACGTCGTTCAGCGACTCGAGATGCTGGATGTTCACCGTAGACACCACGGTGATACCGGCGTTGAGCAGCTCCTCGACGTCCTGCCAGCGCTTTTCGTTGCGGCACCCGGGCACGTTGGTGTGGGCGAGCTCGTCGACGAGGGCCACCTCAGGCGCCCGGGCCAGGACGGCGTCGATGTCCATCTCCTCGAAGACGGCGCCCCGGTACTCCACCTTCTTGCGGGGCACGACCTCGAGGTCCCGCAGCTGCTCAGCCGTCCGAGGCCGGTTGTGCGTCTCGACGTAACCGACCACCACGTCGGTGCC
>JBOGEB010000342.1:0-2380 GCA_050743125.1 Egibacteraceae bacterium
CGTCACGCATGCGTGACGAACCCTGGCCACAAGGGCGGACACCGCCCAAACGACAACGTTATTTCGACCCGGGCCCTAAGCGAACTCCTCGATGGCGTCGAGGAGTTTCCTCTTGGGGAGCGAGCCCACCAGGCGCCGTTTCTCGACGCCGTCGACGATCACCAGGAGCGTCGGAATCGACATCACCTTGTACTGCCGAGCCACGTCGGGGTTGTCATCGACGTTGAGCTTGGCGACCTTCAGCGACGCCGCGTTCTCCCGGGCGATCTCGTCGAGGACCGGCGCGAGCGTGTGACACGGACCGCACCACTCGGCCCAGAAGTCGACCAGGACGGGCTTGTCGGCTTTCAACACCTCGGTTTCCCAGTCGGCATCGCTCACGTGCTGGGTCTTGCTCATAGAGTCCTCCGCGGTTTGGCCTGCGTCGGTTCGTACTCCCTCGCCGGGGGCGCCTCGGAATCCCTCACGGCTCTCCTCACGAAACGGGGATAGTGCTGGCGGTATTCCCGGCACGGGGGGGGAGACGATGCGAGGGGCGCCGCAGCGCCCCTCGCGCGCGGTTCGGATGACGGGGGGACAGCCGAACCGCGATCTTGAAGAACCTGGGTGCCTATCGTGGCACCCGGTCGTTGTGGCCGTAGCCTACACCCTGCGCTGCGGCAATACCTAATGGGGCGTATTACCCCACCCAGCAGGGGCCGCCGGGTCAGTGGTGAGCCTCCAGCCAGCGCTCGGCGTCGATCGCGGCCTTGCAGCCCATGCCGGCAGCGGTCACCGCCTGCCGGTAGATGCGGTCGACTACGTCGCCAGCGGCGAAGACCCCGTCGATGCTCGTCGCGGTGGTGGGCTCAGCGACGAGGATGTACCCGTCCGGGTCGAGGTCGAGCTGGCCGGTGAACAGCCTGGTGGCGGGATCGTGGCCGATCGCGGTGAACAGGCCGTCGGTGCGGAGCTCGCGCCGCTCGCCGGAGCGCGAGTCGGCGAGGATCACGCCGGTGACCTGGTCGTCACCGAGCACGTCGACGACCTGGCTGCTCCACTCCCACGCGATCTTGGGGTTCGCGAACGCCCGGTCCTGCATGATCTTCGAGGCCCGCAGCTCCTTGCGACGGTGCACGACGGTCACCTTGGACGCGAACTTTGTGAGGAACAACGCCTCCTCCATCGCCGAGTCGCCGCCCCCGACGACAACGATCTCGCGGTCACGGAAGAAGAACCCGTCGCAGGTCGCGCAGCTGGAGACGCCACGCCCGATCAGCCGCTGCTCGTTGGGAAGACCGAGCCATCGGGCGGTCGCGCCGGTCGCGATGATGATCGTGCGCCCCAGGTAGCGGTCGTCGCCGACGCGCGCCACGAACGGCGAGCCCTTGGTCAGGTCGACCGCATCGACGTCCTCGGTGAGGAACCTGCTCCCGAACCGCTCCGCCTGCTTCCGAAAGTCGGTCATCAGCTCAGGGCCCAGCCGCCCCTCGGGAAAGCCAGGGTAGTTCTCGACGTCCGTGGTGAGCATGAGCTGGCCGCCCGCCGTGCGCCCCTCGATCACCAGGGGCTCGAGGTCGGCGCGCGCCGCGTAGAGCGCGGCGGTGAGCCCTGCGGGACCGGACCCGATGATCACGACCGCGTGATCGGAGCTTGCCATGACCCCTCCGGACTTCCGAGGCGGACCACTACGGGTGGCTCGCCGCTGAAACGGCTGACACCGTGCTCCTATTCCCCCGCCTCCACCTACCCGCCCACCCTAGAAGAACAGCCGCTCCACGCAGGTGCGCGGGTTGACGAGGATGACGTGAACCTGGTCAAGCGTGCTCGCGCCGCCGGAGGCGCTGGCCACGACATAGGCGAGGGCCGGCTGCTGCTGGTACGTGACCGACTCCACGTGGGCGACCAGGCCGGCCTCCTCAACGGCGTCGAGGCAGGCGCCCGGCGCGACGCCGGAGCGGAATGGGGGCGCGGCCATGATTGCCTGGCGCACGCCGTCGGCGAGTGTGGGGACCTGGTCGACCGGCGTCCCGAGGAGGCCCTTCGCCGCGGGCAGGCCCGCCAGGTGCGCGCGGACCGCGCCCTCGTCCGCCAGCGGGGTCTCGGCGTCCACGATCGCCGGCCGGGCCACGCTGAGGGTCGGCAGCCGCGTGGTCTGGCCGCTCGCATCGCCCTCGGCGGCCTGCCGCTGGAGGTCGACTCCCGGCGCGGGGGCTTGCGCGGTCTCGGGCACCGGCACCTGCCCGCCTCGCATGACGATGCCGCCGAGCAGGCCGAGCAGGACGGCCACGGCCGCGGCGGAGCTCACGGCGAGCCAGCGTTGGCGCCACGGCGTGCGGCGTGGAGGGCGGCCGGCGAGATCGATCACGTTGGCGGGCGCCGCGCGCGTCTCGGCGAGCCG
>JBOGEB010000343.1:0-2368 GCA_050743125.1 Egibacteraceae bacterium
GCTCTCGACGACGTTCGAGCCGGCCTTGCTGAAGCGGGTGAAGAGCTTCTCGTTCCGCGGGGGCATCCGTAGGCCCATGGGAGGTCCTCTTGGGCCGACGGCACCGCCGTACGCGGCACGCCGCCGCCTCGCGAGGAGATTGTCCGCCACAGCGGACGATTAAGGGAAAGGAAAGTACCCACTCCCTGCCACTCTCAACGTACAGCGCACCTGGGGGCTTGCGGCAAGACCCGGGTCGTGCCGCAGAATCGCCGGCCGAAGCCAGAACCTACGGAATGGGAGTCACGAAATGCGTGTGTTGTTGTCGACGTATGGGTCGCGCGGGGACGTCGAACCGATGGTGGGACTCGCGGTGCAGCTGCGGGCACTCGGCGCGGAGGTGCGGGTATGACCAAGCATGCGGTGGTGATCGCCGGAGGAGGTCCGACCGGCCTGATGTTGGCGGGCGAGTTGGCGTTGGCGGGGGTCGACGTCGCCATTGTCGAGCGGCGCGCCAGCCAGGACCTCATCGGCTCACGCGCCGGCGGTCTGCACTCACGCACCATCGAGGTTCTCGATCAGCGCGGAATCGCTGATCGGTTCCTTTCGCAGGGGCAGGTGGCGCAGGTCCAGGGGTTCGCCTGGATCCCGTTGGACATCAGCGACTTTCCCACCCGGCACAACTACGGGCTCGGGCTGTGGCAGAACCACATCGAGCGCATCCTGGCCGGCTGGGTCAGCGAGCTGGCGGTGCCGATCTATCGCGGACGTGAGGTGACGGGCTTCGCGCAGGACGACACCGGCGTCGACGTCGAGCTGTCCGACAGCCAGCCGCTGCGGGCGGGATATCTCGTCGGGTGCGACGGGGGGCGCAGTCTGATCCGGAAAACAGCGGGCATCGACTTCCCCGGGTGGGAACCGACAACGAGCAACCTCATCGCCGAGGTCGAGATGGCCGAGGAGCCGGAATGGGGCATCCGCCGCGACGCCTTCGGCGTCCATGGCCTCAGCAGGTTGGAGGACGGGGGGCCGGTGCGGGTGCTTGTGACCGAACAGCACGTCGGATCCGCCAGCGAGCCCACCCTGCGCGATCTCAGCGAGGCGCTCATCGCCGTCTACGGGACCGATTACGGGATCCACAGTCCCACCTGGATCTCCAGGTTCACCGATATGACCCGGCAGGCCGCGGCCTACGGCGACCGACGGGTGCTCCTGGCCGGCGACGCCGCCCATGTGCATCCCCCGGTGGGTGGACAGGGCCTCAACATCGGAGTGCAGGATGCGGTGAATCTGGGATGGAAGCTGGCCCAGGTGATCAAGGAGACGTCGCCGGAAAGCCTTCTGGACACCTACCATGCCGAGCGCCACCCGGTCGCGGCCCGCGTGCTGCGCAACACGATGGCGCAGATACCGCTTCTTTACCGCCCCGACGACCGCATCAAGGCCTTGCGCGACACCGTTGCCGAGCTCCTCAGCATGGACGAGCCGCGCAAACGATTCGCCGGGATGATGTCTGGTCTGGACATTCATTACGACCTCGGCGAGGGGCACCCGCTGCTCGGACGCCGCATGCCCGATCTCGACCTGGTCACCGCCAACGGCCCGCTGCGGGTGTTCACCCTGCTGCACGATGCCCGGCCCGTGCTGCTCAACCTCGGCGAGCCCGGCGGCTTTGACATCACCCCATGGGCGGATCGGGTCCAGTTGATCGACGCTGAATATCTTGGTGTGTGGGAGCTGCCGGTACTTGGCGCGGTCACTGCTCCCACCGCCGTCTTGGTTCGGCCCGACGGACATGTTGCCTGGGTGGGAGACCTCACCGACCTGGGGCTCCCTGACGCGCTCACCACCTGGTTCGGACCGCCTACTGCGGCGTAGCGCGAAGGGGCACTCGCGGCTGACCCGAATGCTGCCGCATGTATCCGATCGCCCTATCGGCAGCGAGGCAGGCAATTCGTCACTCCGTTACAGATAACCATGTCACCGGTGGACAACGTCCGCGACCACGTCATCGGCGACCAGCCGTGGCTGGCCACGGACCCGACCCTGGGCCCGTGGCAGGAGCCGACGGACCTCGACGTCGTGCACACCGGCGCGTGGAACCTGCCCGACGAACGCCCACTCCCGGCCGAGTTGGAGGCGTTCCTGGACGCCGGCGCACCACCGGTGTACGTCGGCTTCGGCAGCATGCGCCGCGTCTCGGAGGACGTCGCCCGGGTGGCCATCGAGGCGATCCGCGCGCAGGGCCGCCGCGCACTCGTCGGGCGCGGCTGGGCCGACCTGGGCATCGGCGCGGCGCACGACGGTCCGACTCCGACCTTCTCCGACCACCGAGTCCCTGTCAGCCGCGCTCAGGACGACCCTGACCCCCGAGACCCGCGCACGAGCG
>JBOGEB010000344.1:0-2353 GCA_050743125.1 Egibacteraceae bacterium
GGTCGGGGCCGCGCCGGGCGGCCGCGGCCACGCAGCGCAGCCGCTCGGCGGCCACCCGCGCCGCGACGCGGGTCAAGCATTCGACGTCGGCGCGCAGCCGGGCCTCGTCCAACGTGTCCAGGTCACGGGCGGCCAGCGCGTCGCAGCACGACGCCAACCCGTTTATCGGGTCTGCTGCCGACTGCACCCTGATCGAACACATGTATGTATTATACCCGATCGGGCGGCGTGCCTGCAAGCATCTCGACCGATCGCGTGATGCGGTGCGGGTTCAGCTGGTGCTGCGGTGGCGTTGTCGGCTGCGGCGGAGGGTGCGCCGCTCGTCCTCGGACATGTTGCCCCAGACGCCGGCGTCCTGCTTGGTCTCGAGCGCCCATTCGAGGCATTGGGCGGTGACGGCGCACCGTCGGCACACCGCCTTGGCCTGTTCGATCTGGTCCAGCGCAGGACCGGTGGTCCCAATGGGAAAGAACAGCTCGGGATCCTGATCCAGGCATGCCGCGTGGTGTCTCCAGTCCATGATCCAACTCACTTTCGTCTGCACGTGAAGGGACGGGGAAGGGAGACGACTGTCGCACAACGCGCCGCCACCGGAAATGCCCTCATTCAGGCCAGACCAGAACGCCCGGCACGCCACCGCAACCTCAGTTATCGCGCGCTGGTAATTGGAGTTATCGCGTAGCGGTACCAGGAGTACCAGATCTTGAGAACACCCTGATCAAGCATTTGTTTCGTGGCCGAATTGGCGTAACGTGCACGAACGCAGCAGCGACCGACGAGAAGGGACCGCCATGGCTTTGAGAAAAGATTTGGAGGAGCTCGAGGAGATCGCCAAGCTGCGCGCTGCTGGGTGGGCGCAGGGTTGGTCGATCCCGCAGATTGTCGAGGCGATCGTCGACCGGTTCGGGGTGTCACGGTTGAAGGCGCACCGGCTGGCGCGGGGCTGGATTCGCCCGGAGGCGGTCGAGCGCATCCTGGCCACCTACGACGCCGACGGATGGCCGCGTCCGAAGCTGACCCCGCAGCGGCTGTGCGCCTGGGAGCACAACCCGAGGGTGCGCCCCGGCGAGGAGTATCTCGACCGGCTCTGCCGCGTGTATGAGACCAGGCCTGACCAGCTGAGCTACGGCCACGACTACACCTTGCCCGCCGTGCCCGCCGAGTGCGGCACGGGCAGCGAGCCGAGCGCCGCATACGCTGGAACCTTGGCAGCACCGCTCGCGCTCACGGCAGGTGGGCACCACGACGCCGGCCACGAGGCGCGATCGGACGGCGAGGAGGCGGACACGAACCGACCCGAGTTTCTGCGCGCGATAGGTGCGACCGGCCTGGCGGCGCTGCTGGACCGTGCCGGCAACGCGGCGGTGCGGCTAGGCCGCAAGGTGGGGTCGTCCAACCTCGGCCCGGTGACGATCGCGCAGTTGGAGCTGCGGGTCGCTGGCCTTATGCAGGGTTTCCAGCACACGCCCTGGGACGAGCTGTTCCGCGCGACCCTCGCCCAGCACGAGGAGGTCGAGACGCTGCTCGACGGCCGCCAGCCGCTCGACCAGCGCCGCCAGCTCTACCGAATCGCCGGGCAACTGTCCGCGCTGCTGGGGGAAACATCGTTCATTCTGGGCGACTACCCCAACGCTCATACGCACCTGCTCACCGCCTGGCAGCTGGCCCGAGAGGTCGGCGATCACGACCTGATCGCGGTCGTCCGTGTACACCAAAGCACGGCAGCCCTGTGGGCCGGGGATTTCCAGGAGGCGCTCGACTACGCGCAGGACGGCCAGCGCTACGCGACCGGAGCCAGGCGCGCTCAGCTGGCCGGCCGGTGCGAGGCGCGCGCCTACGCCCGGATGAGCGAGCGCCCCAACGCCTTCGACGCCTTGCAGCGCGCCGACCGGGCGATGCCGAGCCAGCCGGTGACCGACGATCCTGGCGGCGGATGGTCGGTGTTCAGCCCAGGAGCCTTGGAGCTGTACACGGGCATCTCGCTGCTGTGGCTCGGCGACGCGAAGGAGGCCGAGCCGCACGCGCGGCAGGCGATCACCTGCTACGAGACCCAGCCGTTCCCGCTCCAGTCGCCCGCCAACCATGCCCAGGCCAAGGTCACCCTGGCGACCAGCCTGGTCGGGCAAGGCCAGCCCGACGAGGGCATCAAGCTCGCCGCCGAGGCGCTCGTGGTCGACCAGGGGCACGTGGAGGCCAACCTCCAGCAGGCGCGCGAGTTCCTCGCGGCCTTGCCCCCCGGGCACCGCGACCTGGCGGCGGCCCAAGACTTCGCCGAGCAGCTCCGGGCCATCTGCGCCCCCCGCCCCGGCCACAGCCTGGGGTAGCGCCCGCCCGCGGCTGGTGGGATCACCGC
>JBOGEB010000345.1:0-2323 GCA_050743125.1 Egibacteraceae bacterium
TGTGGCCAGGAATCGTCATATGGCCAGGGTTCGTCACGCATGCGTGACGAACCCTGGCCACAAGGGCGAACACCGCCCAAACGACAACGTTATTTCGACCCGGGTCCCGAGCAGCTGCCCACAATGCTACTGGGGCAGCGTCGGCAGGCCCGGGTCGTACTCCAGGTAGTGGTCGGCGCAGATCCACAGGAAGTCGCCTGAGGCGGTTCGCACCCGACGGAGTCCGCCAAACGACCTCGACGGGTCCTGTTCGAGCAGCAGCGTGCGGAGGGAGCGCAGCCCCGCGCCCTCGGCCTGGGTCAGCCGGTGTTCGCTGTCGATTCCGCTGTCGATTGTGGGTTGGCGGGCCTCGCCGTGCTCGGGCAGTTTGTCCACGACGGTGGTCATCAGCTCGATCTCGTCCTTGACGCTTTTCTGTTGCTCTTCGCTCCACACCACACCCGCGACCGCCCCGGCGATCGGCACGACCAGGCGGAGCGTCTTGCTCACCAGTACGGCGTAGGGCGCGATGCTCGCCAGCCAGTCCTTCGGGCGCTTGAGGTCGTAGGCGGCCTGGGGCCACGGGTGCCACGCCCCGGGGTGCGCGCACCACAGCGTCAGCCGGTACTGGGTCTGCCAGACGCGGAGCCTTCGTACGTCCTGGGCGCTCACCGGTGCCACCGTGAACAGCGCAGGACAGTCGGTGACCTCCGTGCTGACGACCTTCAGGACGGCGCGGATCTCGTTGGCGATGTCGGCCGCCCGGCCCTCGACCCGCTCCGCCATCTTCTCCACCCGCTCCCGCATCTCGTCGAGCTGGGGCCGCAGCGGCGAGGAGGGCATGGAGAAGCCGGTGAGCAGCCGGGCCACGTCCTGTGGCTGGGCGCACTCGTGACAGTCGATCGTTGGCTTTGCCTGCTCGCGGAACGTTTGCAGGCTGCGCAACCTGAACTGGCCGCGGCAGCGCGTGCCGTCGCCAAAGGTGGCCAGGCAGGGAACGAGCAGCTCGTAGGTCAAGCCTGGCCAGCGGCGGGCGATTAAGTCCTCGACGCTGTCACGCAGCACGCTGAAGAGATAGTCCGGGGAGGGGGCGCGCACCGTCAGGGCCAGATGCATGTCGTCGGTCAGCTCGAACAGCGCCTCGGACGCATAGGCAGGGTGGGCAAGGAACACGCCGCGTCGCCAGTGCAACCCCGACGGTCGGGCCGAGAAGCGGTGGTTGCGCACGGTCAGCCAGGCGACCAGCCCCGGCGGCGGCTTCGAGGTGTGGCACACCAGCGACAGCGTCCGCGTCCCATACGCCTCGTGGTCGTCGTCCCAGGGCAGCGTGGGTCGCTCGTAGGGCACGAGTTGGCCGACGAGGCTCGCCTGCTCCTCCTCGGGCAGCCGATAGGACACGTCGAACTTCTCCATCAGCCGGAGAAAGTACGGGTGGCAGGCGGCAGGGTACGACTCGCTGCCTGGGCGGTGCTCCCAGAGGTTGCTCAGGCGGGCATGGGCCAGCACACCGCCCGCCTGCCGGGTCACCGTGTCTTCCAGGACATAGCCGATGGCCTTGGTCAGCCACTCGGGCTGCAGCACCACGAGGTCGCGCAGCCCGTCATCGTCGCCGTAGTAGACGACGTGGCCGAGATCGTGCAGCAGGCTCGCCAGCGCGTGGGTTGCTTCGCCGTCCAGCTCGTGCTGAGCGCAGACGGCAACGAACTCGCGGAAGGCGATCTGCGGCTGTGCCCGTGCCGCCAGCTCGTCGCGCACGGCGACCCATCGGTCGCTGATCAGCTCACCCATCTGCGGCAGACGGGCGGCCTGCGTGGCGATCGCCTGCCGCAACGCCTCGATCCCCGTGCCGGAATGGTTGTCGACCGCGTAGTGGCCGACGAGCAGATCGCCGAACTTGCGCTTCAGCCCGGGATAGTCCAGCTCCGGGCTCCGCTCGTCACAATGGGTGGCAACGATCATGATCCGGGCGTCGTCACCGATACGCAGCTGGATCCGCTGACACCACGCCTCGATAGCGTTCTCCTCTTGCCCCTCCCGGGGACGCCACACCAGCAAGTACAGCGCACGGCGGCTGAAGAAGAACTGGTGGGTGATGCGGTAGACCTCCTGGCCGCCGAAATCCCAGGTGTTCAACGTCAGATCGACGTCCAGCGCAGGATGCCGGACGGGCAGCATGCCGAGCTGGATGCCGTGCGTGGTAGGGCGGTTCTCGACGAACGGCTTGCCTTGCAAGGCGGCCACCAACGAGGTCTTGCCGACGTTGCCCTCTCCGACCAGCAGCACCTTCGCCTCGTACTGCGGCTGGCCACGCGCCAGGCTTCGTAGGTAGGCGAACAGCTCCCGG
>JBOGEB010000346.1:0-2280 GCA_050743125.1 Egibacteraceae bacterium
GTACTAAGGCTGGCTCTTCAAGCACGTTGTTCGGTGCTCTTCGGGAGCGGGAAGCGTCGCGTCGCGATCGGGAACTCCTCGTCGGCTCGGCGCACAGCCCTCGCGGAACTCCTGACTGCTGTCGGCTCGACGGCCCACGGCGCCCCCAGCGGCGTGCAGGCAACAGGAGTATCCCGTGGCGATCGTGCTGGAGATCTACGCGTTCGTCTCACTGACCGCGGTCGGCACCATCCCCCGCAAGCTCGGTGAGCTGCGCGGGACGGCCGACCGCGCGTTCGTCGTCATCGAAGACCCCGCCAACGTCACCGACCGCGGCCAGGCATCGGTGGGGTTCGCGTCCCCGCCCGACGTACGCTTCGAGGACGTCTCGTTCTGTTACCGGCCGGACGACCCCGACGCGCTGCGCGGCGCCACGTTCGAGATGCCCGCCGGCGCGGGTGTAGCCCTCGTGGGTCACTCTGGAACGGACAAGTCGACCTGCGCGAACCTGCTCAGCGCTTCTGGGATCCCGCCAGTGGGGGGAGCCTCGTGGGCGGCGTGGACACCCGCTGCATACCCGCGAACGGCGCCTCCGCACGGCTCGTCGCCGACCATGCATGAACCGCCCGGGGCGCTGACCGGCGGACAGGAAGCCGGGACGGGCCGATGGCTGGGCTACCGGACGTCGGCGGGCAGCCAGTGCGGCCAGGCGCCGGGCTCGGGGTGGTCGGCTGCCCAGATGTCCAGCGCTTTGGCGAGCCGGGGCACTAATGCGCCGGGCGGCCACCACGACTTGCGAACGAGCAGGGTTGGACAGGTCGTGATGTGAGCGAAGTCACGGGCGTTCTCGGTGACGATCACCCGGCTGTCGGCCGTGGCGATCTGCACAAGCACGTCGTCGGGCAGGTTGTGCGCACCCAGTTGCGTTGGCGTGGTGGCGTCATGGCCGCTTGCATTGAGGAGGTCAGCGACCTGCGGCGGCAGCATGGAGTCAATCAAAAACCTCACGCGAGCAGTTGCTCGCGTTCGGCGGCGGCGCGTTCGGCGGCGTCGAGGGCGCGGTCGTTGGAGCGGACGCGCGCCTCGATCTCGTCGCGATGCGCGGCCGCGTAGTTCAACGCGACGATCACCTGTCGTTCGTGGATGCCGAACTCGCCCGCCAGCGTGGCAACGCGTTGAGCCTCGGTCCCGCAAGTGTGCCGCAACGCCGATGCGATCTCCCAGACGTCTGGGCCGCCAGCGAGAGCCGCCCGGCGGCCGGAGGGTCCGGGTTTGAACACGATCCCGGGGTGAGCGGAAACGGCCAGTCCCTCGCGTACGAACCGCTCCACGAGCGCGGTCACGCTCGTTTCTTCGGCATCGGCTGCTTCGGCCAGGCGAGCGCGCAGGTCGTCAGCAAGTCGCAGGCTGGTCGTCGAGCGCCCCATCGCAACCCCCTTCGCAACACGTTGCAATGCAGGCAGCCTAGCTCACCGAGCGCCAGCTCACCAGGATGCAGCGACGCAAGCGGAGTCCTCAGCGCGGCGGCAGTGACAGAGGGCTCCCTGCCGCCCGTGGCTTTAGTGCCCCGCGGCAGAAATACGCTGGCATTCGAGCGACCCTGCATCCACGCTCGCCGCGTTGCGCCTCGCTTCCTCATTTGTCGCCCGGCCGGGTATGCGCGCTCAGCGCGCCTTGCGAGCGCGGCGCAGGTCCGCTCTCGGCGCGTCACCGTAACGCACCGCCCGGCGGAGGACTCAGGGAGCGGTGGAGGGTGCGTCGAGGTCGCAGCCAGCGACCTCAAGCAGGTCACGATGAGCCGGCGCGCCGCCGTGTTGGACCGCATGAGCACGGCTATGCGGTGGATCTACGAAGGCGCCGACCCGTCCGTCGTGTGCGCTCCCAGCGGGCGGCTCTGGTGGACGTTCGCCGGTGCCGATCTTCTCTGGGGGTCCGCCGTCGCCAAGAGTCCCTGGTCTGTGCGTAGTCGTAGGTCATTGGCCTGTGATCGCGTCTTGACGTGCACGACAGGTGTGGTGCATGGACGCTCGTGCGGGGACTCATGTGGCGGTTCCGGGAGTGTTGAGCCGAGTGATGAGCTCGCGGTTGGCGGCGCGTGCGGCGTCGAGGTCTTGGTCGCGTTCCTCGAGTTGCAGGCGAAGATCGACGGTCTGCTGTTCAAGTGTGACGATGCGGTGGGTGAGCTGGTCGGTGTCGTCGGGTGCGCCGAGGCCGGATTCGTGCCATGCCTGCTTGATCTGCCCCACGTTTTCCGGACAGCTGTTTATGGTTATTTCATGCTGTGAGCTGCCGGTGCACCCA
>JBOGEB010000347.1:0-2277 GCA_050743125.1 Egibacteraceae bacterium
CGCCGCGTCCGCCGCGTAGTACAGCTGGCGTGGCCGGGTGAACGTCAACTGCCCGCCGAACTCGTCCAGCTCATCCGGCGTGACTTGTTCCCTGGCGGTGCGCGCGCGCTCGATCGCCGCCCGCGACTCGCCGACGCCTCCGAGCACCGCCCACGCCCGTGCCTCCAGGGCCGGCACGTACACCGCCGACGTGCCGGTGGCCCTCGCCGCGGGGTCGGCGCCGAGCTGGGCGTAACGCAGCGCCTCGTGCGGCCACCCCGCCCAGTACGCGGTCATCGACTGAAATCCGCGCACCCAGGCGCGCAGCCCGTCGTGGCCGGCGTTGTCCGCGCACACGTACGCGGCGCGCGCCTGCGTCATCGCCGCGTGCGTAGCACCGAGCCCGAGGCTTGCTTCCGCCGTCAGGCCAGACATCACCCCCGCGAGCAGGTACAGCTCGCGCGTCTGGTCCGGCCGTTGGCGGCCCTCCAGCAGCCGGAACGCCACGTCCTGGACCTCGACCAGATCGCCGAGCAGCGTCGGGATCGGCTGGATCAGATATGCCCTGGCGAGCCTGACCACCTCGTCGCGGAGCTGGTCGAGGGTCCCGGGGCCGACGTTGCTGCCCTCGGCGGTTGCGATGAACCGGAAGGCTCTGCGAGCTGCCATCGCCGCCTGTCTCTCCATCTCCAGCGTACGGTCGGCCAGGCGCACCCGGCGAGCGCCGACCGCGTCTGGTGCCTCGCTGCGCTCCAAGCTATCCGGGCGCCCCGTCGTGGCAGACTCGGGCGTGGGCACCGGGACGAATCCGACGTTGCAGCGGATCAGCACGCTGCGCTCATGAGGATCGAGCTGATCGAGGGCGTCGGGGGCAATCAGGCGCAGCGGTGTCGTCCCGTAGACCATCGCCAGCCCGATCAGCTCACCGGCCTGAGGCGGCCGGCTGCTCTGGGCGGGGAACTGCTCCAGCTTCGACAGCACCGGCTGGCTCAGCAGCCCACCGGTCGCCTGCTCGTAGCGAGCGACGGCCTGCGGCTGACTCAGGCCGTACGCCATCCGGTACGCGGCGAGGTTGGAGCAGCCGCAGCGGTAGCGGATCTCGTCAGCCAGCTCGTCGGTGCAGCGGCGTTGCGCGGTCATCTGCTCGCGCAGGCGGTTGAGTTCTTCTTTTGCCCATTTGGCCATCGGTGCGCAGACCTCCCCCCGCTCGGCGAGAGATCAGCGTTCCACCGCTGCGCCGCGGAGCGCAAGTTTCGAAAGTATGCCGTCACATCGAGTGACCGGGCACATGCCGTGGGTTTTGCTCTTCTCCACAAGTTCCGGACACCCGAACGTGAGGAGTGGATGATGCTGGCCGTGTTCGCGAAATGGCGCGCCAAAGCCGCCTGCGTGGGCGAGGACACCGAATTGTTTTTTCCCAGTGGGAACACCGGGCCTGCGGCCGAGCAGGCCGATCGGGCCAAGGCCGTCTGCGCGCGCTGCGAGGTCCGCATCGCCTGTCTGGAATGGGCGCTGGGGGCCAACCAGGATGCCGGCGTGTGGGGCGGGCTGAGCGAAGACGAGCGCCGCACCCTCCGCCGCAGCCGCCAACGAGGACGACGGGGGCAGTGACGGTCGCTGGTCAGCGCGGCAGCGCAGCGGTAGAGGCCTGGCAGAACGCCTCGATCTCCTCCTGCGTCTGGCGCGCGGCCGGGGATCCTTGGTAGCGCGGGTCGCTGAGCGCCGTGTGCACCCGTTGGGCGAGCTTCGTGATGCTCGTGCGGACTCGCCGCGCGGGCGGCAGTTCCAGCACCGGCCGCAGCGCCGCGCGCGCGCCGTCCAGATCGCCACGGCCGGCGCGTGCGAGCGCGAGATCGGCGCGTGAGCCGGCCTCGCAGGTGAACGAGCGCTCGGCCTGGTCGGCGTGCTCGTAGGCGTCCACGGCCTCGGCTGCCTCACGCTCGGCGCGCTCCTCCTCACCTGGCAGCCACACCGTCGCGTCGGCCGCGTAGTACAGCTGCTTGGGCCGGTCGAACGCCAGGAGCCCCCCAAGTTCGTCGAGCTCGTCGGGGACGACCTGCTCCCTGGCGGTGTGCGTGCGTTCGACCGCTGTCCGGGACTCGTCCTCGTTGCCGAGGGCCGCGTGGGCTCGTGCCTCCAACGCGGGCAGGAACACCGCCGCCGTGCTGGTCACCCGGGCTGCGACGTCGGCGCCGAGCTGGGCGTAGCGCAGCGCCTCGTGCGGCCACCCGCCCCAGTACGCGATCACGGACTGTTGCCCGCGCACCCAAGCGCGCAGCCCGTCGTGGCCCGCGTTGT
>JBOGEB010000348.1:0-2274 GCA_050743125.1 Egibacteraceae bacterium
TGTTCGCCGGTATCGCCGTCCTCGGTTGGCGCAACCGGCACCGGATGCTCCCGCGCCTGGCCAGTCCTGAGCCTGCCGCGGCTCGCCGTGCGTTCCGGACGATGGCGCTGGCGGAGGTCGGGCTTATGGTCTTGGCGTTCGGGGCCGCCACGGGCCTGGCTTCCAGCATTCCCGCGGACGCCGAGGCCGCCGCCCGCATCCAGTCGATCGTCACCGCGTTCGGCGACGGCGGGCAGATCAACTTGACCGTCGACCCGGCCGCGACCGGGAGCAACCTCGTCCACCTGTACTTCCTCGACGCCACCGGCCGGCCGAGCGAGGTCACCGACCCGTCGCTGACCTTCCGCAACGGCGCGGCACGCCTGGACGCGCAGCTGCTGCTGTCGGGGCCTGGCCACTACACCGTGTTGAGCCAGCCCATCGACGAGTCCGGTGACTATCAGGTCACCGTCAGCGCCCGTGTCGACGGGCAGCCCACCAGCGCCACTGGAACAATCACGATTCGTTGACCGAAAGCGAGACCGCTCATGCACCGCCGCACCCTGTTACACGTCCTCCTGCGCACCCTCGCCAGCGCAGGCGCCGCCGGGCTGCTGGCCGCCTGTGGCCGTGGCCGGAGCACACCGCCCGCGGCCGCGCCCACCCTCGACGCCGTGGGGGCGGTCGCTCCCGACGCCAAAGAGGTCCTGTCGGTCGTCTCCGGCTCGTTCGAGCAGCTGACCGGGAAGGCCCGGCCGTTCGCGTTCGGCCTGGTCGGCTCCGACAACAAGCCGCTGACCGGCGCGGACGTCAAGGTCTGGGCGGTCCCGGCAGCCGGCGGCGATCCAGCGGGCCCTTACCCGGCTGCCTTTCACGAGATCCCCGGCCAACCGCTGGGCCTGTACCTCGCCGAGGTCGACATCGCCAGGCCGGGTCCGACCTCGTTCGTCGCGGTCACCAGCGACGGGCGGGCCGGTGCCGATGCGGTCCAGGTCGCCACGCCTGAGACCAGCAAGCTGGCCGCCCCAGGTCGTGCCGCCATCGCCGTGCCCACCCCCACCGTCGCCGACCCGATGGGCATGACGCGGCTGTGCACCGCCAGCCCGGCCTGTGGGATGCACGAGATCAGCCTCGACCAGGCGCTGCGCGACCGGCGGCCGGTGATGCTGACCTTCGCCACTCCCGCCTACTGCATGACCGCGGTGTGCGGACCGTCGGTCCAGGTGCTCGACCAGGTCCGTACCAGCCGCGACTGGGCTGAGGTCGCCTTCGTGCACGTCGAGATCTACGCCGACGCCGGCCAGACCTTCTCCGCGCCGGTGAAGCAGTGGAACCTGCCCAGCGAGCCGTGGCTGTTCGCGATCGCCCGTGACGGGCGCATCGCCGACCGCGCCGACGGTCCGTTGCTGACCCTGCCCGACCGGGTCGCCGCCATGACCGCACGCATCCGGTGACCGACAGGAGGCCGATGTGGGCACCGAGCCGTTGTCCAAGCGTGACCGGCAGCGGCAGCGCCGCGAGGAGCGCCTCCTGCTCGAGGCGCAGCGCCGAAAGGCGCAGCGGCGCAACCGGCTGCTGATCTGGATCGGCGGGAGCGGCGTACTGATCGCGGTCGTCGCACTGGCAATCGTGCCTGCCGCCCGCCGCGCCGGACCCACCCCGCCGCCGCAAGGAATTGCGGACGTGCCCGTCGCAGGTCGAGACCACGTTCGGACTTCCGTCGACTATCCGACGGTGCCGCCGGCCGGCGGACCACACGCGCCGGTGTGGCAGAACTGCGGCTTCTACGACAACGCCGTGCCCAACGAGACGGCGGTGCACTCCCTGGAGCACGGCGCGGTCTGGCTGGCCTATGACCCGTCGCTGTCCCAGGCGGGCCGGCATGCGTTGCAACAGCTTGTGACCGGCCGTGGGTTCGTGCTCGCCAGCCCCGTCACTGGCCTGAACGCACCCGTGGTCGCCACCGCGTGGGGCAAGCTGCTGCGCACCGACGGCCCCGAGGACCCGCGTCTGGCCGAGTTTGTCCGGGCCTTCGTGAACGGCCCCCAGACCCCGGAGCCTGGCGCGCCCTGCAGCGGCGGCGTGGGCCAGCCATCGGCCTAAGAGCGTGTCTGAGAACGTGTTTGAGAACCCCGGCCTCGCCCCGTGGGCGAAGCGAAGCGGAGCGCGGTTTCGGCGGCCCTTGCCGCCGAAACCGCCTCAGATATAACAAAACCAGACGACGATCGCCTGACAACAGGGTCGCGTCGCGTCGGGTGGAGCGACCTAAAAGGCTCTTCGCGAGCGGAACCCGAC
>JBOGEB010000349.1:0-2250 GCA_050743125.1 Egibacteraceae bacterium
CGGGCGCCCGAGCCGCAACGACCGCACCCCCGTGTAGAGCGGGCGAGGGCCGTGTTCCCAGCCAGCGAGCTCTCCCTGGGTGGACCACCAACCCCAACCAGGCCCCTCGTACCGGGCGAGCGCCGCAGCGGCCCGCGCATGCTCCAAGAACCTCCCCGAGACCAGGTCGTCCCCGAGCGCCGCACCCTCGCGGGCCAGGCTCCCGAACACATACGCGCGCGCTACGGGCGGGAGGAATGGGTGGAACCCGGCGGCGGCCTCGAGCGCCGCAACGACCTTGGTTTGATCAGGGTCAGGGCCGTACACAAGGTTCCACGCGCAGCCGACCAGCGTCAGCGCCTCCAGCCGCCGGTCACCCGCCTGACGCGCCAACCGCAACGCATCTTCGAACCAGGCCTCCGCCTCTACCAGCCGGCCAGCGTTCATCTCGCCGTAGCCGGCCAGGCACGCCGCATCGGACGCGATCCCCTCCAGCCGCGCCCTGATGGCATCGCTCATCGTTGCGCGCTCAAGCAGGTCGAACAGCGTGTACGCATGCGCCTTAGCCGACCGGATCGTCTCCCCATCCGGGGTGTCCGCGTAGGCGCCGGCGATGTCGGTTGCGGTCCGCGCCGAAATCGCCAGATCACCAGCGCCGATACGCGGCCGCCCCTCCAGCAACTGCGCGACAGCAGTCAGGTTGGAGGCCGGCAGCAACAGTCCAGACGACCCGAGGACCTCCAACGCTTTGCGACGGTGCACCTCTTCGATCCATTCGTCTTCGGTCATCCACGTCCACCACCGAGCAGACTCGAACGTATCTCCAATCCCCAGCTGTGCGACCGAGTTGACGTCGAAGTACTTGCACAACGCTCGGCGGAACAACGGGAACGGCCGGTGCAGGCGGGCCTCCCAACGCCGCAGCGTCCGGGCGTTGATGCCGCCACCTTCCTCGCAGCACAGCTCGAGTTGGACGGCCAGGTCTTTGCGATCCATGCCGAGGATCAGCCGGCGGATCTCCAGCTCGGTGACTTTGCGCACGCACTCGTCCACTTTTGCTTGCCCCCCCTTTGTGCCCTGTTCACGCGTTTACGCAACGAAAAGCTGAGCGTACTGCCGCAGGTGAAGGTGTCTGAAATACAGAGTTTGCGCACTTGTCCGCCTGCTTGGCTCAGGGCTGTCCAGGCCCGGCTTGCGTGAGGCGCAGCAGGGTCTGGCTCGAGGCTTGTATCTGGGGACGGCGGGGGGCCAGCTCGACGAGGAGGGCCATCCAAGCGGGCAGCTGGGTGGCGTCCAGCGTGTAGGCCTGCTCCAGCGCCTGCTCCGCCTCTTCGGGTTGGCCATCAATGGCCAGCGCGACCGCCAGGTGGAACAGGGCGCAGGCTTGCGCGCCGCCACGCTCGTCGACCACGAGCGCGAGGGTTGCGGCGGCGGCCAGCGTGGCCGGCTCGGCGTTGGCGCGGGCAAGCTCGGTGAGCAGGCCCGGGAGCCGGTCGAGGTCCGCGAGCGCGTCGAAGGCGGCATCGTCCTGGCCCGCCGACGCCAGCGTGAGCAGCGCCTCGTGGACGATCAGGAACGCGTCCTCCGAATCGTCCTCCCGCCGTGAGTCGAGGACCTCCGCGACGTCGCCGCCGAGCAGGTCGTCGCGTTGTTCGGTGAGCATCGCGCGTTTCGTGTCCAGGTCCGTGTCCATCCATGCGGACAGCAGCGCGCCCGCCAGCCGGAGCCGGTATGCCTGGTCGATGCCGTCACGGCGGGCAGGCTCGAGCAGGCTGCGGTAGACGTCGACCGTGGAAGGGTCCCCTTGGGCCAGCCCGATCTCGTCCAGCGCGGCCGCGGTCGCGGCGTCGTCGGTCAGGAGGTCAGGGTGCTCGTCGAGGAGCTGTTTTTCGGCGGCGACGGTGTCGGTGGCGATCCATTCCCGGGTCAGCTCCAGGTGCGCATTGTCGAGTGACAGCCACGGTGGCAGGTCCCCTGGGTGGTGGTGGCTCCAGGCGGCGTCGAACGCGGCGGGGTCGAGAGCACGGAGCTGGCGGCAGACCATGTGGCCGTCGGCGATCAGCCGGTAATCGTCGTGGGGAGCGAGCGCGAGCGCACGGCTGGCGTCGTAGACGGCTCTCAAGTCGCCCGGGGGTCGGCTTTCCGCTCGGCGGAGTAGCAGGAACGGCTGGGCTGAGGCGGGCAGCGCGTCGAGGGTCTGCTGCCAGACCACCTCGATGTCGGCGTCCCGGCCCATCTCTGCGTAGAAGGCGCCGAGGTTGGTCAACGCCG
>JBOGEB010000350.1:0-2241 GCA_050743125.1 Egibacteraceae bacterium
CGACGTGACCTTCTGGCGTGGACCGGTCGCAGGGCCCCGCCGGATCCGGCCCACGGGTGATCCCCACGCTGCGCGACCTCGCGGTCGGCGTGTGCGCCTGGCAGGTGAGGCCAACATCGCCCGGGGGCTGCGCTGGGCCGCGCGGAGCCCGGCCCAGCCGCTCGCGCTGTTGGGCCGGTAACCCAACTCGCGTCCCGCGCAGCTTCCACGGCGATCAGCTGAGTCTGACGTGCCCCGATTCGTGTCCTGACCCTGATCGTCCTGCCGCTGCCACGCCACACGTGGCACCTCGCACGCCTGGCGGTGTCCCCTAGCTCGCACGGAAGCCTCTACGCGTACACGGCCCCAACGACTTTGCCGATCGCCCTGGGCAGCAGGCGCCCCATGTTCGGCAGTCGCGATATGGGCACGTCAACGGCCGAAGACCAAAGGCCGAGGTGCGCAGTTCGTTCTCAGCGTCGCTTGCCCAAGTGAAACCGCTGTATCACCGCCGTCCCCTCGACGTTCTACTTGCAGGGTGAGCAATCGGCTAGTCCGGTGGAATCCCACGGCAGATATCTATGACATGGAGGCAGAAATGATCGATCGATGGGAGGCCGGCCGTGCGGTGCGGGCGGCTGCTGCGAACAGGGCCTATTCGGCGCCTATCCCAGACCAGATCAGCAATGGCGAGGAGACCTCGTACCCGTACGTGGCAAGCGCCTCGAAGGGGTTGCCGCACGACGACGTGGGCGAGGTCGAGCCGGACGCGTACCGGACGTTGCTGCGGGCGCTGGGCAGCGGCCGGCTAGAGGACTTCGAGCGCGTCCCGCTCGGCATCGACAATGCCCGGAGACTGCTCAATCCGCAGGGCGGACTTGCGTTCGACCTCGAGGGGCCGGATACACATGGGCTGGTGATCCCGCCGGCGCCTCGCATCGACGGGGCGGAGAACTCGGCAGAGATGGCCGAGCTCTACTGGATGGCGCTGTTGCGCGACGTGAAGTTCACCGACTTCGACGACGATGCCATCGTGACCGAGACAGCGGACGATCTCTCGACCTTCTCCGACTTCCGCGCTCCCAAGGAAAATGGCCGGGTCACGCCGCGCACCCTGTTCCGCGGGCGCACCCCCGGCGATCTGGTCGGCCCGTACATCTCGCAGCTCCTGCTGCGCGACATCCAGTTCGGAACGCTGCGGACCCCGCACCGCCATGACACCGTCGAGCCCGGCGTCGACTACATGACGGACTTCGACGAGTGGCTCGCCGTCCAACGCGGCGCGCCGCGGACCACCGACCGGGACTTCGCCAACACCCGTTACATCCAGACGCCGCGGGACATGGCGCATTACACGCACTTCGACATCCTGTACCAGCCATATCTCAACGCCTTCCTGATCCTGCTCGGCATGGGCGCGTCTCCATCCGAAATCCAGGACCCCGGCAACCCTTATTTGATATCGGGGAACCAGATCGGGTTCACCACGTTCGGCACCCCGCACATCATGGGCCTTTTGGCCGAGGTCGCCAACCGAGCGATCAGGCACACGGCGTACCAACAGTTCTTTGTGCACCGCCGGCAGCGGCCCGAGGCTTTTGGCGGGCGGATCGAGGTCCAACTCGACCGTGACTCAGGTCGATACGACGGGATTATCGATTCGGAGATTCTCGATTCAGATGTCCTCAAGCGCGTGAGACACCAATTTTGCTCCTACCTGCTTCCACAGGCGTTCCCGGAGGGCTCACCGATGAGTCCCGCCTATCACAGCGGCCACTCGTGCGTGGCGGGCGCCTGTGCGACGATCCTCAAGTGGTGGTTCGACGAGTCGTACGTGATCCCCAACCCCGTCGTGCCCAACGACGCCGGCACCGCTCTCGTGCCCTACACCGGGCCGGACAAGGACCGGCTCACCGTGGGCGGCGAGCTGAACAAGCTGGCCGCGAACATCGGGAACGGCCGGAGCATGGGCGGCGTGCACTGGCGCACCGACAACAGCGAGGCCTTCAAGCTCGGCGAGGCGATCGCGATCGGCATCCTGCGCGACCAGAAGCCCACGACCAACGAGGACGCCGCCTTGACCATCACCCGCTTCGACGGCACCACGATCACGGTCTGAGCATCTCCGTGTATCTCCGTCCGGAGGCTTGCGCTCCACTGCTCGTCCGCCGGCTCGGACGCTGGGCTCTACCGTCGCCATGTGCGCACCATGACCCAGGCGTCGCTGGACTGCTGAGGTCACGGGCGTTCCGAGTGTGCCCG
>JBOGEB010000351.1:0-2229 GCA_050743125.1 Egibacteraceae bacterium
CCTCGCGCCGGCGGGCCTCGAACCAGTCGGTGAACCGGTCGGGGTTGATGAGGCGGCCGTCGGGCCAGGTGAACACGAGGTCCTCGCGATACAGGCCCTGCCAGTCGCACTGGCGGCGCTCCCAGCCCGGGCCGATCTGCAGCCGCCGGCTCGCTTGGGCGGCCAGGTGCTCGCGGAGCGCGTCCACGGTCGCCGGGTCCAGCGACATGACCCGCTCGCCCGCCTTCGACTTGGGACGCGGCTTCCAGGTGGGCTTGCCTTCGATGCAGCCGAGCGTCCAGTCGATGCGCAGGCGGCCGTGGTCGAGGTCCAGGTCGCCTCGCGCGAGCCCGGCCACCTCCCCTCGCCGCATGCCCGTGGTCGCGAACAGCAGCCATGCGGCGTACAGCTCGTCGGTCCGGACGTGCGCCAGGAAGCGGCGGAGCTGGTCCACGGTCCACACGGTGGGCTCGGACTTGACCGGGGAGGGGGCATCAACGAGGTCGGCGGCGTTGCGGCCGACCTTGCCGCGCTTGACGGCGTCGCCCAGGGCTTTGTGCAGCAGCCGGTGGATGTTCGAGATCGTCTTGGGCGCCAGCCCCTCGCCGCGTCGGCCGCCGTTCTCCTCCAACCGGTCGTACAGGCGGTCGAGGTCGTCTGCCGTCAGCGCCTGCAGGCGGATGTGGCCCAGGTGAGCGATCACGTAGGCCTCGCACAGGTTGCGGTAGGTCGCCCACGTGCCGATGCCGACCTGGCCGCGGTGGCCGCGGCCGGCCTGCGCGGACTTGGGTTTCCGGGCGGGCAGCCACTCCTCACGCAGGTACTTGGCGAGCGTGACCGTGGACCGGTCGACGTAGCGGCCCTCGTCAAGCTCGCGCAGCAGCTTGGTCCGCGCGCGCTCGGCCTCCTTGCGGGTGCGGTAGCCGGAGTGCGACTCGCGCCGCCGTTTCCCGGTGACCGGGTCGGCCCCGCGGTCGAGGATCACCGTGAACCGGGATCCCCGCTGGCGGATCGTGCCTCGCGGCCGGGTCACGGCTGCTCCCCCTCGGCGACGCCCAGCAGCTTGAGCATCCAACTGCCAGGATTGAAGAGCGAGCCCCCCAGATCGCCCGTCGGCGGAAACTCCTCGCTACTGCTCCCATTCGTCCGGCTGCAGACTTCTCTGGATCATCAGCTCCTGGGCAATCGCAGAGCGCTCGGCGAGCGCTCCGTCTGCGACAAGCACGGGACCGCCTGCCCGCATCACCCCGAAGCCCGCAACGCGCCACTGTCGTTCGCCCCGGCGGGTGCGGTACTCCTCTCGCACCGGACGCAGGATCAGTGTCTCACGGGCCAGACCCATGACAGCTTGACGGTGGCTCGGCGGTGCTGACGCCAACACGATGGCGTCAGGGCTGATGTCCCGCAGCCGCCGAATCAGCTCCTCGGGCGCCTTCCCCACGTGGGAGACTTGGACGACCTCAATGTCCTGGCCGAAGACGCGGCGGAACTCGGCCTCGCGAGCCTCCGTGATGACCGCCGTCGGCCCTGGTGGCGGCGTGACGTGGACGATGCGCAGGGACGCCACCGCTCCAGCCGTCAGCGACCCTGGAGCGCTTCGAGCTCGCACGCGCGGGCAGCCAGCTCCCACACCATCCCCTCGTCGTACGGCTCGCCCCGGTCGCATTGCACCTCGAGCGATTCCACGAGCTGGAGCGCCGAGTAGTCCTGGTAGGGACGCTGGGAGTCGTACTCGTTGGTCGTCTCTTGCGTGGGGGCTGCTGAGGTCTGTGCGTTCATACCCGTCACGTTACGGCCTGGCCGCCGTCCGGCCAAAGCACCTGCTACGGCCCTGCAGGCTCGCGTGCCTCGCGCCCTCGCTGAGCGACACCCGGCACCTCCCGCCCCAGCCTGAGCCGGTCACCTGCGAAAACGCGCCCAGCGCCCGTCTAAGGACGGTAGCGAGTCACACGTATGGGTTTTTCCTCGCGCTAGTGCAGGAACACCGGCCACGCCCCATCTGGGGCGTCTGCTCTGGGTCGCGAAGCTGCGGCTCTTACAGGGCGATGGAGCGCCCGTCGTCCCGGTCACGCTGAGGGCCACGCTTAGGTCATACACCACTACCCACCAAAACCTGCCGCTGACCAGCAGCTTTACCCCCACCGAAAGTCGTGAAGGGGAAACTCGGGCTAGCGCAGCCTGGGTGGCCTGGGAGTGCGGCCTGAGGCGACAGGTGACCCGAACAGGAGAAAGCTGGCCGTGTCTGGTGAT
>JBOGEB010000352.1:0-2212 GCA_050743125.1 Egibacteraceae bacterium
ACGTGCGGGCGTTGGACGGCGACTTGGGGCAGGTCGCCTGCGTCGAGCGAGCGCCGGGCCAGCTCGACGAGCGCGTCGGCCATCCGCTGCGGGTAGGTGCGGTCGTCGGCGTGGCCGGTTTTGCGGGCCAGCGGGTCCAGCGCGGCGGTCAGCGTGGCGCCGCCGACCGGGTCGAGCTCGAACCCTCCGCGCAGGGCCCCGTCGGGGGTGTCGGTGGTCAGCGACAGCCGCCGGTTCGCCCACGCCCGGCGCTCCCGCCCGGCCAGCGCCTCCGGGTCCACCGTGTGCGTCCAGGCATCGACGTGCTCCCGGAGCCGGCGGCGGTCCAGCTCCCCGCCGTCGCCGGCCACCAGCCGGTCCAACTCTTCCCGCACGTCCGGGCGCAGCTCCTTGGCGGTCTGCACCGCGACCTGCGCCTGCCCCAGCCCGATCGTGCCCGCGCGGACCGCCGCGGCGGTCTCGGGCAGGCCCTCCAGCCCGACCGCGGTGTCGGCCTGCGCGCGCGCCTCGCCGCGGGTCAGCCGCAGCCGGCGCGCCAGCAGGTCCGCCGTCGACCGGGCGCCCTCGGCCCGCCACGCTCCGCGGGCGTCGACCTGCGCGACCCGGCGCAGCTTCTCTCCCGCCACGACGGTCTCCAGCCGGTGCAGCCGCTCGACCGACTCGGCCAGCGCGACGTCGTCGACCTGTCCGTCCAACGGCCGCGCGCCGAGCGCGGCGAGCACATGCTCGGCCAGGTCGAGGAGGGCGTGGTCGTCGAGCGTTTCGACCGCCGCCGCCTCCACTTGGTTCGTACTCATGTTCGCATTATGCCACCTAATGATGGGGATGGCAAGGGTTATACACGCTTGCACGCGCGGCGTTCCTGTCGATCGTTGAGCATGCACAGCCCGGGGCGGCAGGCGCGACGGCTGCATAACCCACCCACGGACACATGCCAAGAGTTCATATGACCACGAATGCAGGAGGTTGCACGATGTAGAGGATTGTGTAGTTGAGTACAATGCTGCGCAAGAGATTGGAGGATAGGCCCTCCGGAGCCGCTCTGCAGGGGGAGGCTTCAAACCACCGTAAGCTGCGTCGGTCAAGAGCCGGGGTGGCAAGCGCCGCGGAAAAGGCGCGCCGTGAGCGTGTCAGGTGTGAGCCAAGAAGACGAACGCGAGTGAACCACTGCTGAAGTGTCGAAATGGCAAGGACGACATCGAAACCAGGGTGAGGGCTCGATTCTGGGATGAGCCTGGCGGGGCACATCAATCAATCCCGTATCCGGGGTCGAGTGCGGGGCGAGAGGCGCGGAGAGCACGGAGCTGCTCGGTGAGGTCACGGGCGGCCGGCAGGTCGCGATGTGCGGGCGCCAGCGCCGCGAGGAGCTCGCTGACCTGCTGGAGGTTCCCTTCGTGCTCTCCCCTGACCTCGAGCGCCTCGGCAGCCAGTCGGATGCCCTCGTCGGGCTGATCTTGACGCACCAGGCAGGTCGCCAAGGTGATCTGCGCCCTCGCCTGATATGTGGGTGATTGCAGCGCCAGCGGCGCCGACTCGTACCAGGCGATCGCCTGCCGCGCGTGCGGCTCGGCGTCCTCGGGCTGTCCCAGCCACAGCAGCGAGATCCCCGTGTACAGCTCCAGATCTCCTGGGGTGAACACCCACCAGCCGTCGGGCTCCCCGATACCCGGTTGGCTCGGCATCGCCCGTAGACCCCGCCGCAACGCCTCGAACACGTGGCCCAGGTCCCGCATCCGCGCGAAGGCCCGCGCCTCGCACCGCACAGCCAACCGGGCGCCCATATCTCCAGTGGCGTAGCGCCGGGCGTCCTGCGCGTACTCGAGCGCCCCACGAGGGTCACCGGCCCCCAAGGCCATGCTGCTTTGCTCCACCCGGACCCTGTAGCGCAGCGTGTGGTCACCGACCTCTTCGGCCAACTGCCGGGCGGTGAGCAAGTGCGCGCGGGCGCCCGGGTAGTCGCCCAGATCGTGGGACAGGCCTCCGAGCAGCACCGACAGCTGCCCGGCGATCCGGTGCAGCCCGCGTCGCTGGCGAAGCGGCTGCCAGCCCTCGAGGAGGCCCTCGACCTCCTCCTGCTGAGCCAGGACCGCAGGAAAGAGCTCGCCGCTCGGCGTGTGGTCGCAGGCATGCGCGAAGCTGACAACCCGCAGCTCCAGCTGCTCCAGCGTGGCCGGGCCGAGGTTGGACGCCCCCAGCTTGCGGCCCAGCCGCA
>JBOGEB010000353.1:0-2183 GCA_050743125.1 Egibacteraceae bacterium
TCGTCTTGAGGCAAGCATCGTCCACTACGCTTTTGGGGTGCGGATCGTCGTGGTGCATGGGGTGGGCCAGCAGCTCGGGGGCGAGGACACGCTGCTCCAGGTGTGGTTGCCGGGGTTGCGCGACGGTCTGCGGCGCACCGAGCCGAAGCTGGCGGAGGCCGACCTGCCAGGGCCGGGCGACGTGGGCTGCGCGTTTTACGGGGACCTGTTCCGCCCCTCTGGTACGAAGACGAAGACGGGCGGCGTCCCGCCGTACGACGCGCTCGACGTCGAGGACGAGTTCGAGCGCGCGCTGCTCGACGCGTGGTGGCGGGAGGCCGCCCGGGTCGACCCGGGAAGCGTGCCCGACCCGGCCGCGGCGAAGAAGCTGCGGACCCCTCAGGCGGTCCAGCGGGCGCTGAACGCGCTGAGCGGCTCGCGGTTCTTCGCCGGGATGGCCGAGCGGGCGCTGATCTTCGCGTTGAAGCAGGTCCGCTGGTATTTCGAGAATTCGGAGATCCGCGCGGCTGCCCGGCAGCGGGTCGCCGAGGCCATCGACGGCGACACCCAGTTACTCATCGGCCATTCGCTCGGCTCGGTCGTGGCGTACGAGGCGCTGGCCGCCCATCCCGAGTGGTCGGTGCGAGCGTTCGTGTCGCTCGGCTCACCGCTGGGGGTACGGGGGTTGATCTTCGACCGGTTGGAGCCCGCGCCGCATGAGGGGACCGGCGCCTGGCCAGGGTCGATACGATCCTGGGTGAACATCGCTGACCAGGGCGACGTCGTGGCGTTGGAGAAAAGGCTGGGCACCCGCTTCGGCGACCGCGTCGTCGATGTGCTGGTGCACAACGGGGCGAGGGCGCACGACGTGAGGCCGTACCTGACCGCGAAGGAGACCGGGGATGCCGTTCGCGCCGGCCTCGGACGCTGACGGCTACCGCCGGTTCCTCATCGCGGTCGGCGAGAGCTGCGACGAGCTCACCGGCGTGCCGGCGGAGATCGACCAACTCACCGCGCTGCTCACCGGGGCCGAGTACGGGTTCGAGCGGGTGCTGCTCGACGAGGACCGCGCCGACCTCGACCTGCGGTGGTACGAGCTGCACGAGCGGCTGAGCGCCTGGCTCAACAGCTCAGATCGGACCAGCGCCGACGTGCTCGTCCTCTACCACTCCGGGCACGGCGAGGTCGTCGCCGGCGAGCACTACCTGCTGGACCCGAAGTCGAACCCGCACAACCTGGCCGGCACCGCGCTGGCGAGCAGACAGCTGGTGCGGTTCCTCGCCCAGAGCAAGATCCAGCACGTGCTCGTGATCCTCGACACCTGCTACGGGGGCCACGGCACAGGCGAGATGGCGGCGATCGCCCGGAAAGTGGTCGCTGCGCGGCGCTTCGACGAGGCCGCCGGTTCTGGACTGTGGTTCGTTGCAGCCGCCCGCCCCAAGGACGAGGCGGCGCAGAGCGAGTTCGTCAGCGCGTTCGCAGAGGCGGTGCGCACCCTGTCGACTGGCAACCGTCCGCCCCACCTCGATCCGGCCGAGCTGGCGGGGTTGGTCAACCAGACCTTCGAGCAGCGCAGACGCGCGCAGCGAGCCCGCCTGTACGTGGGCGAGGCCAGCGGCGCCTCGGTGTTCATCCCGAACCCTGGCTACGCGCCTGAGCTGCCGGAGGGCATCGACGTCGAGACCCAGACCCAGCTTGTCGAGCACTGGGGTCCCCGGTCGAGGGGCGTCGAGCGGGACACGCAGACCGGCTGGTACTTCACCGGGCGGGAGCAGGTGCTCCGCGAGCTGGTGGGCTGGCTGACCCAACCCGAGGGTGACCGGCGCGCCCGGGTCGTGACGAGCCGAGCGGGCTCGGGCAAGTCCGCGGTGCTCGCGCGCCTGGTGACCCTGTCCGATCCGGACTACCGCGAGCGTGTGCCGTTGGACGGTGTGCCCGCGGACACGGTCCCACCGTCCGGTGTGATCGACGTCGCGCTCCACCTGCGCAAGAAGCCGCTCGACAAGGTCTGCGCCCTGCTCGCCGAGGCCACTGGGAGTGGGCAGACCGAGCCGAAGCCGCTGGTCACCGAGCTGCTCGGGCGGCCCGGCCGCCTGGTCGTCGTTGCCGACGCGCTCGACGAGGCCACGCAACCGGCGGCCATCGTGGACGAGCTGCTCCGGCCGCTCGCCGACGGCGCCGCGGAGGGCGCCCGTGACGTGCGC
>JBOGEB010000354.1:0-2144 GCA_050743125.1 Egibacteraceae bacterium
CGGGTTGCGCTTGTGCAACACATTCGTGATCGCCGCCGTCAACGTCGTCTTCCCATGGTCAATATGACCAATCGTCCCAATATTCAAATGCGGCTTCGTCCGCTCAAACCTCGCCTTAGCCATCTGCCTGCCTTTTAGCTCATCGAGTACGAACTCAAAGGCCGAGGATCACCCTCGGCCTGCCCGGTCCGCAGTGTCGCGGTCGTAGCGGCGGGTGGGATCGAACCACCGACAACTCGATTATGAGCCGAGTGCTCTACCACTGAGCTACGCCGCCAGGGCTGTGCGCGAAAGCCCTCCCGGGCTCCGCAGAGCCCCCCAACGGAATCGAACCGTTGACCTTCTCCTTACCATGGAGACGCTCTGCCGACTGAGCTAGGGGGGCCTGGTCAGGACCGGTAGACCTGCGAGCTTGCGGTCGCCCACCTCTCGACGGGCTGCGCAAAGCGCGCTCACAGCATACGAGTGCCGGAACCTCGGCGCTCGGCGGAGGCCGCAGTGAGACCTGACACGGGCGACATCGTAAGCGACCTTCCCAGCCTCGTCATCTCCTGGCGTCGCCACCTACGTGCCGCCAACCTGTCACCCCGGACCATCGCCAGCTACACCGAGGGTGCCCAACGCTACCTCGACTACGCGCACCGAGGCCGGACTTCCCACGACCGCCGCGCAGATCCAGCGTGAGCACATCGAGGAATTCATCGGCGCTCTGCTCGACCGTGGGCAGCCAGCAGCTGTTCTGCTGGCTGGAAGAGGAGTGCGAGGTCGACCGCTCTCCCATGACCCAGATGCGCCCGCCGAAGATTCCCGAGCAGCGTGTGGCCGTGCTCGACGAGGACACGCTGCGCGCGCTGCTGCGCGCTTGAGAGAGACGAGACCTCGAGGCCCGCCGCGACACCACCGTCATCCGCCTCTTCATCGACACCGGAGCCCGCTGGCCGAGGTCGCCGGCCTGCGCTACATCCCCGACGTCGACCTCGACGCCGGTCTCCTCCGGCTGCTGGCAAGGGCCGCCGTGAGCGGGTAGTGCGCGTCGGCGCCAAAAGCGTCAAGGCCCTCGATCGGTACCTGCGGCTACGCGACCGCCACCCGCACGCCGAGACCGAGTACGTTTGGCTGGGCGGCAAGGGTAGGTTCACCGGCTCCGGTATCGCCCAAATGTTGCGCCGGCGCAGCCGTCAGGCGGGCATCCCCGAGGTCCACCCGCACCAGTTCCGTCACACGTTCGCACACTGCTGGCTCTCCGAGGGCGGCAGCGAAGGCGACCTGATGCGCCTCGCCGGTTGGAAGAGCCGTGCGATGCTCCAGCGCTACGCCGCCTCCACCGCCTCCGAACGCGCCCGCCAGGCACATCGCCGGCTCTCCCCCGGCGACCGCCTGTAGACCCTCGGCCGCTTCCGCAGCCGGCCTCCGGTGGAACGGTGCTCATCGCCGATGTGGAAAGCCGGGTCTGGCGACCTCGCTGGCGAGATATCCGACCCACAGGTCATCACCCCCACCTCACGCGGCTTCTACACGGCTCAGCCTTCAGTGCGCCGGCTGGCCACCGGGTCCGGCGACCGAACCCCCGAGCACACGCAGGATCGGGCCAGTATCTGGGTTGGGAAGCTCGATGTGCCGGGCGGCTTCGAGGGCGTCGAACTCAGCGCAGTCCAAAGCGTGGAGCGAGTCGGGGTCTCCCGCGTCGAGCAGAATGAGCCAGTCGGCGGTATTGGTGTCGCGCAGAACCTGCCCATGCTTGATCGCGGAGTGAACGGTTAGAGCTTGGGCATAAATAACGTTGCTGTTTTCCGATGTGCAGTGACGCGGCGCGCCGGTGCCGCATGCCTCGAGCGCGTGCCGGTCGCTGGTCGGAGCGACCCCCGCCGCGTCCGTCTGCAGCTGACCCAGCGTCATCGTGGGCAGCCCATTTTGACTGTGCGTGACGCGTGTCAGCGCTGTGGCCAGGAATCGCCTTGTGGCCAGGGTTCGTCACGCATGCGTGACGAACCCTGGCCACAAGGGCGGACACCGCCCAAACGACAACGTTATTTCGACCCGGGTCCTTAGGGTCGGAAGCCCTGGGTCCCGGTCTGACCCGCGAACCGGCGTGATCACCTGTCCGGTTGTCCTGCGATTCGATCCGCGGTTACGCAATCCACTTG
>JBOGEB010000355.1:0-2137 GCA_050743125.1 Egibacteraceae bacterium
CTTAGCTGCTTCGAGTCGATGGTCGACCGCAAGGCGGCGGGTGCGTTCGCCCGTCAACCCTGGTGGCCGGTGAGCCGAGCGATGACGACTGGGACGTTGACGCCGGTGAAGAGCAGCTCGACCCGGCTCACATGGGCCACAGGCAGGTCCAGCGGCAGCGGATTGGCGACGGTGACAGTCCTCCGCATCGTCTCGATTCCTTCGATCTTGACGACCACGGTCGCCTGAGTCTCGTTGGAGACGTCGGCGTCATTCGCGATCCCGACCACCGCGGTCAGCCGGGTGATCCGTTGATCGGCGGACAACGGAATTGCGACGCCGTCATTGCCAGGGCCGCCATAGGTCCATCGCAGTGTGGTGTCGTAGCGTTGGCGGCCGATCTCGGCCGGCAGCTGCCTCCAATACCCGCTGCTGAACTGACCGTCGATGAACTGCACACAGCAGGCCAGCAGGTCGATTCTTCCCGGGTTGCGGACGACGTTGAGGATGGTGTGTTCGAGCGGTTGGCCCGGGGCGGGGTCCTGCGCCACGATCTCGCCCTCGCGCTTGGACTCGTCGACCACCGGCACCTCGCTGACCGCCACGCCGCTCGCTGCCAGCTCTCCGGTCACGGGGTCGACGAGCCGACCCACCCAGTTGCCGGCGACCGCCGGTGACGTCGTTGCGCTGCTGGTGCTCGTCGGGCTGGGCCGAGCGATCGGACGTGGGAGAGGGGTCCCATCGGACAGGCCGGCTCCCACAGCCGAGAATGCCATCGCCGTGATCCCCAAGGCGATGAGTGGCAGCCCCGCTCCTGCGGAGCTGACCTCCATGCGGTGCAGGCGGATCGTTCCGCCGGGCCGGTCGGGGAACTTGAAGAGCACGAGCACACCCAAGCCCGCAAGTGCGGTCCCGAAGATCAGCAGCGCTGTCACAGTTGGATCCTACGATTCGCAGGGTTCAGCGTGGGCGGATAGAGCTGGTTTGGTAGCGGGTGGTGCGGGCGTGGCCGGTGCGGGTGACGGTCCCGTCGGCGATCAGGGCGACCAGCGCGCGGAGCGCGTCGTCGTCGAGTTCGGTCAGCCACGTCTCGCCCGCACCGACCACGGCGTCGGCGAGCGCCCGCTTGCGCTCCAACAGGTCGGCGATGCGCTCCTCGAGCGTCCCGGCGCTGCCCGCCTTGACAGGAATCGGTGTGGTCCACGCCACGCAATCCAGACGCTCATGCCAAGCGGCTGCGACGAGCGGTCGACTGCTGTCTGCACAAGCCAACCGAGGAGGACGACGATGTCGATGCATAGCTTCACGCTGATCGTCGCCGGTGCCGATCTGCAGACCGACGCTGCGCAGGACGCGCTGTTCGAGGCAGGTTGCGACGACGCCACGTTCGGGGTGTCCGCTGGCGTTCACCACGCTGCCTTCGATCGAGCGGCCCCTTCCTTCTCCGAGGCGTTACGCAGCGCGATCGCTGCGGTGGAGACTGCGGTGCCCGGGGCCCGGGTGATACGTGTTGAGCCGGACGAATTGGTCACGATGAGCGAAATCGCCGACCGGGTCGGGCGTACACGAGCGAGCATCCGCTTGCTTGTTGCCGGCGAGCGGGGCCCCGGAGGATTCCCCGCCCCGGCCAGCCGGCCTACCGCCCGAAATCCTTTGTGGCGCTGGCCCCAGGTCGCACGCTGGCTCAATGAACAGCTCGGCGTGGGTGTCCAGAGCGACATCCCGTGGCACCTCGTCGTTGCCGTCAACGCCGCATTCGAGCTGCGTCGCCAACTGCCCGAACTCACCGATGACGAGCGCGGTCTCGTCGAGCATCTGCGCTCGGCCTGAGTAGGCGCCGCCACGTCGGTGCCCTCCAGCACCGAGCGCCACCCGTCCGTCAACCCTGGTGGCCGGTGAGTTCAGCGATGACGACTGGGACATCGCCGCCGGCAATGAAGAACAGCTCGACCCGGCCAACGTCGGCCACGTTTTGGTCCAGACGCAGCGGGTTGACGACGGTGATGGTCTCCCGTTTTGCCTCGGCCCCGTCGATCTTGACGACCACCGTCGCCTCAAGGGCGCTGGATACGCCATCAGCATCGTTCGCGATCCCGACCACCGCGGTCAGCCGGGTGATCTGTCGATCGGCGGACAACGGGATGGCGACTCCGTCTTC
>JBOGEB010000356.1:0-2095 GCA_050743125.1 Egibacteraceae bacterium
GTCCAGCGCCACCTCGGACCGGCAGCCACAGGGTGTGGCCACGACGACGTCGCCGTCTCGCTCCACGGCCCGCCCAGGATCACCCGTCACCGCCGCCGCCCCGCCTGCTCGACCCGCCGGCGGCAGCGCTCGGCGCACGGCCGCGCCCGCCGGTCCCCGTACGCCAGCGGGCCGGCTACCAGCGAGCCCGCCTCGGCGGGCCTGGTCTGGGCGCATCCGGCGCAGGTGATCTGCTCGCTTTGGTCCACGGGTGCGAGGATCCTCGCCGCCGGATGCCCGATCCAGGCCGGATACGTACGGACTGCGGAGCAAGCGTTGTAAGGTGCCCCCTCACCGGTTTCGCGGGAGGTTGTGCGATGAGTCGCGGTGTGCGGATCCGGGGCCAGGTCTTGGTCGAGTTTCGTGACCTTGCGGGGTTGTCGCAGGAGGACCTGGCGTTCGCGTGTACGCATCGGGAGTGCTGCAAGGTGACCCGCGAGGAGATCTCCGCCTACGAGCGCGAGGACCAACGGCCCACCCGAGCCAAGCTCAACGCGATAATCGCGGTGCTGAAGGTGTCTGAGAAGGACCGGCGCAAGCTGATCTGCACCCCGACCATGGACGCCCTCGACGCCCTGCACGCCTTCATCGCCAGGATCAGCAGAAACGGAGACGACGCGGACCGCAGACATGTCAACAAGGCCGCCGTGGCACAGCTGGCCGCGGTGCTGCTGCCGCCGGAGGTGGTCGAGCGGCTCGCTGCTGTCCTGATCCGAGGCGGTCGGGTGGACGCGACGGTGGTCGCCGACCACGAAGAGTTCGCTGACAGGTTGGTGGCCCGGCACCGCACCGCCCGGCCCGACGAGCTGGTTCGCGAGGTCGCCCGGCACGCCGACGTGCTGCTCGGGCTGTTGGACCGGCCGATCAAGGCCTCCGACCGCCGCCGGTTGGAGGTGATCGCGGTCGGCGCTCACGTCCAGGCCGGCAAGCTGGCGCATCACCTCGGCGGCCGCGTCACCGCCCGCCGCTGGTTCGCCACAGCGAACGACATCGCCGACGAGGCTGGTGACGACACGCTGCGCGCGCAAGCGCTGCGCGTCGCCAGCGTGCTGCGCTCACCGATCCCGACCGGCGGACGTACCGGTGACAGCCACAAGGCGGTGACGTTGATGCGCAAGGTCGTCGCGCTCGCGCGGGGGGCCGATCCCGCCACGCGCGCCGACGCGCACCGCTGGTTGGGGCTGCAGCTGGCCGCCGACCGTGACGAGCGCGGCTTCCGGGAATCGTTCGAAACCGCCGAGCGGCTTTGCGGCGCGCGCGGACCGCTCGACGGCCACGGGTTTTTGGCGAACCAGGTTGCGGTCACCCCAGAGCAGGTGAGCGGGGACATCGGCACCGGCCTCGTGCTCATCGGCCGTCCGCACGAGGCGGTGGACGCGCTGAAGGCCTCGCTCGCCCCTGGGGGATCTGGACGGTGGAGCGTGATCAAGCTCGTTGACCTCGCCGCCGCCCGGGTCCTCCAAGGCGAGCCCGAGCAGGCGTGCAGCGACCTGGTCCGCGCGCTCAAACTTGCGCTCGACACCCGCTATGTCACGGGAGTGGAGCGCATCCGCGGGGTACGCGACCAGTTCCGTCCCGAATGGGCCGACCTGCCCTGCGTCCACAACCTCGACGACCTCCTACGACTGGCCGCCTACCACCAAGCCCTCGACCAGCTCACCGATCTCTCCGCCAGCCTGTGAACAGCTGCTCGACACGCCAGACCGCATAACGGGACGCCGTCGACCGAACGGGGCTGATTGGGTTGACAGCATGCTCGTCGCCGGCCACGAGGACGAGAGGCCATGGGCAGAGCGTCACCGGGGCGCTGATTCTGTCGATCTCCCAATGGCGACTGTCTATCTATGCGGACCGCGTCTTGAACTGTCGGGCGTTGTGAGTAGCTACACCCTATTTCAGCCCTTATATCAGGATCTGAAGGCAGACCCAACGCAATGCCTTCCGATAGCAGCCGCTGATATCGGAGGTCTTGAGGGCGTCCTCATCGCCCCGTCCATGGGTGGCATCCGACCATGACTCGATGGGTCGCATGTCGTGGAAGCGCCACTGGCCCCGC
>JBOGEB010000357.1:0-2093 GCA_050743125.1 Egibacteraceae bacterium
GCGACGAGCCGGATGACCCGCGCCCGACACCACCCATGGACACACGCCAAGAGCCGGAAAACGCGAGCTACGCCGCCGCGTTCGACAAGGGCCACCTTCCCCTGCCCTCCGGGCTGGGGGTGGCGGTGGTCGCCTGCATGGACGCCGGGCTCGACCCCGCACGGGCGCTCGGGCTGCAAGAAAGCGACGTCCCACGTCATCCGCAACGCCGGCGGGGTCGTCAGCGACGACGCCATCCGCTCGCTGAGCATCTCCCAGCGGCTGCTGGGCACCACCGCCATCATCCTCATCCACCACACCGACCGCGGCATGGTCACGTTCAACGACGACGACGTCAAAGCCAAGATCGACGACGTCCGCCAATCCATCCGCCGCATCCGATCCAGTCCGTACCTGGCCACCAGCGACGTCCGAGGATTCGTCTACGAGGCCGAGACCGGCCGGCTGCGAGAAGTCGCCTGAGCGTGCAGCCGAGGTGGCCCGTCGATGTCAGACCGTGGCCGTGGTGGGTGGCAGCGCCAGCGGGACGCTGGCCGCCGCCCACCTCCCACAACCATGCTCGGCGCGCCCCCACAAGCCGCCTGCACCCCAAGGCGAAAACGGGCGCCTCCTTCGTTGACCCTGAGAACAGGTGTCGAACTCCTACAGGGCGGTGTCGCGGAGTCGCCGACGAGGGCTCACCGGGGCGTCTCACCGTCGGAAAACCCAAGGATGGCCAGCGGAACTCGCCCAGGTCACCCACTCCGGCCGTTTTTCGACCCACGCTCTGACGAACCGCTTACGCTGTAACGGCGCACCGATCCCAGACAGGACCGATCCCAGACAGGAAGGATCGCAGATGACGTTGTGGCGTCCGGATCCCACGTTTTATCCGTCGGCGAGGATGGCGATGGAGGCGCCGCGCGAGACGCTCGGCTACGTGGCGACGCTCGATGCCAACGGCGACGGGCGGCCTGACGCGCTCGCGGTCGTCGACCTCGACCCGGACTCGAGCGGGTACGGGCAGGTCGTGGGCCGGCTGGAGATGCCCTACCCCGGCGACGAGCTGCACCACTTCGGCTGGAACGCGTGCAGCGCGGCGCTGTGCCCGTATGCGCCGCACCCGCACGTCGAGCGCCGCTACCTGGTGGTCCCTGGGCTGCGGTCGTCGCGGATCTACGTGGTCGACACGAAGCCGGACCCGCGCAATCCGCAGATCGTCAAAGTCATCTCGCCGGAGGAGGTCGCCTCGCGCGCGGGGTACAGCCGTCCGCACACCACGCATTGCGGACCGGACGGCATCTACATGAGCGCGCTCGGCAACCCGGACGGTGACGGGCCCGGCGGCGTGTTCATCCTCGATCACGAAAGCTTCGAGGTGCTCGGCCGTTGGGAGGTCGACCGGGGGCCGCAGTACCTGGCGTACGACTTCTGGTGGCACCTCGGCCACGACGTCATGGTCACGAGCGAGTGGGGCACCCCGAACATGATCGAAGGCGGCCTGGACCCACAGCTGCTGCTCGGCAAGCAGTACGGCCACCGGCTGCACGTCTGGGATCTCCGTAAACGGACCCATCTGCGGACGCTCGACGTCGGTGACCACCACCAGATGGCGTTGGAGCTGCGGCCGGCGCACGACCCGACCAAGACCTACGGGTTCATGGGCGTGGTCACCAGCGTCGAGGACCTGTCCGCGTCGGTGTGGCTGTGGCACCGCGAGCACGGGGACTGGGCGATCGAGAAGGTGATCACGGTCCCCGCCGAGCCCGCCGAGGCGGACCGGCTGCCGCCCGCGCTCCAGCCGTTCGGCGCGGTCCCGCCGATCGTGACTGACCTCGTGCTGTCCCTCGACGACCGGCACCTGTTCGTGTCGTGTTGGGGGACCGGGCAGCTGCGCGCGTACGACGTCTCGGACCCGTTCAAGCCTGTGCAGACCGGCTCGGTCCGGATCGGCGGGATCGTCGAGCGGTCCGCGCATCCCGGCGCGCCGGACCGACCGCGCAGCGGCGGCCCGCAGATGGTCGAGGCCAGCCGCGACGGCAGACGCGTCTACTTCACGAACTCGCTGTACGGCAGCTGGGACGAGCAGTTCTACCCGGACGGCATCGAAAGCT
>JBOGEB010000358.1:0-2089 GCA_050743125.1 Egibacteraceae bacterium
GCAGCGGCCCGGACATCCCCGTCCTCCTCTCATCATGTCAACGACGGTACGCCCAAGCGTAGCCCGCTGGGTGACGTCCTCTCAGGCTGTGGATAACAGGCGACCGGTGTCTACGGGCGCTGCGCGAGGACGAGCAGGTACGCGCTTTCCATCTCCACAGTGCCGTCAGGACCGGAGTGCTCGGCGCTGAGCGCCTCAAGGTCGTTGAACATCGCCGCGGCGGCCTCAGCCCCGATCGCCTCACGGGCGGCGACGTGGGAGGGTGAAAAAGTCTCGAGCAGCGATCGGTGAGCGGCTGGTGAGTCGAATACCCAAGGGATGGAGCCGGGCCGGCACTCGATGGACTCGAAGGGGCTGGCGAGGCGCGCGCGTACGGTCGTCTCGTCACCCCAAGAGTACAGGTCAGGCCCGTCCGGCGGCTGAGGCGACCAACGCCACCGCACCGTCGACATCTGGATGTTGCAGCCGTCCCAGGTCGGGTTCACCATGCCGAGCAGCCCGCCCGGCCGGAGCACCCGCGCGGCCTCCGTGACCACGGCCTCCGGGCTGGGCGCGAACATCACCCCGAATGCCGACGTCACGACGTCGAAGCTCCCGTCAGCGAACGGCAGGTCCTCCGCGTCGGCCTCGACCCACTCGACTTGGAGGCCCTCGGCCTCCGCCCGGGCCCGGCCGAGCTCGAGCATCCGCGGCGTGAGGTCCGACGCGGTCACAGCGGCACCGCGGCGCGCGACCGCGAGCGCGACGTTGCCCGTGCCGGCGGCGACGTCGAGGACGGCCTGTCCTGGCCCGATTTTCAGTGCCTGGACGAGCGCCTCGGCGGCCGGCATGAGCAGGCCGGCGACCTTCCGGTAATCCCCGCAGGCCCACAGCGCGCGGGCCTGAGCCTTCAGCGCGTCGAGGTCCATCCCGCCACATGGTAGGCAGTCCTCACGCCGGGGGTGCGAGCTCTGGCTCTTGTCACACATCCGTGGGTGGCTGGTCCGCCCGAGCTGTCGGTTTCCTCACCGGGCAGTCTCGGGCGACGTTTCCCTCGGATCCAAGGGAAAGGTGTCCCCGGCCGCCCGACACGCGGACACCGAGGCGGCATTCGATCGTCCCTGCAGCGCCGGTACGCCCACCAGCCAGACGAGGCTCAGATGGCCAGGCCAGGGGGTCCGGGGGGTCCGGGGGAACTCCCCCGAGCGTTCAGCCGCTCGTCGAGGGCACGGACACACTGCGTGTCCGCCCACTCGGGAAGCATCCGACCACGGACGATCCAGATACGCCGAGTCCCCTCGCGGTAGCCGGTCGCCTCGGACACGTCGAGCGTCCGGTGAGCGGCCTGGCAGGCGGGCTCAGGGTCGCTGCCCGCGATCGTGTGCCCGAGCGCGACGTTGCTCTGCCACAGCGCCGGGGCGCGGGGGTTGACAGGAGCCTCGAGGGCGTGGCCGAGCAGCGCGAGACCTTCGTCGGTGCGCTTCAGCAGCAGGTGGCAGAACCCCTGCCAGCCAGCCATGACCTGGGGATCACCGTCGTCGGATAGCCACCCGGCGGCAGAGAAGAACCCCTCGCCGTCGTCGCCGAGACCAGCCACGTCGGCGCGGGCGATCGCGGCGCGGGCGTCGCGCTTCCGGTCAGGAAGGGCGGCGTAGCTCTCCGCTTGGTACATCGCGACGTTCATCGCGACCAGCCCGCGGCTGCCCACCAGCGGCGCGGCGGCGTTGAGCAGGTTCAGCGCGGCGAGCGGGTCGCCGTCACCCCACACGGGCGAGTGCGCGACCGCAGAGTGCAGAAGCACGCAGCCCCGGAAATGGTCAAAGCCGGACTCCTTGGCCAGCTTGCGCGCGAAGGCACGGTAGGCGCCCGCCTCACCGGGATGCCCGTCGTTCTTGGCCGCGTTCGCGGCGAGGCAGGCGGTGCTCGTTGCGTCGACCAGCAGCTGCCGGTGCCGTCCGCGCCCCAGCCGTCCCTCCAGGGCTGCGGTCAGCAAGTCGAGGTGGATGCGGGCGTCGGCGAGCAGCTGGGCGGGCGCGGTGGTCGCGTAGCGCTGAACCAGCCGCACGGTGGTCTCGTGCAGGTCGAAGCCGGGCAGGTCCGGCAGGGCGAA
>JBOGEB010000359.1:0-2074 GCA_050743125.1 Egibacteraceae bacterium
GACCCGCTCCGCGCACGGGCGGCTCGCACGGGCGGCTCGCACGGGCGGCTCGCACGGGCGGCGCGCACGGGCGGCGCGCACGGGCGGCTTCAAGAGGCCGGGCTGCCACCACGATGACAAGGCACCGAGGCACCAGACGGCAGCGCTCCTCCCACGGTCGCACGGTGATCCGGAGATCGGGGCCGACGCGCGTCACCTCGTCGAGGCGCAGCCGCAGCGCCTTGTCGATCGATGGCGCGCCGGGACCGGCGAGCGCCGGCAGCCCGCCGCCGCCGATCGCCACAGGCGCGATGTAGCCGACGACGCGATCCACCAGCCCGGCGGCCAGGAACGACCCCGCGAGCGCCGCCCGCCTCCAGCAGAATGGACCGCACCCTGCGCTCATGCAGCGCCGCCGTCAAAGCGCCGAGGTCCAGGCCAGCTTCGGCGCGTGGGAGCCGGCGGATCTCGGCCCCGCCCTGCAAGTGAGAGGCGTCGGCGTCCTCGGCGACCGCGATGAGGGTGGGCGCGACATCGTCGAGGACGCGGGCGCCGACGGGCGTGCGCGCGTTGCTGTCCACGACGATGCGCAACGGCTGACACTCCGCCTCAACTCGATGCGCTGCGAGGTGCGGATCATCGCTGCGCTGAGTGCCGAGCCACCATGACCGCGTCGGACTCGGCCCACAGCCGCTGCTTGTCCGTGCGCGTCTCGACGCTGGTGATGTAGCGGCTGGAACCGTCCACGGCCGCGACTCGACCGTCGAGGCTGGCGGCGTACCTCCAGGCCAAAAACGGGCTCTTGGCATGTGTGCGGGGGTGGTGTCGGGCGCGGGTCATCCGGCTCGTCGCCGGTGTGGCCGGGCGAGCGGGTCGGGCGGGTGCATGCTGAACCGTCCGGTGCCCGGGTCGCGGGCCACGAGCCAGCCGTCCTCGTGAATCCTGTGATGACAGCACCAACACGTTAAACAGAGGTTGTCCTCTGTGGGTCCCAGGTCGCGTGTCCACCGGTCAGGCTGCGCGTGGCCGGCGCGGGCTGGTGGGGGCGTGGGGGTGTCCCCGACCTGGCCGGACCCAGGTCGGGGCGCGGGTCAGCTCGCTCGTCGTCGGTGTGGCCGGGCGAGCGGGTCCGGCGGGTGCATGCTGAACCGTCCGGTGCCCGGGTCGCGGGCGACGAGCCAGCCGTCCTCGTGAATCCTGTGATGACAGCACCAGCAGGTCAAGCAGAGGTTGTCCTCGTCTGTGGGCCCCAGGTCCCGTGTCCACCAGCGCACGTGATGCACCTGGCAGCGGGACGCGGGCGCGCCGCAGGCGACGCAGGTCTGGTCTCTGGCGATGACCGCGACCCGCTGCTGCCTCGTCGGCTGCCGTTGCGTGCGGCCCGCGTCGAGCACTTCCCCGTTGCGGGTCATCCACACCGTCGTCACCTCGGCGTCGCAGCAGACCATCTGCGCGGTCGTCGCGCTGACCGGGCCGACCCCGTCCAACCGGGCCGCGGGCGCTCCCGCCTCGCCGTCCAGCGCCTCCGCGGTGGCGATCAGGATCACGTGCGGCCGTTGGACGGCGACCTGGGGCAGGTCGCCTGCGTCCAGCGAGCGCCGGGCCAGCTCGACGAGCGCGTCGGCCAGCCTTTGCGGATACGTCCGGTCGTCGGCGTGGCTGGTTTTGCGCGCCAGCGGGTCCAGCGCCGCGGTCAGCGTGGCGCCTCCGACCGGGTCCAGCTCGAACCCTCCGCGCAGGGCCCCGTCCGGGGTGTCGGCGCTCATCGACAGCCGCCGGTTCGCCCACGCGCGCCGCTCCCTTCCGGCCAGCGCCTCGGGGTCCACGGTGTGCGTCCACTCGTCGACCCGCTCCCGGAGCCGGCGGCGGTCCAGCCCCCCGCCGTCGCCGGCCACGAGCCGGTCCAGGTCCTCCCGCACGTCCGGGCGCAGCTCCTTGGCGGTCTGCACCGCGACCTGCGCCTGCCCCACACCGATCGTGCCCGCGCGCAGCGCCTGCGCGGTCTCCGGCAGCCCCTCCAGCCCGACCGCCGTGTCGGCCTGCGCGCGCGCCTCCCCCCGGGTCAGCCGCAGCCGCCGCGCCAGCAGGTCCGCCG
>JBOGEB010000360.1:0-2052 GCA_050743125.1 Egibacteraceae bacterium
CCCTCATCGTGACCCTCATGAAGAGTTCTCAAACACGTGCTTATGCGCGGGCCGCCAGCGTGCGGCGCTGGTCGCGTTTGATGAGGTAGTCGGTGACACGGGTGAGCGGGAGGGTGATCACCAGGAAGCACAGCGCCAGCCCGACGTAGGGCGACGCGTTGAACCGCTGCCCGGCGACGATCTGCGCCTGGCGGAACGCCTCCACGACGCCGAGAATCCCGATGAGCGCCGTGTCCTTCTGCAGGCTGATGAAGTCGTTGAGCAGCGGCGGGATCACCCGCCGGAGCGCCTGCGGAAGCACCACGAACCGCATCGTCTTCGCGCTCGACAACCCCAGCGAGCGCGCCGCGTCCACCTGGCCGGCGTGCACCGACTCGATCCCGGCGCGGTAGACCTCGGCGACGTAGGCCCCGTACACGAGCGTGAGCGCGAGCACCGCGAGCTCGTAGAGGCTCATCGCCCGGAACAGCGCCAGCCCGGTCTGCGGCAGCCCGAACCCGACCAGGAAGATCACGACGAGCGCCGGCAGCGCGCGGAAGAAGTCGATGTACGCGATCGCGAGCCACCGCAAGGGGGCGCCGGCCGGCCCGGACAGGCCGCGGAGCAGCGCGAGAACGAGCGCCCAGACGAGCACGCACAGCTCGGCGACGACCATCACGCTGAGGTTGGTTCCGAACCCGCGAGCCACCCCCGGCAGGCTCGCGCGGATCAGCTCCCAGTCGAAGTACTGACGGGCGATCTCCTCCACTGCGCGGCTACCGCAGCACCGGCACGCCCGCCGCCGCAGGGAAGTACTGCTTCTGGAGCTGGTCGAGGAAGCCGTCTCGCGCGAGCTCCTCGATGATCCCCGAGACGATGGGGGTGTTCGCTGAGCCCTTCGGAAGGACCGCGCCGTAGCGCTCCCCGGTCTCGAACTGCCCGACGACCGCGAACGTCGACCCGGGCCGCGCGGCCTCGCCGGCGACGATCGGCACGTCGAGCATCACCGCGTCGATCTGACCGGCGCGCAGCGCGTTGAACGCGTCGAGGGTCGTGCTGTAGATCTGGGGCCGCTTGTCTGGTCTCAGCGTGTCGGTCAGGTACGAGGCCCCGGTCGTGTTGAGCTGCGCGCCCCAGCGCAGCCGCCTCGCCGTGGCCACGTCCGCGACCTTCGTGCCCTTGCTCACCAGGACGCCCTGGTTGGCGTCGAAGTAGGGGGCGGAGAAGTCGACGACTTTGGCCCGCTCGTCGTTGATGGTGACCTGGGAGAGGTCGACGTCGCACGGGCAGCCGGACCCGGCCACCAGCGCCGAGAACGGCATCTCGACGAAACGCACCTGGTTGACGCCGAGCCGCTTGGCGATCGCCCTCGCGAGATCGACCTCGAACCCGCCCGTGATGTGCTGGTAGTCATCGCCGAGCCAGAACGGCGGCGCGGGCAGCTCGGTCCCGACGGTGAGCACCCCCGGCTGGATCGTGCTGAAGCCACCGCTGGTGGTCTCGGCCGGCGCGGCGGCAGTCTGGCCTCCACCGCACGCGCTCACGACCAGCGCCACCGCGACGAGGGTGAGCCTCAGACCCCGCATGTCATCACGTCGCCAGCTCCGGGGGCGAGGGCCGGGTGAGCAGGCGGCAGCGCTCGTGGAACTCGCCGGCCTCGGGAAGATCCGGATGGGCGCGCTGCAATGCGGCATCCAGGTCAAGCGCCCGGGCACGCACCGGGACGCTTGACCTGGTGCGCTCGGAAGACAGCGCCTCGTGGCCAAGGTCGCACGCCTCGTCGGGCGATCCGAGCCCGACCAGCGCCAGGGCGAGCTCGATGCGGGCGACCGCCTCCTTACCGGGGATGCGGTCCTTCTCCGGCACCGCCGTGAGCAGGTCCAGCGCGTCCGTCGCGTAGCGTCGGGCCTGGGCAGCCAGGCCGACCCAGTTGCAGGACGCGGCGGCATGAGAAGTGACCGCATACGACGCGAGCAGCCCGGCGTCGCGTCCGAAAAGCGTGAGCGGCTGCCCGGAGAGGCGCTCGAGGAGGTCCACGGCATCCCGGAGCGCGGCCTCGAACTCCTCCCGCTG
>JBOGEB010000361.1:0-2051 GCA_050743125.1 Egibacteraceae bacterium
TCGTCAAGGATTCGGCCGGGCCACCAGTTGTTCGTGACCTCGTGGTCGTCCCACTGCGCGAATACCGGGACCCGCGCGTTGAACCGCCGTACGTGCTCGTCCATCACGTTGTAGCGGTACTGGCCCCAGAACTCATCGAGCGTCTCGGCCACCTTCGCCTTCTCGGGCGTCACGAGATTGCGCCACACCCTCCCGTCGGGCAGCTCCTTGCGCTCCTCCAGCGGCCCGTCCGCGTAGACGGTATCCCCGGAGTTGATGAAGAAGTGCGGGTCGGCCTCGCGCATGGTCTCGTACATCTGGAGACCACCGAAATCGGAGTTGATGCCCCAACCCTGGCCGCAGGTGTCCCCAGACCACACGAAGCGCACGTCTTGCGGCTCGGCTGGCGCGGTGCGTAGCCGACCGACAACCGGCTCGCTGCGGGCACCCCGGTCTTCGAACGACACCCGGTAGAACACCTCCGTGCCAGCCGGCAGCCCGCTGAGGTGGAATTGTGCGGTGAGGTCGGTAGCCGGGGTGGCCATCGGGACCGTGCGGGCCTGGGTACGCGTGAACGATTCGGTCGGTGCGACCTCGACGATCATCCGCGAGGGGCGGTCGGCGCGCGCCCAGATCACCGCGGAGTCCGTGGTGATGTCTCCACTTTGGACGCCGTGCGTCAGGCTGGGCGGGTCACGGCGGATGCATGCGGGCAGCGCGACCCCCGCAGTCACGGTGGCAGTGCGACGCAGGAACGTTCGCCGAGTCAGCATGCCGCCAGGTTTACCCGTGCCGGGTAAACAGCCGCCGACACAGCGATGAGCCCGGGTGTGGGCTCGCGGTGCTGTGGCGACCCGCACCGCGCCGATCGCCTGGCACAGGTCACGGTTGGATGCAGCGAGCTGCTCCCACCACGAGGCGCACCTGACTTCATGACGCCTTGTCCCACTCAGATGGCTGGGCGCAGGTTGAAAACCACGGTCCCGGATCGAACCCCGTGTGCTGTGGTAGCACGCACGCTGTTTGTGGCATCGGGTCTGATCGCGGCGCGTCCACAGCTCGTTACCTCACCTGAGGCTCCCGAGGCCGGTAGCAGCGGGGTAGGGTGAGCCCGCGGACGTCGAGCAGGTCACGCAGCCGGTCGGGGAAGTCGGTGATCAGCCCGTCCACGCCGAAGAGGATCAGCCGGTCCATGGTCGCGATGTCATTGACCGTCCACGGGATGACCTTCATCCCGGCCGCGTGGGCCTCGTCGACCATCGCCTTCGTGGTGAACGGCTGGTACCCGGTATCGAGTACCGACCCGTCCTGCGGGTCGCCATGTACCGGCGAGATCGCATCAGCGCCAAAGGAGCCGGTCGCGGCCACCAGGCTGCCGCCGAAGTCGTCGATGTCCAACCCGCCCAACCATGGTGAGGCGCCCGGCTGGCCGATCTCCAGGAAGGTCCCGTTGGTCAGCGCCACGATCGGCAGCCGTGGCTCGACCTCCTGCATACGCATCAGCGCGCCCCAGTCGAAGCTTTGAATGGTGACGTTGCTGAGCATCCCGGCGTCGCGGATCTCTTTGACGGTGGCTTGGACGAATTGCTCACGCGTTGCGGTCTCTTGCCGGGCGCCCGCCTCTACTTTGGTCTCGATGTTGAGCATGACACCGCCCGGCCCGTGCGCGCCGTAGCTTTTGACCAGATCGAACACCTCGCGCAGCAGCAGCATCTTGGAGCCGGGCACCGGGATTTGGCTGTTGATGTAGCGGTCCGTCGTCGGGTCGGTCGGTCGACGCGTGCCGCAGTCGAGGGTCTTGAGCCGGGCCACGGTCAGTGTCTTGACGAACTTGCTGATGTAGGGGAATTCCGGGTCGCCTGGGAACGCCGGCTGAGTGTCACGGCACACCACCGGGTTGGTCTTGCGGTCGTGGGTGACCACGGCGCGGCCGTCCTTGGTGATCTGGACGTCCAGCTCGAGGGTGGCCACACCTAGCTCCAGCGCGTGACTGAACGCGCTGCGGCTGTTTTCAGGGCGTAGCCCGATCCCGCCGCGGTGCGCCTGCAGGTCAAACCGCGGCTTGTCGTCCT
>JBOGEB010000362.1:0-2050 GCA_050743125.1 Egibacteraceae bacterium
GCGACCGGGCCGAACGTGTCCTCGGACACCACCACGCCCGTGGTCGCGAGCATGCCCATCCCGGTCAACGCGACCAGGTACAACGAGAACTGCAGGTCGCCGCCGCCCAACGCGACCGCGGTCCCGACATTCCCACGCACCGCCAAACCCATACCAACAAACCCCGTCAACCCAGACAGCAAACAACCCAACAAAAACGCCAACGTCCGAAACACCCCCGACTGCACGCGATGAGGTCAACCTCGAGGCCGCCTGTCGCCGCGGAGGTCGTCCGCGCGTCCTGCACGGCCGGAGTCCCCATACCCCGCTGTCCAGCTCACGTTGCGCTGCCGTCCAGGGTCGCTGGGAGGCGGCCCCCGGCCGGCCGCACAAGGCCACCGAGGCCGGCAGCGCCGCCTCGCGCTGGTCGGCGAGGGCTATCCCTATCTGGGATTGAGCGCTGGACGAGGGGCAGGGAGAGACCGGAGCTGCTCGGCGAACTCGCGCGCAGCCGTCAGTTCGCGATGGCGAGGAGTCAACGCCGTGAGGAACTCTGATACACCCGGCGAAGCCGGTCGAGATAGTCCTGCGCCCGGGCGCACCCTCCGGGCGCACCCTGGGGTCGCTCCCAGGCGGGGCAGGGCAGCCTCTGACGCTGCCATCCGTCGGCGTCGTGGTGGCCAGGATGCGACGGATCATCGACGAGCTGCCGATGTCCGCCTCGATCTGCAGACGGGCAGCCGTCTGCGGTCAGGGCAGCAGCGCTCGCCGTAGCGCGGCGTCGGCGAGGAGCACGGCCGACAGCTCCTGTCTGGGGCTGAGTCCCAGCCTGTTGAAGTGCATATGCTGCAAGTCGATGCAGATTTCCCGCAACGGGCGCGACAGTTGCCCGCAGCGGTCCGCCTCACACCACCGGTCACCGATAGCACCCAACCGGCCGGCAGCGCTGCGATAGGCAGGACAGGCCCGAACGGTGTCGCGTGCTTCCCCGACCCGTTGCTCGCTCCCGCTCAGGGCTTGCTCTGCTTGCGAGGCGAGTAGCTGCCGTGTTACCGACCCGCGCTCGAACAGGTTCGAGATCCAGTTCACGTGCTCGTCGTAGACAGCGGTCACCTCGTCTCGGCTCAGCCCGAGGCGTACGAGAAGGTCGCATGAGGTAATCGCTGCGACGAGGGCGTCTCGGCGGATGCGCCTAAGGAGCGTGAGCGCGATCAGGCTGTCCACCGTGAACAGCTCGTGCGCGATCTCGACACCGACGTGGCCGCCGTACCGGGCTACCTCCGGCTCGTAGCGGGCAACCGTCGTCCTGCTCCCGCTGTGTGCTTCCCTGCGGGCGGCCTCCAGGATCGTGTCCTGCCAAACCTGATCTGCCGTTGACTCGGATCGGACGCGGATCCGCAGATGGTGGCCTTGCAGAGAGGGGACGGGAGGTATCGCCGGCCCAGCGTGTTCAAGGAGTTCGGCGTGGTGGGAGTACCGGACGAAGAACCATTGTCTTTCGGATGATCTGTGGATCTCGGCGAGCGGCCGGACGACCTGTTCGAGAAAGGCGTCCTGGCGTTGCGGTTTGAGGTAGACCTTGGCGTACCACCACTCGCCGTCGCGCTCAATCATTCCTTGCATGCCATTCCTCGAGCTGAGCGGTGACGAAGGCGTCATCCAGATCGCGGTGCCCAGCCAGCGCGGTGAGCAGCGGTTCGGGAACCACGTTCTCGGGTACCTGGACGCCCTTGGGGTCGGTGGCGTAGATCCGCCCGGTATGGCGGATACGATCGAGGAACAAGAACCCGTAGGCCGAGCACCGACCGCGCAGGACGTCGTAGATTCCGGTCGCGGCGGCGGCGGTCCGAAGATCGACTTCTATCGGGCCGGTCGGCCTCAGCAGCGGTTCGTCGTCGAACGTCAGCCACCAGCTGTGTTGAGATCCATCCGCCGAGGGGCTGGTGCCCTCGGGCGCGTACAGGTCGAGTCGCCACGTGAGCCGCCAGCGGCGCCAGCTGGCCAGGGCGTCGGCGTTGGCTGGATGCAGCAGGTCGTCGATCAGCTGCCCGGTGATGTAGCGCAGGGCGAA
>JBOGEB010000363.1:0-2043 GCA_050743125.1 Egibacteraceae bacterium
GGTTGCCCTACGCCACCTGCTCCAGGTAGGGGGACCGGGCCGTGCTCGGCGGGGGCGATCACCGTTCGACACCGTCACGTCGCACCGTGGCCTGGGTGGGACGAGGTCGAGCAGGGCGCTCAGGCCGGGCGGCCGTCCAGGGGCGCCGCGGCGGAGGGCTCGTGTGCGCAGCAGCCGCTGCAGTCACCTCCTCGTGCTCGGGCACTCTCCCCGATGAGGTCGCCCTCCGGGTACGGCGGCTGGGCCGCAGACGGTCGGTGAGGAGCCAGAGCAGCCCGGCGGCGGCCGCGGACAGCGCCGCGGGGCCGACCAGGTCGCCGAGACGGGTGTAGGGGGTGCCAGCGTCGACCAGCGGCAGGTCGGCTCGGACGACGGCCTGGTCGAACAGCTAGGGTTCAGTCGCTGTAATCGTTTGAATGTCTAGGCCGGACAGGATGTCAGCGTTATCCCTGGTCAGGGCGTAGTTTTTGTGTCGTTTGTGCGTTAAAAAGACTTCAGCGACTGAACACTAGGTGCGCTGGCGGACGCTGCCGTCGGGCGCGACGACCGCGGAGATTCCTAAAGATCCCGGCGTGCAGGACCATCGGCCGCTCTCGACGGCGCGGAGCTGGGAGAACGCCAGATGCTGGCGGCTGGCGGCGCCCGCCCGGACCTGGTCGCGCACGACCGCGGGGAAGATGCTCTCGTAACAGGTGACCGGGCCGATGCGGACCCCGTCGATGGCGAACACGCCCGGCTTCGGGCCAGGCAGGCCGTCGCGGGGGATGGCGCGCAGCGGCGGCAGCCCGCCGAGGAGGCCCCGCTAGGGCACGTACTCGCCGAAGGGCACGAGCTTGCGTTGACGTAGACGCCCTCAAGTCGGCCCCCGAGGCCGTACTCCACGACGGTGTTGAGGAGCGTTCCCGGTGCCGGCCGTCCAACAAGGTGCCGGCCAGCCGGGCGCCGTCGCCGATCAGGCCCTGTGCCTGGGCGATGCGTGCCGCAAACTCGGGGGCCGGCGCGCGGCTCGGCGTCCAGGGCGTTCTTGGGCCGCACCACGATGTCTGGAGGCCTCTGGGGTGCGGCGGCGAGCAGGCCCGCCACGCCGGCCAGCGGTGCGAGCGCACGCCGCCAGCCGCGCCGCCAGGGTCGGCGGGCGGCGGCCTCCTCGAGGCTGGCGGTCAGTGGTCCGACCGGAAAATCCGTTTGCTGTGAGGGGGTCCGGGGGGACGCCCCCGATCGCTGTGAGGGGGTCCGGGGGGACGCCCCCGATCGCTGTGAGGGCCCGGGCGGAGTGCTCCCCGCTTGGCAAGGCGGAGCGCTCCGCGCGGGTCGCGCCGTGTGCTGGTTGTCCTCGAGCGGTCCGCAACGCCGCGAGGCGCGGATGCTTTGCGCACGAATGCCACGGGTTTTTCCGGCTCTTGGCATGGACCTGTGGGTGGGTTGCGCGGTCGTCGCGCCTGCCGCCCTCAGGCTCCGGACGCTCGACGATGTTTGGCGCCGGCAGAGACGCCGGCGCGCGGGCGCGCGTCACCGCGCTGGCGCCGGCCTGCCTGGGCAGCCACCTCGGCTCACCGCCCACCCGCACAAAGTTCCTGCAAACCCTTGCGAACCGCATCTTAAGGTGGCATACTACGAACATGCGTACGAATCAGGTCCAGAGGGCGGCGGTCGAGACGCTCGACGGCAGCGCGCTGCTCGACCTGGCCGAGCGCGCGCTGGCCGCGTTGGGCGCCCAGCCGTTGGACGGGCAGGTCGACGACACGACGCTGGCGGAGTCGGTCGAGCGGCTGCACCGGCTGGAGACGGTCGTGGCGGGAGAGAAGCTCCGGCGGGTCGCGCAGGTCGACGCGCGGGGAGCCTGGCGGGCAGAAGGGGCGCGGTCGACGGCGGACCTGCTGGCGCGGCGGCTGCGGTTGACGCGGGGGGAGGCCCGGGCGCAGGCCGACACGGCGGTGGCGTTGGAGGGCCTGCCGGAGACCGCGCAGGCGCTGCGTCAGGGCAAGGTGGGTCTGGGGCAGGCGCAGGTCGCGGTGCAGACCGCGAAGGAGCTGCGCCCGGACG
>JBOGEB010000364.1:0-2030 GCA_050743125.1 Egibacteraceae bacterium
TGTCGTGACGTCTTCAGGTGCGCTGGGTGACCGGACGGTTTCGCGTTGCGAGGCCGTTGCCCTGCCAGTGGCCGACGAGATCGGCGTAGAGACGAGAACTCGCGAGCAACGACTGATGGGTGCCCAGCAGCGGCTGGGCGCCGTCCATCACGAGGATGCGATCGGCCCGTAAGGCGGAGCTGATCCGGTGCGCGATGACCACGAGCGTGCCCGGCCGCGCTGCAAAGGCTTCCTCGGCCTGGGCCTCCGCCACCGGATCCAGATGGCAGGTGGCCTCGTCGAGGAGTACGACCGACGCTGGCGACAGAGAGACCCGGGTCAGCGCGACGAGCTGCCGCTCGCCTGCGGAGAGAGTTGCGCCGCCCACGCCGATCAGCGCCTCGTACCCGCCCAGCCGCTCGACGGTCGCGCGGAGCCCGACGACCTCGGCGGCCTCGTCGAGCTCGGCGTCGGTGGCGTCGGGGCGCAGGTAGGTGAGGTTCTCGCGGAGCGTGCCGGCGAACACGTACGCCTCCTGGGGGATGAGCGCAACCGAGCGTCGCAGGTGTGTCTCGTCCACGTGCTCCAGCGAGACCCCACCGAGGCGCACTTCGCCATGCTGGGGTCGCAGGAGCCCGGCGAACAGGTTGGCGAGCGTCGACTTGCCGACGCCGCTCGGGCCGACGACCGCCAAGTGCGTGCCGGAGCACAGCGTGAGGCTGAGGTCTTGGACGACCGGCTCGGCGTGTGGGCCGTAAGCGAAACTCACCCGGCGGAGCTCGAGGTCACACCCGGTGGGGCTGAGCCGTTGCGTAGCGGCTGGGGAAGAGGGCAGTTCACAGACCTCGGCAAGGCGCTGGAGGACGACGCCAAGCTGCAGCCCCCAGCCCCCGGTTACGCTGGCGAAAGACCCCAGGGCTGGCCCGAGGCTCATGGTGAGGTAGACGATCGCGCCGCTCACCGCCCCGACTGATAGTTGCTGCCGCTGTATCAGCCACGGCGCGGTGAGCAGGATTGTCACGACGGGCAGGTGGACTCCGATTGCGATGACGAGCGTCCGGACCGCCCCAATCAACGCCACCGCCCGATCCGCGCTGGCCTCGCGGTCGATGGCGCCGCCGACGGCTTCGGCGGCGCGATGCTCCGCACCGCAGGCGACGACGTCGCGCAAGCCGGCAAGCACCTCGCCAGCCCGCTCTGCGATCGCCTCACCGGCGAGCACGCTGGACCGCTGTCGGATGCTGATCGAACGTAACAAGCCCGCGTAGAGCGCAAGGGTCAACAGGATCAGTGGGAGAACCATCAGGGCGATGGTGGGCGCTAGGGCTGCCATCCCTACTAGGCTCGCAACCAGGGTGAACCCGAATTGGCGCATGGTCCGCAGCAATGCAGAGACAAGCTCACGCACCGTCGCGACCTGGTCGGTCAGCCGGGCGACTCCAGCCGTGTCGGCCGCACCGGCCTCGGCTGCACCTCGAACGAGCGCTGCGATCACGACATCCCGGGCGAGCGCGTCCCGGAGCGGCTCCACCGTCTCGGCCAGCCACGGGAAGAGCCGGCGGGTCGCGAACGTGCTCACAATGAAGGTGGCCCCGAACGCCCCGAGCCAACCCAAGCCCACGAGTGGGCGCCGGTCGAGGAACCCGCGGTCGATCGCGGCCGCGATCAGGATCCCCGACGTCAATGCCGGGAGAGACTCGACGAGTGACCAGAAGACGACGCGTGCGAGCGCGCGCCGCTGGGGCGCCAGGTGCGACGCCAGCAGCTTCCAGCCCGCGCGGTGCCTCATGGTCAGCCTCCCAGGTTCGTAGAAGCCTCCACCGGGACCAGCGAGGCGGCGAAGACGTTCCGGTACTCCGGGTCCTCCCAGAGCGCCGCGTGCTGCGCGACCGCGCGAATGCGCCCACCCTCCAACCAAGCCACGAGGTCCGCGCGAGCGGCGGTGGCAGCTCGATGCGCCACGACGATGCAGGTGTGATCTGCCCGCAGACCCATCAGTGTGGCTTGCACCTGCAGCTCGGTGACGGTGTCCAGGCTCGAGGTCGCATCGT
>JBOGEB010000365.1:0-2008 GCA_050743125.1 Egibacteraceae bacterium
ACAACCCGCAGCCCGCCGCCTCGACGAGCAGCCCGTGCAGACGACGCTCCTCGTCAAGATCCACCCGCGGCGGACGGCCAGCCACCCGCCCGTGCACCCGCCACACATACTCCGACCCGCCCAGACCTGGTTGGTTACCTCAGACTCGGTGGGACGGCGACCAAGCAGTCGGATCGTCACAGGAGGTGGGGAATGCAGATCGTCACCGAGCGCGTCGCCGGGTTGGACGTGCACAAGAAAACCGTGACCGGATGCGCGCGCACCCCGGACGAGCGGCCAGGCAAGACCGGTCAGCGCAGGTCGCAGACCAAGACGTTCCGCACCTACGCCACCGACTTGGAGGAGCTGCGCGACTGGTTGAAGTCTTTGGGTGTGACATTGGTGGTGATGGAACTCGACTTTTGCAGTTTTGGGTGCCTGGGGGATTGGCAGCCCGGCGGTGGGCGCGATACGTACCAGATGCGTGACTTGAGGAGGGTGAGCGAGGAAGCATCAGCGGTTGACAACAGCCGACTCTCGAAGAGCGACGGTGCCGCTGATGCTTCCACGCCTGAGTCTACCCGCCTGTCTGACCAACCTGCTGACCGCGTTCCGGGAGTGCTACACCGCTCCCACGTTCGTCACCTTCGCCGCGCTGGCCACCGGCTTTGTCCGTCAGACCGCAGCGCACACCGTGTGCGGCATGCTGACCGGCGCCGGGTTGGAGCAGTGCTGGCATCACAGCCGAGCGCACCGCTTCTTCTCCGCCGCGAGATGGTCCGCTGACGCGGTCGGGTTGGCGTTGGCCGACGTGATCGTCGCCCAGTCGTTCCCGCAGGCGCGGCGTTGACCGTCGCCATCGACGACACCTTGTTCCACCGGTCAGGCCGCAAGGTCCACGCCGCCGCCTGGTGCCATGACGGCTCCGCGAAAGGCCCGCGCAAGGTCGCCTGGGGCAACAACTGGGTGATCGCCGGGCTGGTCGTGGACCTGCCGTTTACGACCCGTCCGGTGTGCCTGCCCGTGCTGTTTGCGCCTGTGGAGATCAAAGGGCGTGACCAAGCCGGTCTTGGCCCGCCAGCTCATCGACACGCTCGCCGAGCGTTACCCCGACCGGCGAATCCATGTCGTGGCCGACGCGGCCTGGGCCACCCGCGAACTGCGTCACCTGCCCGCCCGAGTCACCGTGACTTCCAGGCTGCGCCGCAACGCCGTGCTGTACGACCTGGCCCCACCCCGAACCGGGCAGCGGGGACGCCCCCGGCTCAAGGGGAAACGGCTGGGTGCCCCCGCCGACCTGGCCGCGGCTGCCAGTTGGCACAAGGTCACCGTCACCCGTTACACCCCGCGATGAGCAGATCTGGGTCGCCCAGCGTCGCTGCCTGTGGTACGGCGCCTTCGGCGCGCAGCAGGTCCGCGTCGTGCTGGTTCGTGAGACCGACCGCAAAGACAAAGACGGGCAGGGCGGAGGGTATGACCTGGCGTTGGCCACCACTGACCTGGACAGCCCTGCCACTGACATCGTTGCCCGGTACGCTTCGAGGTGGTCGATCGAGGTCGCGATCTTTGACGCCAAGCAGACCGTCGGGGTTGGCCAGGCCCGTAACCGGGTCCCCAAAGCGGTCGAGCGGACCGTGCCGTTCGGGTTCTGCCCCCTGGGCCTGGCGATCGTGTGGTACGCCGTGGCAGGGCACACCCCCGACGTGGTCGCCCAGCGCAGACGGCATGCGCCGTGGTATGCCTGCAAGACCACCCCGTCGGTCGCGGACATGCTCGCCACCCTTAGGCGGGTGCTGATCGCCGCCGAATTTCGGCCGCAACACCCTGACCGGCCCACATACGAAGAAATCGCCGCCGTACGCCTGGCCTGGGCACAAGCCGCCGCATAACCGCGAAACTCAAGATGGAGGCCACCGGCGTCTATTGGAAGCCGGTCTGGTATGCGCTGGAGGGCCACTTCGAGCTGATGCTGGTCAACCCGTCACGTCAAACGAGTCCCGGGCCGCAAGACCGACGTGACCGACGCCGG
>JBOGEB010000366.1:0-2004 GCA_050743125.1 Egibacteraceae bacterium
CCCCGCCTGCTCGACCCGCCGGCGGCAGCACCCGGCGCACGCCGCGCCCGCCGGTCCCCGTACGCCAGCGGGCCGCGCACCAGAAAGAACGCCGGTGCAGGCTTGGCCTGTCCGCGCTCGCCGCAGGCGATCCGCTCGCCTTCGTCCACGGCGCCAGGGTCCTCGCCAGACGACCTGCCGACCGAACGTGACCGAGCCCCGTCGCAGCGAAAGCGGCCACCGCCCGTCCACCCGCGCTGCGCGTGTGGGACGGCGCGGTCTCGAGCCTGCCGCAACGTCGCGCGGATGAGGCCGGGCTCCTGCTCCGTCTCGGCCAGCAGCGCCTCCAGCAGGCGGACGCTCTCCGCAGGGCCGTCGGCCGGGGCGCGGTTCCACCGGATGCCCCCCGGCTGGAACCGGTCGCCCGCATGGTGGGGCGATCCCCTCCGCCCACTGCACCAGCCGATGGCCCGCGAGCAACAGCGGCTGGTGCTCCTCGTCACCGACGCGCAGTGAGCCGACCAACGGGCTGGCTGGACAAAGCCCCACGACCCGCCTCCAGGAGAGTGATTCGACAGGTGTCTATCCGTTGCGGGTCAGGAGTGTCCCGTCGTGTCGACCAGTCCCCGACGTCCACCGAGGTGACAGAGCTGGGAGCCCACGCACAGCCGAATGCCTTCCTCTACGAAGACCACACGTGTCATCGCCTCCGCTGCCGTTGGCCTTGCGGTCTTGGCAGGGCGAGCACGCGGCGGCGTCGCCGCCGTGCTCGCACCAGCCGCCATCAGGTCGATCGACTAGCATGGCCAGACCTCCGTGGAGAGGTAAGGGCCCGCCCGCCCGGCTGGTAACTGTGACGGGCGGGGCTGCCGGCGTGCCCCATCCTTGGGGCATCTCCATTAGTCATGCTAGTACGTTACTAGCATATTGTCAAGGATCCCACCACACCGATCTGTCCCCGCCCACGGCAGGCAACGGAGCAGCATGGCCAGGCGCTCTCGGTTCGAGGAGATCACCGACACGCTCCGTGACGAGCTTGTCCGTGGCCTCTACCCGCTTGGGGGCACGCTGCCCACCGTCGATGCCCTGGCCGAGCGCTTCGGGGTATCGAGACAGCCGGTCCTCAACGCCCTGCGCGCTCTGCGTGACGAGGGCTGGACGACCTCGCAGGGCCGCCGCACCGTCGTCCGGCTGCGGCCCTCGACTGCGGTGCGCTACAGCCCCGAGCATCCGCGCGGGACATCGTTTGCGGACTCTGCGGCGTGGCACCTCATCGGAGTCGAGACGACCGCATCCGCCGATCAGCAAGCTCAGTGGCTCGCCATCTCCGCCGGGCAGAGCGTAGTCGTCCGCCGCCGCACGCTCCTGTCGAACGGGCGCGTCGCACAGATCCACACCTCGTACCTGCCTTTCGACCTTGCCGAGGGCACCGAGCTCGCCGCGTCCTCGATCGTCCACGGCGGGGTGTACCGAGGCCTCGTGCGCGCAGGGTTCCTGCCCGCCCGCCGAACCGAGAAAGTGACCGCCCGCATGCCTACACGGGACGAGGCCGCAACCCTCGACTTGGGCGCACGGACCCCCGTCCTCGAGGTGGTCGCCCGCACGTTCGGAACCGCCGGCGGCGACCCGGGACGCGTACTGGAGGCACTGCACATCGTCGCGGCTGCCGACGAAGCGGCACTCCTCTACCGGGATTTGCCCATCGACCCCGAGCGGGTCTAACGCTTCCCAGCCTCACAGTCAGCCGCCCACGTCGGCGTCGCTCCGTAAAGACTCCACGACCCCAGCCCCCGCACCGACGGTAGACGCTCCGCGCTCGTTGTCGCAACGCTCGCACGCCCGGGTTCTCCACCGTCGCGGGAAGACCCTGAGCCCGACGGGAGGCGGCTGTGTCAAGTTCGCCGATCCGTCCCAGGTTGTGCCGCAGAGCCGGTTGGCCACGACGCATAGGGGGTTGAGCTGCTTCAGCGGTCGAGGCATGGCTGACGTCTGGTGCGGGGACGGGGAAGCCCACCCTCACCTTCG
>JBOGEB010000367.1:0-2001 GCA_050743125.1 Egibacteraceae bacterium
CGTCGTCGACCTGCCCGTCCAGCGGCTGGGCGCCCAGCGCGGCGAGTACACGCTCGGCCAGGTCGAGCAGCGCGTGGTCGTCGAGGGTCCCGACCGCCGCACCCTCCACCTGGTTCGTACGCATGTTTGTATTGTGTCATGTGGCGATGTGGTTGGCAAGGGTTTGCGGAGAGATTGTGGGTGTGCGTGTGGCGGTGGGCGAGGTGGCTGCCCGGGCAGGCTGGCCGCAGTTCGGTCCCGCGCGACGTCCGCGCGACGTCCGCGCAACCCACTCACAGGTCCATGCAAGAGCCGGAAAATGACCGGTCAGCAGCTTGCCGGAGCGCCTGGGGTGACGCGTTCCCTCGTAGCTGAGGGAACGCGTCACCGGGGTGTCAGGCGCGGGGTCGTCCTCGTCGGGGTAGGCGCGCACGTGCGGATCGGTGATCAGCTCTCTCTGGTGTCCAGCCACCCCAGAGAACCAAGACGCACCGTGTCTGATCGCCTCCGTTATGCGCTGCGCCTATCGGGGATCGAGGGGGCCGAGCAGCCAGCTTCCAAACGATTCCGGGTCGTCGTTGAAGTAGTACTCGCGGATGGCTTCGAGCAGGTCGTGGGTGGTGACGGAGCCGTCAGCGTCCTGGTCGAGCCTGCGGAACCCCTCGCGGGCGTCGACCTCGGGCAGGTTCATCAGCGAACCCGTCCAGCGCACGTGCTCATCGACGTCGAGCTTGCCGTCACTGTCGGTGTCGGCGATGTCCATGATCGCGTCGAGGAACGGCACGTAGCCCTCGTCGAACGACTGGGGTGTTTCCAGCAGGCCCGCGGCGAACGCGGCCTTGTATTCGGCTTCGCCGATGCGGCCGTCGTCATCGACGTCGGCGACCGTGGCGAGCTGGCGCCATAGCTGCAGGCACAGGTCCGCCAGCCGTTGGCGGGCCGGGGAGTCGGGCCCGTGGCCGAACGCCTCGCCCATCCGGGCCGCGGCCTGCTCGAAGTCCTCGCGCTCGATGAAGCCGTCGCCGTCGTTGTCATAGGTCTTGAAGCGCCGGGCGAGCTTGCGGTCAAGAAACGTCGAGATTTCCATGACTCACCTTCTTGAGCTCTCAGGCCGTGCCGGTCTTGCCCGCCGCCGGGCAGCTTACGGTGGCGCCCCAGTGCTGTTGCAGGGCCTCAGGTATGTCGAGGGCGGTCGACTGACCGTCGGTGAGGTGCGCACGTTGGCGGTGAGCAGCATCTGCGCCGCCTTGTCCAGGACCGTGCGTGCCACCCGGTTGTCGTCCGCGGCGCGTTCGAGGAACCGCATGACGGTAGGCGACGACGCGCGGCAACACTGGATCGGCGACCGCATACTCGACGCGATCCGGCCAGCGGTTTGCCAGGTTGCTCGCGTTCCAGACCCGCTACGAACAGACCGCCAAGCCCTTCGAGTGGAAATTCACCCGTAAGGAGCTTGACGCCCTCCTCTCACGCCTCGCCAAATACAACCCTCCTCCCGAATCGGCCGCAGCATGACACCCCGAGACCCTCAAAGAACTTCCGAACGGGACCACTTAGTACCCGGGTCGAAATAGCGTTGTCGTTTGGGCGGTGTTCGCCCTTGTGGCCAGGGTTCGTCACGCATGCGTGACGAACCCTGGCCATATGACGATTCCTGGCCACAGCGCTGACACGCGTCACGCACGGTCGGAATGGGCTGCTCGCGATGACGCTGGGTCTGCTGCAGGCGGACGCGGCGGGGGTCGCTGCGACCAGCGGCCGGCACGCGCTCGAGGCGTGCGGCACCGGCGCGCCGTGTCACTGCACATCGGGAAACAGCAACGTTATTTATGCCCAAGCCCTTAGTACCCCGTTAATACCCCGCGGCATAAATACGGCGCTTCTGTACAAGTTGTGGGTGGTCAGGGGGCCTGGCGGGCGGGTGAGCGCTGGTCAGCGGGCTACCGACCGGCTGGGATCACGCTGACGAGGACACCCACGCCACAGACCACACCTGCGGCGCTGCGCCGAGCACGCCAGAAA
>JBOGEB010000368.1:0-1946 GCA_050743125.1 Egibacteraceae bacterium
CCGTTTCCTCCCCACGTATCCCAGAGCGTCATCGCGCCCGCGCTTCCATCGACCGCAACCTTTCTTGTCCCGTTCTTTCCCTTCCACTCCCCTCTGCTTCCTGTCTCCCACATCGTGTTTCCCTGCGTCACTGACAGCGCTTTGACCTGCACGGACTTCTTGTTCGACGGTTCTCTCGGTGGTGTTACCCTGCCGGCGGAGCCCAGAATTGCATCAGTGATGCGGCCTCCGGCCTGCGGCCGGAAAACCACACAGGTGGCGGTGGATGATTGATCCGGCAAAGCTCGGAGTTGGGCGTGAGGATTATTATCTTCGCGAGGTCGCTGGGGATCGGGAGGCGTATCTTTCCGGCCACGGGGAGGCGCCCGGCTACTGGCTCGGCTCCGCTGCCCCGAAAGCGTTCGGGTTGTCTGGAGAGGTGGCCGCGGAGCAGTTCCGCCGGGTTTTCGTCGGCAGGGACCCACGCACGGGAGAGCTGCTGGGACGTCACCATCGCACCGACGGCGTGCTCGCCTACGACTTCGTGTTCCGCCCGGCCAAGAGCGTGGCGCTGCTGTACGGGCTCGGCACGGTCGAGGAGTCGCAGGCGGCGATGGCGGCTCACCATGCGGGGCTGGAAGCAGCGGTGGCCTATCTGGAGCGGTTCGCCAAACTGCGCCGCGGCCGCAACGGCGTAGACAGGGTCGACGCGGCCGGTCTGCTGGCGGTCGGGTTCGACCATCGGGCCAGCCGGGCGGGGGATCCGCTGCCGCACACCCATGTGATCGTCATGAACCGCGCTCAGGGGCCGGACGAGCGGTGGACCGCACCGGACGGCCGTCCCCTCCTCGACGAGCTCAAAGCGGCTGACGCTGTCTACCGGGCCACCTACCAGCGGCAGTTGACCGCCACGCTGGGGTTGGAGTGGAGTCCGGCAGACGAGCACGGCAACCGTGAGCTGGCCGGCATCCCCGAGGAGATGATCCGACACTTCTCCAAAGCCCGCTGTCGGATCGAAGAAGAACTCGCCCGCCGCCAGGCCGAGGGGCTGCCGGTCACCCGGCGGTGACGAACTGGCTCGCCCATCAGCTGCGCGAGGCCAAGACCCGCGAAGCGGCGCCGACGCAGCGGGGCCGGTGGACGGCCGAAGCGGCCGGCCGAGGCTGGGATGTCCGGGCGCTCTTCGACCGGATGCGCGGACAGGTCCGGACCCAACAGCAGCTGGGTCCGGACGAACGTCAGGCGATCTTTGACCGGCTGGCCTCACCAACAGGGTTGACCGGCCAGGCCTCGACGTTTACCCGCGGCCACGTGCTCCGCGCGATCGGCGACCAGGTGGGCACCTTGCCGGTGGCCGAGATCGAGACGCTGGCCGACCGGTTCCTGTCCGAGCGGGCTGTGCAGCTGTTGACCGACCCGCGCACCGGAGCCTGGCGCTACTCCACCCCGGAGCTGTTGAAGCTGGAGCGAGGGATCGTCGAACAGGCCGCGGCCCGCCAGGACGAGGACCGTCACGTCGTCCCGTATCAGGTCGTCCAGGCCGTGGTCGACCGTTACGAGACGTTCGGCAAACCACTCGGCGAAGATCAAGCGGAGGTGGTGCGGTCGGTGTGCGCCGGCGGCGCCGGCGTCTGCCTGGTCGTCGGGCGGGCGGGGACCGGCAAGACGTTCACGATGGACGCTGTGCGCACCGCGTTCCAAACCGCCAACCTCCTCCTACCGGAACGGCAGCGGATGACCGTGCGCGGGCTGGCCCCGACCGGGGTCGCCGCGCTCGAGCTGGACGCCGGCGCCGGCATCCGCAGCTTGACCGTCGACCGGTTCCTGTGCGACCTCGCCCAGGGACGAGACCGGCTCAGCGCAGCCGATGTCCTCGTCGTCGACGAGGCCAACATGCTTGGCACCCGCAAGTTCGCCCGCCTGTTCGACCACGCCAACCAGGTCGGCGCCAAGCTGATCGCCGTCGG
>JBOGEB010000369.1:0-1923 GCA_050743125.1 Egibacteraceae bacterium
GGGGCCAGTACCGCTACAACGTGATGGACGAGCACGTACGGCGGTTCAACGCGCGGGTCCCGGTATTCGCGCAGTGGGACGACCACGAGGTCACGAACAACTGGTGGCCCGGCCGAATCCTTGACGACGATCGCTACACCGTTCGTGAGGTCGACTTGACTGTGCGTGATGTGTGTCAGCGCTGTGGCCAGGAATCGTCTTGTGGCCAGGATTCGTCACGTATGCGTGACGAATCCTGGCCACAAGGGCGAACACCGCCCAAACGACAACGTTATTTCGACCCGGGTCCTTAGTGCGGCTGTCACGCCGGAACGCTCATCGTCGGCGCTCGCGCCGCTGCCGGCGTCGTCGCTCGGTGCGCCGCTCGTCCTGGGACATGCCGCCCCACACCCCGTCGGTCTGCCGGTGCCCAGCGCATACTCCAGGCACTCCCCGGCCACCGGGCAGACAGCGCAGACCGCCTTGACCAACGCGATCCGGTCTGACGCCGCACCGGTGCTCCCCGCCGGGAAGAAGTCCTCGGTCGGCATCCCCGCGCAGGCCGCGTCGGCCTGCCAGGCGGGCCGCTCCTCGCCGAAAAAGACCAGCTGCGCGCTCACCGGCCCCACCGCCAACGCCGCCGCCGTGTCCCGGGCGGGTCCGACCACACCGCCCGCATCCCCGCCACCGGGTCCGCGACGAGCTGGAGCCGGCGGCGGCGCCCGCACCAGAAGCAGCACAGCGGACGCCGCTCGCCCAGGTCGACCTGCCGCCTGGCCAGCGGCATCTCCTTGTGGCAGCAGTCGGTCGTCACCACGATCACGGCCTCCTCCAACCGGACCAGGGCCGGGTCCCGCCGCCCGGTCACGGCCCGTCCTGCCCGTCGAGCAGCGTCGGGTCGTGCGCGCCGTCCCAGTGCTCGGTCAGCCGATGCTCGATCACTTTCCAGGGCAGCAGCTGGACGGGCTCGTAGCCCCAGATCTGTGTCACGCCTCCGCACACCGCGCAGGAGACGGCCAGCGGGTCCTCGCATTCGACGCGGATCAGCCCGGGCACGCCTTCGACCCTGCCGGTCACCGGGCCGCCTCCTGCCCTTCGACCACCGCCGGACCGGCCACCACCCGCCCGGAATCCGTCCGCAGCGCCGTCACCGTCCCGGCTCCGGGTCTGCCCAGACGGCGCGCAGCCCAGCCTCGACGGCCTCGTCGGCGGCCAGCTCGAGGCGCCACTCGACGCCGTCACGTGGGCAGACCACGCAGAGCGTCTCATCCGGGACCGCCTGGTCTGGTGGGAACAGCACCCGCGCCCCGTGACACGGCGTGAAAACGGCCACCGCCCCTTCGACCCGCTCGACCCGCGGTGAGTCCGGTCGGCTTCCACGCTGCTCGCTCATAGGGCGATGGTGAGGCACCTCCCCGTGGCGGATGAGCCACGCTCGGCGCTGATTGCCGGACCTGCGCCGGTTAAAGAGCCCGGACAAGTTCACGAATTGCCTATTTCAGGCACTCTCACCTGCGGGGTACGCTTTGAGTTCGCTCAGCGAAGCGGGCGTGACAAGGCATATAAGGGGCCAAAGGAATTGGACGACTGTGTGCGCAAGGTCACCGAGCTGGAGATCCGCCGCTTGCTTCTGGGGCTGAACAGGCCCGAGACGTGCGTCCAGCTCGAGCTGTGCTGTGAGGAGGGCGGGGGGATCAACGCGCGCACCCTGCGCCGCTGGGAGGCCCGCACGAACAGGCCGTTCCGCTTGTTCCGACGCGCGTTGTGCAAATACTTCAAGGTCGGCTCGGTCGCCCAGCTCGGGATAGGAGATACCCTCGAAGCCGCCCGCTGGTGGACCTGGATGACCCCGGAAGAATGGACCGAAGAAGTGGACCGAAGACGGTTGTTCGGCCTTACCGCCGGCGGGACGGTCGTGCTCCTGCTGCCCGTGTCCAAGCTCAC
>JBOGEB010000370.1:0-1877 GCA_050743125.1 Egibacteraceae bacterium
GCGTGGTGTGGGAGCTCGAGCACTGGGCCCGCACCGGTGAGGGCGCCAGCCCGGTCGCGGAGGCGGTCGGGCAGGCGCGGACCGCCGCCGCTGCGCGGCTGACCCGGCTCCGGGCCGACGCCGAGGCCGACCTCGGCGAGCTCCGCGCCGAGCACGAGCGCCTGCGGGCCGGCGGGCACACCCCGCCACCAGCCCCGCACACCCGCGCCGCGCAGGCCCGCGCCACCCGCCCCGGCGCGCCGCTGTGGCTGCTGTGCGACTTCGCCCCTGGCGTGGACGAGGCGGCCAAGGCGGGGATCGAGGCCGCGCTGGAGGCAGCCGGCCTCCTTGACGCCTGGGTCACCCCCGACGGACGGCTGCTGGCCGCTGACGAGCACGACACGGTCCTCGTCGCGGGCAGCAGCCCGACTCCTCGAGCGAACCTGTCCGCCCTGCTCGTGCCCGCCGTCGACCGGGACGACCCCCAGGCTGCCGGCGTCGCCGACGACACCGTCGCGGTCGTGCTCCGCCACATCGGCCTTCGCACCGCTGACGCCCCAGACGCGGACGATGTCGGCTCTGGGGTGAGGACGGACGCGCAGCGGCCGTCGGCGGGCGGGGATCCGATGGATCCGATCTGGGTGGCGCCAGACGGCCGCTGGCAGGCCGGACCGGCCCACGGCGTGTGGGCCAAGCCCGCTGCCGAGCACCTTGGCCAGGGCGCTCGCGAGGCCGCCCGCCGCCAGCGGCTGGGCGAGCTGGCCGAGGCGATCGTGGCGGCCGAGCGGGACGCCGACGCGGTCCGCGCCGAGCTGGACCACATCGACCTCCGCCGGCAGGTCGCCGACGACGAGGTGGCCGCCGCCCCCGACGACACGCCCGTCCGGCAGGCCCTGGCCGCGCTCGACGAGGCCGGGCGCGCGGTCCAGCGCCAGCGGACCTGCCTGGCAGAGGCCGACGAGCGGGTCGCCCGCCGCCGGCAGGTGCTGGAGGCCGCGACCGGCGAACGGGACGCCGCCGCCGCCGACCTCGGCGTGACCCAGTGGCTCGGGGACCTCGCCGGGCTGCTGGAGGCGGTCGCGGCTACCGCGAGGCGGTCGCGAGGCTGTGGCCGACGCTCCGCGGCCATGTGGTGGCCCGCCGCCAGGTCGACGAGGCCGCCGGACGCGCCCGCGAGGCCGCAGAGGCCGAGGCCCGCCAGGCGTCGGTGGCCGCCGACGCGGGCACTCGGGCGGCCGAGGCCGTCGCCGAGCGTGACACGCTGGAGGCGAGCGTCGGTGCGGAGGTCGAGGAGGTCCTCGCCGAGCTGGCGGCGGCGCGGGCGCGGGTCGCCGCGCTGCGCGTGGAGCTCGGCCAGACCCGCGAGGCGCACGCGGAGGCCCGGACAGCGCTCGCGGTCGCCGAGCACGACATCGCCAGCCTCACCGAGGCGCTGGGCAGCGACGCCCGCCGCCGACAGGCCGCAGTCGACGCGCTCGAGGCCGTCGCGGGCACCGAGCTGCTCGGCGTGGCCCACCCAGAGCTCGCCGCGGTGGAGCCCGACTCGTGGTCGGTGGACCGGGCGGTCCGCACCGCCCGCCGGATCGAGCAGCTCCTCATCGACGTCGTCAGCGACGACCTCGCCTGGCAGCGCACGCAGCGGGGCATCCACGGGCACCTGCAGACCCCGGTCGACACGCTCCTGCCGCACGGCTACGAGCCGTCCGCGACGCTGGTCGACCAGGTGTTGGTCGTCACCGTCTCGTTCCAGGGACGGACCTGCTCGATGACCCAGCTGCGTGACGCCCTGGCCGACGAGGTCGCCAGCCGCCAGTCGATCCTCGACGCGCGCGAGCGGGAGGTGCTGGAGAACCACCTCATCGGCGAGGTCTCGGCCCACCTCCACGACCTGCTGCGGG
>JBOGEB010000371.1:0-1865 GCA_050743125.1 Egibacteraceae bacterium
GTTGCCACGGAGTCCGCTACCGGCACCGGCCCACGCTCAGGACCACGGCGAACCCGCTGGTCAGGGGCGGAGGCGGTGGGATTCGAACCCACGGGACACGTTGCCGCGCCCAACGGTTTTCAAGACCGTCGCTTTCGGCCGCTCAGCCACGCCTCCGAGGGGCAGTGTAGGGCCGTGGGCGCTACACTCACGGGCGCCCGGGCCTCGGGGTGTCCCTCAGACCCCCTCGCGCTGCGGGCGAGCCGGGAGGCTTCGCCTAGTTCGGTCTATGGCGCGTCACTGCTAATGACGTTGGGGTCACAAAGCCCCTCGAGGGTTCGAATCCCTCAGCCTCCGCCCCTTGTGGCCAGGGTTCGTAACGGATGCGTGACGAACCCTGGCCACAACGCTCGCCACGCCGCGGTGAGGAGGGTGACGATGAGGATCCTGGTGGGGACCAAGGACGGGCTGCACGAGGTGGGCGTCGGCTCACGGGAGTTCGACGGCCACGCGGTGGATGCGTTGGTGGTGGGCGACGACGGCGTCTGGGCGATCGTCGATGACGAGGTCGTGCTCCGCGCGGACGTGCAGGCGGGCGGGCCTGCGAACGGCTGGAAGGAGGTCGCCCGCCTCGACCGCCTGAAGGCGCGCTGCCTGCTGCCGGCCGGCGTGCGGGTGCTGGTCGGCACCTCCGAGGCGCACCTGGTGGAGGCGCTCACCGGCTCGGCCGTAGCCTCGTTCGACCAGATCCCGAGCAGGGACGAGTGGTACACCCCGTGGGGCGGCCCGCCGGACACGCGCTCGCTGTCCGTCGACGGCGAGGGCGCGGTCTGGGTCAACGTCCACGTCGGCGGTGTGTGGCGCGCGGCGGACCTCGACGGCGGCTGGGACGAAGTCGTCGAGGTCGATGCCGACACCCACCAGGTGTGCTGCGACCCACAGACCGGCACCACGATCGTCGCGGCGGCGATCGGGTTCGGCCAGACCCGCGACGGCGGCCAGACCTGGGACTGGGCCACCGACGGGCTCCACGCCAGCTATTGCCGCGCGGTCGCCTTCGCGGGCTCGACGGTGCTCGTCACGGCCTCGGCCGGCCCGTTCGCCGGGCAGGCGGGGATCTACCGCAGGCCTCGTGAAGGCGGTGTGCCCTTTGTGCGCTGCCGTGACGGCCTCCCCGAGTGGTTCGCCAGCAACATCGACACCGGGTGCCTCGCCGCTTCGGGCTCGGCCGTCGTGTGCGGCACAGACGAGGGCGAGGTCTACGGCTCGCAGGACGAGGGCCGCTCCTGGACGCTGCTCGTGAGCGGGCTGGCTCCAGTGCGGTCGGTCGCGCTCGCCTAGGTCCGTGCGAAGGCTGCTGCTTTGGAGGGGACTGGACAGCTGGCGCGCGGAGGTCGCCCAGGTTGACTTGGTGCTTGGTGCATAATTACGGTCACGTAGTCTAGAGGTGGGCTGACGTGTGGCCTGCCCCGGAACAGGGGCAGGCGATGCTACGCAGGAGCCCGTACCGCATCGAGCTGAGCGACGCCGGCCGGCAGAAGCTGGAACGGCGCGCCCGTTCGTACACGTTGCCGTATCGGGACGTCGCGCGAGCCGAGACGGCGCTGCTGGCCGCCGCCGGCACGGGCAACGACGAGATCGCCGCACGGCTGGACACCCGCCGCGAGATCGTCTGCAAGCGGCGTAAGCGCTTCTTCGAGCAGGGTCTGGCCGGACTGGACGAGCGGCCCCGAGCCGGCCGGCCTGGGGTCTTCCCCCGGAGGCCGTCGTCGCGGTCAAGGCGCTGGCCTGCGAGCCGCCTGCCACGCTGGGACGCCGCTGCCACGGCTGGGCGTGCCCGACATCCGCGCCGAGGCGACCGCCGCGGGCTGGTGCCGGCATCGGCG
>JBOGEB010000372.1:0-1842 GCA_050743125.1 Egibacteraceae bacterium
GGCGCCGGATCGTCCCAGGCCACCAGCCGCTGCGTGGTCAGGTGGTCGACGTCGAGCTCGGCGGGGGTGACGCCCAGCTCGAGCAGCAGCGTGAGCAGCGGGGCGGGCACGCTCTCGACCGCCGGCACGGTGGCCGGCGGACGGCAGCGCAGGACCACTGGTCCCAGGCGGGCGGCGAACAGGGCGTAGGCGAGCGCCACCGGCCCCGAGCCCAGGACGACGGTCTCCACTGCAAGATCGCCCACGACGCCCTCGGCCACGCTCATGGCGGTGGCGGCACGGCGGCGAAGCGAGGGTCGGCCGGCACCGCGAAGGTGGCGAGGAACCCGCGTTGGGCGAGCGCGTCGCAGGCGCCCTCCACCCCAGCCGGACCGAGCATCACGAGCCTTGCGGTGGCGATCTCGGCTGCCCCCGCCGGGACGCCGGCCGTGTACCCCTGGTGCAGCAGGTCGAGCACCTGCTCGTAGCGCTGCTGGAGGGTTCCGAGCGCAGGCTCTGACGCGGGCGGGGTCGTAAGCGGCAGCAGGTACGGGGTGCCGGGGTGGCGGCCCAGCCACTCCTGGATGGCCGTGAAGGTGGCGAAGTGGTCGGCGCCGTCGGCCATGATCGACCGCACGACGGCGGCCTGCCGCTCCTGGCCGTCCCGCTCGAAGGTGGCCAGGATGCCGAGGTAGAGGCCGTCCACGGTCAGCGACGGCGCCTCGATCTCCACGAAGTCGGCGAGCGCCTCGGGGGTCAGCGCGCGATAGCGGACCGGGCGGGAGGGCGCCCCGGGCGGCTCGGGGATCAGGGTGGCGACGCCGAGCGCCGGGACGAACGGACCGGCGGCGCCGGAGGCCAGGTGGAGGTCGAACAGCAGGGCGTTGACCTCGCGCAGGTGGCGCATCTCGCCGATGGCCACCCGCAGCAGCTCGGCCCGGGCCGCCCTGGCGTCGTTGCGCAGCGCCGACCCGGCGGCGCCGGCGTTGCGGTTCACGCTGAAGACGGCGGCCAGGTACTCGAGCATGACGGCCAGCTCCACGCCAGCGGCGTAGCGCAGCGCCGGCTCCAGCCGGCCCGGCGCCAGCGGCACGCCCACCACCACGGTGGGTGCGTAGGGGACCCGCTGCTCCCGCCCGTCGAGCGCCACGTCGAGGTCCTGCCACCGGGCGTTGATCTCGTGATGGGCCATCTCGCCGGAGTGCTGGCCGTCGGGAGGGGGCGGAGGGCCCCCCTCGCGCTCCGAGCGCATCCACAGCGTCCGCACGCCCCAGTCGGGGTCGTCGGCGGGCACCCCGGTCGGCAGGGCCGGGAGCACGATGTCGGGATGGTTGGACGCCCAGTAGAAGCAGCCGCAGTCCCGGAAGTCGTGCGTCCACGGTGAGCACAGCGACTGGGTCAGCTCGCCGGGTGAGAACATGGCGGCGAAGGCGCCGTCGTCGGTGAGGTAGGAGGCGCGAGGAGCGGCCAGCGTGAGCGGGGTTGCCGCACCCGGCCGCTGCAGCGTCAGCTCCACCTGGGTGGCAGGGCGCAGCAGCCGCACCGCCGTCCAGGCGTCCACTGGCGTCTGGTCGCTGGAGCCGAGGCTGCTGACCGCGAAGGACTGCCGGCCGAAGCCGGCGAAGTCGCCGGTCAGCCTCGTCACCTGCCAGGTGCCGGGGGCCTCGGTGGCCAGCCGGCGCAGCCCGTCGAGCAGGGGGCCGGCGGCCAGCTCCTGCTCGGCTTGGTCGAGGGCCACCTCGGCCACGGCGATCTGGCGCCCGACGAAATCGACGGCGACGAACGGGAAGAACCGGCGGTCGAGGTTGCGCAGGTCGACCTCGAGGCCGGGGAAGCAGTTGCCGACCCCCGACTCGAGCTCGA
>JBOGEB010000373.1:0-1815 GCA_050743125.1 Egibacteraceae bacterium
CCGGCGGCGGCGAAGTCGCCGTCGAAGGCCAGCGCCTCGCGCAGTCGTTGGCGGCGCATCACGACGAAGCTCGTGGCGTCCACGAACGAGTAGGCGCGCTCATCGTGGCGCCGGAGCCAGCCCCAGGCGTCGTCCTCGTCGGTTGGCTGGACGTGGGCGACCTCCACGCGGGGGGACCGGGCGACCCGGTCGAGGAACGCCAGGGCCGCCTGGTGGCCAGTTCGCCGGCGCAGGAACGTCCAGGTCTCCCCGAGCACAAGGTTGGTCATCAGCAGCGGCCCGGTGTCGGAGGACCAGAGCACGACCGCCTGCGCGTGGTTCGCGTCCTTGGTGTACTGGAGCGCGACCCAGAAGCTCGTGTCGACGAACCTCATGGCCCGTAGACCACCGCGTCCACCGATCCCGGATCGTCGTCATACGCGCCGATGAGCTCCGCCAGCGGGTCCCGATCGGGTGCCGGCAGGGGGCGCAGATGCGCTGCCACGTAGGACCGGATCAACGCGGCCTTCGAGGTGCCTTGGCGGGCCGCCTCGGCCTCGAGCGCGTCGTCGAGCGTCTCGTCCATGTAGATCTGTATACGCCTCATAGACGCAGTATACACATCCTGTCTGCGTCGTCGAGAGGCAGCCGGCCCGGACCGGCGCGGACCCCGCGGCAGCGGCGCGGGTGGGTGGATTGGGGAGTGGCGCATGGCATGTGCTCCTCTGGGCAGTTCGATGCGTTTCGACACGCGCCAAGGTAAGACCGATCGTCTCCTTTCGTCAACGGTCAGTTCTGACAAACTTGTGGAAAACCTTGTGAAGGTCGGAGGGCCGTAGGGTACGGTTACCCTCGTACGGACCCTCGCCTGGAAAGGAGCGCAGATGCCTGGAGTGCAGCGTCGGGTCGTCGTGGTGACTGGGGCCGGGGGTGGCCTCGGGCGGCAGCACGCGCTGCTGCTCGCCTCGCGTGGCGCGAAGATCGTGGTGAACGACCTTGGTGGCGCCAAGAACGGGACGGGCGCGGGCACCCAGATGGCCGACCAGGTCGTCGGAGAGATCACGGCGGCCGGAGGGGAGGCGGTCGCGAGCTACGACAGCGTCGCGAGTGCCGAGGGGGGGCAGGCGATCGTCCAGAGCGCCCTTGACGCGTTCGGGCGGGTCGACGTGGTCGTGAACAACGCCGGGATCCTCCGTGACGTCACGCTCGCGAACATGACCCGCGAGCAGTGGGACGCGGTGCTCGAGGTGCACCTCTACGGCGCGTTCTGGGTCACCCGAGCGGCCTGGCCGCACCTCAAGGAGCAGCGGTTCGGGCGAGTCATCATGACCACCTCGACCTCCGGGCTGTACGGCAACTTCGGGCAGTGCAACTACGCAGCCGCGAAGCTCGGCGTGGTCGGGCTTGTCAACGCGCTCGCGCTCGAGGGGCGCAAGTACGCGATCACCGCGAACGCGGTCGCGCCGCTCGCTGCCACGCGGATGACCGAGGGGATTTACCCTCCCGAGACGCTCGCCGGGCTCGACCCGGCCTACGTGTCGCCGCTCGTGGCCTACCTCGCGTCCGAGGAGTGCGCCGAGACGGGCGAGGTCATCCTGGCCGGCGGCGGCCATTACGCGCGCGTCCGCTACTGCCAGGCCAAGGGCGCGCGCTTCGACGGCGTCCCGACGGTCGAGGACCTGGCGGCCAGGTGGCCCCAGGTCATGGACATGACCGACGCGGAGCTCGGCCGCCCGTTCACCGGATAAGCCCGTCCTTAGAATGTGTTTGAGAACCGCGGCCTTGTCCCGTGGGCGAAGCGCGGTTTCGGCGGCCCTTGCCACCGAAACCGCCTCA
>JBOGEB010000374.1:0-1789 GCA_050743125.1 Egibacteraceae bacterium
GGCGTGAGCGGCTGCTTCCAACTTGCTTCCAACCCGGAGCTCTCGGACAGGGCAGCGACACAGAACCGCTGGTCAGCTCAGTGGACCCTGCCGGAGTCGAACCGGCAACCTCCGCCTTGCAAAGGCGTTCGGGCCGGTTGCGTTGACCTGCGGAAACCGGTCGATGAGGGTGTTGAGCTGCGGAATCACAAGTTCGACGGCTACGGCCAGTTGCCGTCGTTTGTGGGTGTCCTGCTTCCAATCTGCTTCCAACTCGAAGAGCCCATCGGCGTATGCGTGGTACCCGCAAGGCTTGACCCTACCGACGTACCCTCGAGCGTAAGATTCGGCTCGGGAGGTGCCACATGAGCATGACGGCTCTCGACCGTGAGCTCTACACGGTGAGCGAGGCGGCTCGCCTGCTCCGTATGCCTGCCTCCACTCTGCGGTGGTGGTTGGAGGGCCGTCCTGTCGAGGGCTACCCCCCCGTCATCCGCCCCGAGCCGACCGGGTCCAACAACGTCACCTGGGGCGAGTACGTAGAAGCGGGTTACCTGCGCGAGTACCGCCAGCGCAAGGTTTCTCTCCAGCACCTGCGTCCGGTCATCGACCGGCTCCGAGAGGCGTTCGGCGTTCCCTATCCGCTTGCGCACTTCAAGCCGTTCGTTGGGCCGGGCCGGCGATTGGTACTCGAGATCGAGCAGGAGCTTGGTCTGAGCGCCGATCTGCGCATGGTTGTGGACGCTGGATCCGGTCAGCTGCTGTTGACCAAGCCGGCCGAGTCGTTCCTCGAGCGCGTCGAGTTCGCGACGCACGGGGACCAATGGGCGCAACGGATCTACCCCGCGGGGAAGTCATCCAAGGTCGTTATCGACCCTGACTTCGCCTTCGGCGCGCCAACCGTAGAAGGCATTCGCACGGAGGTCCTCGCCGAGCTGGCCGACGCGGGCGAGCCGATCGAAGACATCGCCAGCGACTTCTCTCTCGACGTAACCCTGGTCAAGCAAGCGTTGGCCTACGAGTGGGCCGCTGCCTAACGCGCGTGGTCGTTCGCTACTACATCGATGCCGACACGCTCGGTCTCGCAAAGATCTTGGCCGCTCTCCGGATCGATGTCACCTACCCTGGCGATCCCGGCGCAACGATCAAGCGGCGCAAACGGCCTGTATGCCCGGTCACGAGTACCGCTGTGCCCGACGATCAATGGATCCCGGTCGTGGCGCGTGCCGGCTGGTCGATCATCACCCGCGATCAGCGGATCCGTAGCCGTCCAGCCGAGATCGCAGCGATCACGGCCTACAGGGCGAAGGTCTTCGCCATCACCAGTAACGAGCGACTCGACAACTGGCACCAGCTGGAGATCGTCATGTGCCAGTGGCGCCGGATCGAACAGCTCGGAGAACAGGACGGACCGTTCGTTTACCGCGTGGCCAGAACAGCCGTCTCTTCACTCCTCAAACCGCCGAGCAGCTGAGGGAATGATCCAGCGGTGGACAGGCGGTCGCTGACTATCAGCGTGTTGGGGGCCGACGAATAGAACTGGAACGGGTGCTCCGCGCCGTGACCGGATGGCCGACTTTATGAGTGATGACATGAACCGACAGAAGAAGAGACCACCTCGTGCGGATGTGCCCGACCCCGACAGATTCCCGGACTCATTCTGTCCGTGGCGCGGACCACCTGTGGCGCCGCTCGTCGCGCCGACGCCGACGTGTCAGCGTCGTCGGTACACGTCGGCCCGGTGGTCGACGTCGAGGAGGTGCGCCACGCGCGCAGATGCGTCGACTCGGCACACAAGGCGATACGTGCC
>JBOGEB010000375.1:0-1747 GCA_050743125.1 Egibacteraceae bacterium
CTGAGATGCTCCACACTACGGAACATGCCTCGCCGGCGGCTCTCCATTGTCCTCAACATCCTGCTCCTCGTGCTCGGCGTGCTGCTTGCGCTCGTCGTTGACTATCTCGCGAACACGGCCGGCGTGTCGGCACCTGCCTTCAGCGTGCTGCAGCGGTGGGCGCTGCCGCTGCTCGGCGGCACGCTGGTGCTCATCATCGGTGTGCAGGTCTGGCTGTACCTGTTGGAGCGACCCCCGTCGCCCAAGCGCGCCTGGGACTCGACTCGGCCGCCGTACCCGGGGCTCGAGTCGTTCATCGAGGAGGACGCCGGGGTTTTCTTCGGCCGCGAGCCGCAGATCGTCGAGCTGCTCGACCGGCTCCACCCGACCCTGCCGGACCACGCGCACCGGTTCGTGACCGTGATCGGCCCGTCGGGGGCCGGGAAGTCGTCGTTGGTGCAGGCCGGGCTGCTGCCCCGCCTCGCGCAGCGCCGCAGCCGCTGGGTGACCACGCCGCCGTTCGTGCCCACAGACCAGCCCACGAGGAGTCTTGCCGGCAGCCTCGCCGCCGCGGTGGCGGGCACGACGCTCGACGCGCTGGCTGCGGAGCTGGCCACAGGCCCTACGGCGCTCGTCCGGCGCGTCGAACAGCTGCGCACGGCTGCCGGTGCGCGCTCGGTGCTGCTCGTGGTCGACCAGGCCGAGGAGCTGCTGACCCGCACCGGCGAGCAGGAGCGTGCGGCGTTCCTCGGGCTGTTGGACGGCGCGCTGCGGGACGATTCGAGGCTCTGGGTGGTGGCCACGCTCCGGTCGGAGTTCCTGACCGGGTTGCTGACGACCGGCTTCGCTGACCTGTTCCGGAGCCCGGTGGTGATCGGGTCGCTGGGGCGCGCGGCGCTCTTCCAGGTCATTGAGGGGCCGGCGGCGCAGGCAGGGGTGACGTTCGACCCCGGTGTGGTGAACGAGCTGGTCGACGACACCGGTGGGGGGGACGCGCTGCCGCTGCTGGCCTACACCCTTCAGGCGCTCTACCTGCGGGTCGGGCCGGGCGGGACGGTCAGTGCCGAGGACTATCGGCAGCTCGGCGGTGTGGCGGGCGCGCTGTCGAGGCAGGCCGACAAGGTCGCCGCCGAGCTGCAAGCCGGCGACGGGGCCGCGCCGGTGCTTTCTACGCTGTTGAAGTTCGTGACCGTGGAGGGGACCGAGCCGACCCGCCGGCGTGTGCGGCGCAGCACCCTGGGCGACGCAGAGCTGCAGGGTGGTCGACGGGTTCGTCGCGGCGCGGCTGTTGACCAGCGACGCGGAGGGTGACGACGCGGTCGTCGAGGTCGCCCACGAGGCGCTGTTTCGTCAGTGGCCGCCTCTGCGTCAGGCTATTGAGACGCGCGCCGACGACCTGCGCCAGCGCGCCGAGCTGGAGCGCTGGGCTCAAGATTGGGTGCGCTCTGGCCGCAGAGATTCCTATCTGCTTCGCGATGAGCGGCTGGAGATCGCGCAGCAGTGGGCGGCTGCCCACGGCGCTGTGGCGGTTGAGCTGCCGTTGGTCTACGAGTTTCTTCGCCGCTCGAGCCGCTCGGACCGCGCGGCCTTGGAGCGGCTGTCGGAGTCTGTGGCAAGACGGGCGCTCGCAAGCGTTGACCATGACCCAGAGCACAGCATCCTGCTGGCGCTGGCTGCCATCGAGGAGTGCGCTCCCACGCGGCTTGCGCAACGAGCGCTCCTGGCCGCGCTTGCGGTGTGTCGCTTATACGGTGTTTTACGCGGTCAC
>JBOGEB010000376.1:0-1726 GCA_050743125.1 Egibacteraceae bacterium
AGCTTCTCTCCCGCCACGACCGTCTCCAGCCGGTGCAGCCGCTCGACCGACTCGGCGAGCGTCGTGTCGTCGATGTCGCCGTCAAGCGGTTGGGCGCCGAGCAACGTCATGCCGCGTTCGATCAGGTCGAGGAGGACATCGCCGCTCAGCTCCTCCAGCGAGGGCGGTGCCATTGGCTCATTTATCGAACACATGTCCATAGTATGGCATGGTTTTACGAGCTTGGCAAGTATTCGCGGCTAATCTATGCATAACACTGTTCAGGGATCAGCGGTTGCGCATGTCCATGTCCCTCCGGGATGACCAAGCGGGCCGTCACCCCCCGCTCGGTATCCGGCAGGGAGGTTCTTCGGGGGCGACTGGTCGGCAGGTTGCGGCGGCATCACGGGGCGTTGAAGAGCCGTGTCGTGTGCGCATCCGGAATCGTCGGCAGTGGTTCCCGCGGTAAATGACATTGATGTGGTTCACTCGGCATGAGCGTGTCGCCGAGTGAAAGGAAGCAGGCAGTGGCTGTCCTTCCCCCGCTGCGCATCGATCCCCAAGACCGGACGGTCCTGGAGAGTTGGACGCGTGCGCCCACGTGTCAGCAGCGCATGGTTCGGCGCGCAAGGATCGTGCTGGCGGTCGCAGCAGGCGCCACGAACAGAGCGATCGCCGCGGGAGTGGGGCTGTCGGAGGACGCGGTGGGTACGTGGCGCCGCCGCTACGCCGAGCAGGGGCTGACCGGCCTGGCCGACCGGCAGCGGCCGGGACGCCCGCCGGTCTACGGCCACGACGACTGGCTGGCGCTGGTCAATACAGGCCACCCAGACCCCGCCGGACCCGCGTCGCGCCCGACCGTGTCGGCGTCGCAGAAGGCGCTGGCCGACGACGTAGACGTAGGTATGTCCGCCAGCCGGATCCGGGAGATCCTGCACGAGTTGGACCTGGAAGCCGTGGCTGACACGGTCCTGGCTGACCTGTCACGACCCGGATTTCTGGGACAAGGCCGGCGACGTGTGCGGGGGTGTGCCTGGACCCGCCGGACAACGCGGTCGTGCTCAGCGCGGACGAGAAAACCTGCATCCCCGCCAGACCGCCGGTCAGCCCGACCCTGCCGACCGCGCCCGGACTGGTCGAACGCTGCGAGCTCGAGCACCGCCGGGCGGGGGTGGCCTGCCTGTTCGCCGCGCTGGACGTGCGCAGCGGCCAGATCACCCACGAGGCCAAGGACCGCAGCCGCGCCGAGGACCTCGTCGCCTTCTTGGAGCACCTGGACGAGGTCGCCCCGGCGGGGCTGATGCTGCACATCGTGGCCGACAACGGCTCCTCGCACACGCCCGAGGACACCCGCAAGCGGCTGGCCCACCCCGACCGCAAGGAGCGGTTCGTGCTGCACCACACCCCGACGCACGCGTCGTGGCTGAGCCAGGTCGAGCTGTTCTTCTCGATCCTGACCCGTCGGCTGGTCAAGCGTGGCGAGCTCGCCTCGGTGCCTGACCTTGTCGCCAGGCTCGGCGCGTTCATCGCCGACTACACCGCGCCGGCCAAGCCGTTCAAATGGACGTATGAGGGCAAGCCCCTCAAGGCGGCATAGAGATCCAACGAATTTAGCGCGCGGACTGATCTGCCCCATGTTTTCCGGACAGCTACTCATGGTTATTTCATGCTGTGAGCTGCCGGTTCACCCACTCGTTGTGGACCTCTAGTGGGACCCTGTAGCCCAGCCCCGAGTGGAGACGCTTCC
>JBOGEB010000377.1:0-1721 GCA_050743125.1 Egibacteraceae bacterium
GGCGTCGATCTCCGCACCGATGCCGGCGCGCTCGGCCACGGCGGTGGCACCGCGACGCTTCGCGGCTACAGCATGGGCACGATCACGATGAGGAAGGCTGCGATAAGGACGTCAACGACCGCACAGAGCTCCGCGTACCACCGCGGCACGACCTTGTCGGCCCGGTGGTGAGCAAAATCCCAGGCGGCATGCCCAAGCCAGCCGGCCGCCAGGAGGTAACGGCCAAGGTCTTGATCCACGGACAGCGCTGCCAGCGCGAGCGTACTGAAGACAAGCACCCCGGCCGTCTCGAGCGCCAGCAGGCCAGGACTCCATAGCTGCTTACGGACAGCGCCAAAGACCAGGTAGACGAGTGCCGCGAGGACAAGCATCCAAGCCCCAAAGTCCGGGGGCAGCCACTCCGCTATGACGATGAAGAAGGCCGCCGTGGCGATCCCGAGCCACGTGGGCCAGCGGTGCTTCAGCACGTCAGCCCAGCGGCGGCGGTCAGGCGCCTGGTGAGCATGCGCGGATACGGCATGCACGGCTGTTTCAGGTGCGAGGCGGCTCATGAGGTACCTCCGGGAAGCGCTCTCGATCGTGGCCCACCTTGTTTCCTGGCTGCCTCCGCGACAACACAGGAGGAGCACGAGGTCCGAAAACTTGGGATCATCGTCTTTCCGACATAGGGTTTCTGCCATGGACGAGCTTCTGGTGGTCGTAGTCGGGTATGACGAGGCGGAGCTGCTGGACATCGCCTGTGTGACCTCGAGCCTGGACCTGGCGAACCGGCTCGGTGCCAGTCCCGCCTACCGCGTGAGCGTGGCCACTCCGGGAGGCCGCGCGATCACCTGCAGCTCGGGCCTGATGCTGGGAGGCCAGCAATCCCTCGAACGGCTCGAGGAGCCGCTCGACACGCTGATCGTCTCGGGGGGCTTCGGCCATGAGGCGGCGGCGGGCAACCCGCGGATCGTCGGCCACGTCCGCCGCCTGGCCGCCCACAGCCGGCGGGTGGCGTCGGTATGCACCGGGACGAGTGTCCTGGCCGCCGCGCGCCTGCTCGACGGGAGACGCGCCACCACGCACTGGAGGTACGCAAGCCAGCTCGCCGCCCGCTATCCGGAGATCATCGTGGATCCCGGTCCGATCTACGTCCGCGACGGGAACGTCTCCACGGCCGCGGGCGTCACCAGCGCCCTGGACCTGACGCTCGCCTTCATCGAGGAGGATCACGGGGCGGAGCTGGCACGTCGGGTGGCGCGGGGGCTCGTGACCTATCTGCAGCGGCCTGGCAACCAGGCGCAGATGAGCATGTTCGTGGCCGCCCCGCCACCCAAGCACAGCCTGGTCCGGCAGGTCGTCGACCACGTCACCGGCCATCTGGACGGCGACTTGTCCGCGGCCACGCTGGCGGCCGGCGCGAGCGTGAGCGAGCGACACCTCACCCGGCTGTTCCTGGAGCACCTCGGGCAGACGCCGGGCCGGTTCGTACGGCAGTCCCGCACCGAGGCGGCCGCGCACCTCCTGGCCTCCACCTCGCTGCCAGTGGCGAGCGTGGCCACGCGGTGCGGGTTCGGATCGGCCGAGACGCTACGCCAGGCGTTCGTCGACCGGTACGGGATTCCGCCGGCGCGTTTTCGGGCGACGCAAGCCGCCCAACTCGCCGGATGACCTTTCGGTCCGTGCCGTCCGTGCGCTCAACGGAAGTCGCCGGCGTGGTCGGTGGCCCAGTCGCGGAAGGT
>JBOGEB010000378.1:0-1694 GCA_050743125.1 Egibacteraceae bacterium
GACCGTGGAGCACCGCACCCGCCGGCCCGTCCGCCGACTCGAGGCCCTCGGTCACCCCGTCACCCTCGAGCCGCTGGACCCCGCCGCCTGACCCACACGCCCCCCGAACCCGGGCAACACCGCGCGGGTCGATCTCCCCCTGCCTGCAACAGGAGAATTCCGTCTCAGCCGCACGGCAGCGCGCGGAGCCGCATCCCGAGCCACTGCGCGAATTCTCAAACACGTTCTTAGAGCGTGTTTGTTGGCTCTTGGCATGTGTCGGTGGGTGGTGTCAGGGACGGGTCAGCCGGCTCGTCTTCGGTGTTGTCGGGCGAGCGGGTCCGGCGGGTGCATGCTGAACCGTCCGGTGTCCGGGTCACGGGCCACGAGCCAGCCGTCCTCGTGAATCCTGTGATGACACGTCCAGCAGGTCAAGCAGAGATTCTCCTCGTCAGTCGGCCCCAGATCCCGTGTCCACCAGCGCACGTGATGCACCTGGCAGCGGGACGCCGGAGCGCCGCAGCCGACGCAGGTCTGGTCTCTGGCGATGACCGCGACCCGCTGCTGCCTCGTCGGCTGCCGTTGCGTGCGGCCCGCGTCCAAGACGTCCCCGTTGCGGGTTCCGTTAAGGGCGGGTGGGTGGGGGAGGTTGGCGCGGTCCACCTCGGCGTCGCAGCAGACCATCTGCGCGGTCGTCGCGCTGACCGGGCCGACCCCGTCCAGCCGGGCCGCCGGCGCGCCAGGCTTTCCGTCCAGCGCCTCGGCGGTCGCGATCAGGATCACGTGCGGCCGTTGGACCGCGACCTGCGGCAGGTCGCCGGCGTCCAACGACCGCCGGGCCAGCTCGACCAACGCGTCGGCCATCCTCTGCGGATACGTGCGGTCGTCGGCGTGGCCGGTCCTGCGCGCCAGCGGGTCCAACGCAGTCCTCAACGTCGCCCCGCCCACCACGTCCAACTCGAACCCTCCGCGCAGGGCCCCGTCCGGACCGTCGGCGGTCAGCGACAGCCGCCGGTTCGCCCACGCCCGCCGCTCCCGCCCTGCCAACGCCTCCGGGTCCACCGTGTGCGTCCACTCGTCCACCCGCTCGCGCAACCGGCGGCGGTCCAGCCCCCCGCCGTCACCAGCCACCAACCGGTCCAACTCCTCCCGCACGTCCGGACGCAGCTCCTTCGCGGCCTGCACCGCGACCTGCGCCTGCCCCACACCGATCGTGCCCGCGCGGACCGCAGCGGCGGTCTCCGGCAGCCCCTCCAACCCGACCGCCGTCTCCGCCTGCGCGCGGGCCTCCCCCCGCGTCAGCCGCAGCCGCCGCGCCAGCAGGTCCGCCGTCGACCGCGCCCCTTCACTACGCCACACCCCGCGGGCATCGACCTGCGCGACCCGCCGGAGCTTCTCTCCCGCCACGACGGTCTCTATCCGGTGCAGCCGCTCCACCGACTCCGCCAGCGCAGCGTCGTCGACCTGCCCGTCCAACGGCTGAGCGCCCAACGCGGCCAGGCCACGCTCGACCAGGTCGAGCAGCGCGCTGCCGTCGAGCGCCTCGACCGCCGCACCCTCCACCTGATTCGTACTCATGTTTGTATTGTGTCATATAGCGGTGTGGTTGGCAAGGGTTTGTGGAAATTTTGTGGGTGTGGGTGTGGGTGTGGGCGGTGAGCGAGGTGGCTGCCCGGCAGGCTGGTGTCAGCACGGTGAAGCGCGCCCGCACGCCC
>JBOGEB010000379.1:0-1680 GCA_050743125.1 Egibacteraceae bacterium
GTCAGCCCCGCCGGGGCGACAGGGGATATCAGAGCCACCCGGCCAGCGTCCTCGGCACGCTGCCGGAGCTGCAGGCTCCACCCATGCCCCTGCCCTCCGGCCGCGGATGGTCGCTCAGCCCCGGCAGTCCGGTGGACGGCGAGCCAAGCCGGTGGACGTGCAAAGGCCGACTCACCTCAGGCGTGGCGGACGGTGACCGGCACGCAGCGGGCGCCGAAGATGCCGCGCGGGTAGAACATGAGCTGAGCCCCGGGCCGCACATGGATCTCGGTGAACCGATCGAGCAGGATGTTGAGCGCGATTTTCGCCTCCAGCCGGGCGAGCGGGGCACCGAGGCAGAAGTGGATGCCGTGCCCGAACGCTATCTGGTGGTTCGGTGAACGATGAAGGTCGAACCGGTCCGGGTCGACGAACGCTCGTTCGTCCCGGTTGGCTGACAGCAGCCACGCCATCACGAACACATTCGGCGGCACAACCTCCCCTGACAGCTCCGCTTCGCGGGTGGTCACCCGGCCAAGCAGGGTGAACGGTGAGCGATAGCGCAGCACCTCCTCAAGTGCGGCTGGGACCAGCGAACGATCCGCGCGCAGCTCGTCCAGCGCGTGCGGGTGCTCATCCAGACACAGCACGGTATTGCCGAGCAGGATGGTCGTCGTGATGTGCCCCGCGATCAGCAGCACGGTGGAGAAGCCGACCACCTCGTTGTCGGTCAGCCGTTCGCCGTCCACCTCCGCAGTGGCCAGCTTGCTGATAAGGTCGCCGCGCGGATGGGCGCGGCGGTCCAAGCAGGCCTGGAGGAGATAGGAACGCATCTCGGCCATGGCCTCTTCAACCAGTGGCATGAAATCGGGGTCGTTGGGATCCGCCACCGTCATGTCAAACAGCCGCGCGGCCCAGGCTCGGAACAGCTCGCGGTCGCCGATCGGCAGGCCGAGCAATTCGGCGATCACGATCACCGGCAGCGGATAGGCCAGGTCGGTGACGATATCCCATTCCTCAGCGCTGCCGACGGCGTCCAGCAACTCATTGGTGACCTCACCGATCCGCGGTGCGAGCGCCGCGACGACGTTAGGGGTGAACGCCTGGCTGACCAGCCGGCGCAGCTTGCGGTGCAGCGGTGGATCAAGCCGGGTCAGCATGCCTTCGGCGATCGTCCGCATCGACGGGATCAGCCGGGTCTGGTCGGAGGAGAACAGCTCTGGATCCGAGGTCACCTGTTCGACGTCGGCGTAGCGGAACACGTGCCACATGCCGTACTGGTCGCGCCAAACCGGGTTCCCGTCACGCATGTCGCGCAGCCAGGCAAGCAGGATCCGGCCGCCGTCTTCGGTAGTGGGCGGCAGCGTGAACGATTCGGTCGTCATGATCCCTCCCGTGATCACTTGGTGAGTTAGGACGTTTGGTCCGCACCGCGCGCATCCTGTCGAACAGCTCGACGGCCCGCGGCGCAACGGTCGCAGCGTCTGCGGATCGGGGACTTGCGGTCCATGTCAGTGTGAAGGGCGTGCTCGGCAGTGGCGTTGATGCTCACCGCGGATCTCTGTAGCTGCATGGGCCGCGTCGCTGATGGGAGTACCTCTGCTTCTTTCATCTTCGCTCACCCCGCCTCAGCGGATTGAGCCGCTGTTGCCGGTCGTGCCGCGTCGACCATCCCGGTCGGCGGCGACTCAGACGATCGCA
>JBOGEB010000380.1:0-1668 GCA_050743125.1 Egibacteraceae bacterium
AAGGCAGAGCTCGAACGCCTCCTCCATGATCTTGCGCTGCGCGCGCTCCCGGTCGACGAGCAGCGCCGCCGAGTACGACCCTGTCGGCGGGTCGACCAGCCGGGAACGGAGCACCGCCTCGAGGTCCTCAAGCCTCATGTACCCATCTCGTACGAGCTGAGATAGCGCTCCTGCTCGGGCGTCAAGACGTCGATCCGGCGGCCCATGCCCGCAAGCTTGAGGCGCGCGACCTCGGCGTCCAGCTCGACCGGGACGTCGTAGACGCGGCGCTCGAGCGTTCCCGCGCGCGCAGCGACCCACTCGACCGCGAGGCACTGCCCGGCGAAGCTCATGTCCATCACCGCAGCGGGATGGCCCTCGGCGGCGCTGAGGTTCACCAAGCGCCCCTCGGCAAGCAGAACAACCCGCCGTCCGTCGGCGAGCTCGAACTCCTCGGCGTTCGGCCGGACCGCGCGACGCGCGGTCGACAGCTTCGCCAACGCGGGGATGTCGATCTCGACGTCGAAATGCCCCGAGTTCGCAAGGATCGCGCCGTCGCGCATCCGCTCGAAATGCTCCTTGCGCAGCACGGACGTGTTGCCGGTCAGCGTGACGAACAAGTCGCCGAGCGGCGCAGCCTCGAGCATCGGCATGACCCGGTAGCCCTCCATCGCGGCCTCGAGCGCGCGGATCGGGTCGACCTCCGTGACGATCACGTCCGCGCCATGGCCCTTCGCTCGCGCCGCGACGCCGCGACCACAGTAGCCGTAGCCGCCCACCACCACGGTCTTGCCGGCGAGCAGCACGTTCGTGGCGCGGATGACCCCGTCGAGGGTCGACTGCCCGGTCCCGAAACGGTTGTCGAACAAACGCTTCGTCGGAGTGTCGTTGACCGCGACGATCGGATAGCACAGCGCGCCAGCCTTCTCCATCGCGCGGAGGCGGATCACCCCGGTCGTGGTCTCCTCGGTCCCACCGACCACCTCCAGCGCCTGGACGGGACGCTTCGTGACGAGCCGGTTCACGAGATCACAGCCGTCGTCCATGGTGATCGTCGGCCGGGTGTCGAGCGCGGCGTCGATGTGCTTGTAGTACGTGTCGTTGCTCTCGCCGCGGATCGCGTAGGTCGAGACGCCGTACGTCTCGACCAGCGCTGCCGCAGTGTCGTCCTGAGTCGACAGCGGGTTGCTCGCCGTCAGCGTGACCTGGGCGCCGCCAGCCATCAGCGTGCGCGCAAGGTTCGCGGTCTCGGCCGTGACATGCAGGCACCCGGCGATCACCAGACCTTCCAGCGGCCGCTGCGCGGCGAAGCGCTCACGGATCTGAGCGAGCACCGGCATCGCGCGGTCCGCCCACTCGATCCGGCTCGTGCCCTGGCTGGCGAGTGAGAGATCAGCGATGTCGTGCAGCGGCAGGCTGGACATGAACACTCCTTACAACGCGGCGGCTACGGGCGAGGCTAGCGCATAGCGCATGGGTCAAAGCTGGCCAGAGCAGGTGCGCCTGGCCGGGTTCAGCTAGTCATCCTTCGGTTTACCGCGGTGAGACGTCCTGGTGAGCCTTCGTCGGCGACACCGCGACACCGCCCCCAGCGCTTCGACACACGCGGTCCTTGGGTTTGGAGCGGTGAGACGTCCTGGTGAGCCTTCGTCGGCGACACCGCGACACCGCCCCCAGCGCTTCGACACA
>JBOGEB010000381.1:0-1638 GCA_050743125.1 Egibacteraceae bacterium
CGGTCGAGACCTTCGACGGCAGCGCGCTGCTCGACCTGATCGAACGCGGACTGGCGCTGCTCGGCGCCCAGCCGCTCGACAGCGACATCGACGACACGACGCTCGCCGAGTCGGTCGAGCGGCTGCACCGGCTGGAGACCGTCGTGGCGGGAGAGAAGCTGCGGCGGGTCGCGCAGGTCGACGCGCGGGGAGCCTGGCGGGCCGAGGGCGCGCGGTCGACCGCGGACCTGTTGGCCCGCCGGCTGCGGCTGACCCGCGGGGAGGCCCGGGCGCAGGCGGAGACGGCGGTGGGGCTGGAGGGGCTGCCGGAGACCGCCGCGGCGGTCCGCGCGGGGACGATCGGTGTGGGGCAGGCGCAGGTCGCCGTGCAGACCGCGAAGGAGCTGCGCCCGGACGTGCGGGAAGAGTTGGACCGGTTGGTGGCCGGCGGCGGCGGCGGGATGGACCGCCGCCGGCTCCGCGAGCGGGTGGACGAGTGGACGCACACCGTCGACCCCGAGGCGCTGGCCGGAAGAGAACGAAGGGCGTGGGCCAACCGGCGGCTGTCGCTGAGCGCCGACACCCCCGACGGGGCCCTGCGCGGAGGGTTCGAGCTGGACCCGCTCGGCGGCGCCACGGTGACCGCCGCGCTGGACCCGCTGGCGCGCAGGACCGGCCACGCCGACGACCGCACGTATCCGCAGCGGATGGCCGACGCGCTCGTCGAGCTGGCCCGGCGCTCGCTCGACGCCGGCGACCTGCCGCAGGTCGCCGCGCAGCGCCCGCACGTGATCCTGATCGCGACCGCGGAGGCGTTGGACGGCGAGGCGGGGGCTCCCGCGGCCCGCCTGGACGGCGTCGGCCCGGTCAGCGCCGCCACCGCGCAGATGGTCTGCTGCGACGCCGAGGTGACGACGGTGTGGATGACCCGTAACGGGGAGGTTTTGGACGCGGGCCGCACGCAACGGCAGCCGACGAGGCAGCAGCGGGTCGCGGTCATCGCCAGAGACCAGGCCTGCGTCGGCTGCGGCGCGCCGGCTTCCCGCTGCCAGGTGCATCACGTGCGCTGGTGGACACGCGATTTGGGGCCGACGGACGAGGACAACCTCTGTTTGACCTGCTGGACGTGTCATCACAGGATCCACGAGGACGGCTGGCTCGTCATCCGTGACCCGGACACCGGACGGTTCAGCATGCACCCGCCCGACCCGCTCGCCCGGCCACACCGGCGACGAGGGAGCTGACCGCGCCCCGACCTGGGTCCGGCCAGGTCGGGGACACCCCACCCCCCCACCAGCCCGCGCCGGCCACGCGCAGCCCGACCGGTGGACACGCGACCTGGGGCCCACAGACGAGGACAACCTCTGCTTAACCTGCTGGACGTGTCATCACAAGATCCACCACGACGGCTGGCTCGTCATCCGCGACCCGGACACCGGGCGGTTCAGCATGCACCCGCCCGACCCGCTCGCCCGACCGCGACGAGCCGGATGACCCGCGCCCGACACCACCCACGGACACACGCCAAGAGCCTGAGTTCCTAACGGAAGTCAGGTCAGTGCTCCAGTTTTTTCGGTACGGTTGTCCTGGGACGGGCCGGTGCCGGAGCGGCTGCGGTCGACTTTTTGCTGCACCGGTCCGTCCGCTGCTTGCGTCGTT
>JBOGEB010000382.1:0-1607 GCA_050743125.1 Egibacteraceae bacterium
GCTCGACCACCCCGAGAAGGGCCGGTTGATCCGGTTCGAGAGGAAAGCGTCCGAGGTAGAGCAGATCAATGGTTCGCTGCGCGGCGATACGGCTCAGCCCGGCAAGCAGCTGGTCAACAAAACCAGGACAGAGGACGGCTTGAGTTTCGTGGTTATGCGGCTGCTTGTGCCCAGGCCAGGCGTACGGCGGCGATTTCTTCGTATGTGGGCTGTTCAGGGTGTTGTGGCCGGAATTCGGCGGCGGTCAGCGCCCGCCGCAGGGCGGCGAGCATGTCCGCGACCGACGGGTTCTTCTTGCAGGCGTACCAGGGCGCGCGCCGGCGGCGCTCGGCGACCACCTCAGGGGTGTGCCCGGCGATCGCGTGCCACAGGACCGCCAGACTGAGGCAGCAGAACCCGAACGGCGCGGTCCGCTCGACCGCTTCGGGGGCGCGGTTGCGGGCCTGCCCGGCCCCAGCGGTCTGCTCGCCGTCGAAGACCGCGAGCCTGGATCGACCATCTGGCCGCGTACCGGGCGGCGACGTCGGCGGCGGAGCTGTCGGGGTCGGTGGCGGCCAACGCCAAGCCGTACCCGTGGTCGTGTCCGGTCTCGCGGACCAGCACGACCCGGACCGGGGCAGCGCCTAGGGCGCCGTGCCACAGGCAGCGCCGCTCGGCGGCCTGGATCTGCTCGTGGCGGGGTGTAGCGGGTCACGGTGGCCCTTTCCCAGTCCGCCTTGGCGGCCAGGTCGGCGGGGGTTCCCAGCCGTTTGCCTTTGAGCCGTGGCCGTCCCCGCTTGCCCGTGGGCGGTGGGGCCAGGTCGCACAGAGCACGGCGTTGCGGCGCAGCCTGCAGGTCACGGTCACCCGGGCGGGCAGGCCGGCCAGCTCGCGGGTGGCCAAGGCGGCGTCGGCCACGACGTGGATCCGCCGGTCGGGGCAGCGGTGGGCGAGCGCGTCGACGGGCTGGCGGGCCGACACCGGCTTGGTGGCGTCCTTGGGTTTCCACAGGCGGAGCAGGACGGGCAGGCACACCGGCCGGGTCAGGAACGGCAGGGTGACGACGAGTCCGGCGGTCACCCAGTTGTTGCCCCATGCCGCTTTCTTGGGGCCTTTGGCGGAGCCGTCGTGGCGCCATGCGGCGGCGTGGACCTTGCGGCCCGCCCGGCGGAGCAGCGTGTCGTCGACGGCGACGGTCAACGCCGCGCCTGGCGGGACGAGGTGGGCGACGATCAGGTCGGCCAGCGCCAGCCCGAGGGCGTCGGCGGACCATCTGGCCTGCGGGAAGAACCGGTGCGCTCGGCTGTGATGCCAGCACTGCTCCACCCCGGCGCCGGTCAGCATGCCGCACACGGTGTGCGCTGCGGTCTGGCGGACGAACCCGGTGGCCAGCGCGGCGAAGGTGGCGAACGTGGGAGCGGTGAAACACCCCCGGAACGCGGTCAGCAGCGCGGTCAGCGAGACGGGCAGACTCAGGCATCAGCGGCACCGTCGCTGTTCAGGAGCCGGCTGTTGTCAACCGCTGATGCTTCCTCGCTTGTCCCCTCAAGTCACGCATCTCGTGCGTATCGCGTCTCCCGCTGTCCTGCCGACCCTCAGGCACCCCAAAACTGCGAAACTCAAGTGTC
>JBOGEB010000383.1:0-1560 GCA_050743125.1 Egibacteraceae bacterium
CGGGCCGCCACCCATGCCCGCACACTCGGAGAGGACTCACCCGTGACGGCTGACCACCCCGCCATAGCGGTCCGCGCGCTGGTGGCCTATGCGCTCGACCTGTGCGACCAGGCCAGCGGGTGCGACCCGGCCGGCGAGCTGGAGTTGGTCGGGATGCTCCTCGGTGACGCCCTGGCCGTCCTCGACGACGACGCCGAGACGTGGTCGGACGCAGCGGACCGCGACGTCAAGCCCACACACGACGGGCCGGCCTGACACCGCGCACCCGTCACTGAGCTTTCGGCGCCCCATACCGGTCCCTCGGAGTCATGAACCAAGATCATTCCTTGGCTACGGCACCACCCGAGACCCATCTCCGAGGCGAGTTGGTCGTCCTATACGGACTTGAGCGGCCTGGCGCAAGTGGTTGGCAGCTACCGGCAGGTGACGGCCTGGGGCTGCTTGGTGACCCGACGTTGTTGACCTGTAGCAAGTTCGGCCCTGCGGCTGCGCCTGAGTCGATCGCGTCGGATGTAGTCGTCCAGCCTACGGCTACGGCGCCCGGAAGATCCGGTGGGTGCCGACGCGGCGCCAGACGACGTGCGGCTCGCCTGCGCGGACCGGGTCGCCGTACTCGAAGGTTGCTCGCCCGTCCGGTGCCCAGGTCATCTCGTACACGCCGTCAGCGCCCTGGACGCCTTTGACCCGCAGCCCAGGACGGAACCCCCGATCGGCCTTCAAGTCCGCTACGAACTTGGCGACCACGAGCTTGAACGTCGTGCGTTGGTCTGGTGACAGCGCCTCGAGGTCCTTGACGAACCGTGCGGCCCGCGCGTAGGTCGGCACGAGGGTCAGCCGTCGAGCGACGCCAAGAACGCCTCGTCGTCCTCGAACACCTCGACCTGCCTAGTGGAGATGTCCCGAGCGGCCTCGCGCTCACCGGCCTGCCACTGCGGTGTCCAAAACCACGCCTGGGTCGCGTCGATGAGCTTCTTGGGACGCAACAGGATCCCCTCGTCAGTCAAGACCACATCGACTGGATCGCCCTCGGCCAGGTGCGCGGCCTCACGAATGGCTCGCGGGATGGTGACCTGGCCCCTCGCGCGGACGGTCGTGCGCTCGGCCATGCCTGGCTCCACTGGCGGTTCCTACTTTCTGATTATCGAACTTTCGGACCAGCATACCATCCGCGAGGAGCCCGAGTCCGAGGACGCCAGCGGGCCGCATTCACGTATCAGAAAAGATCCCAGAGCCGCGGGACCGACGCCTGACCGCCCCGTGGGCGGGATGCCGTGGCCGTCGAGGTGGGCGATGACCTGCGGCACTCGGCGCTGCCAGCAGCGCTCGAGCTCGGTGATTCTCGTGGGCAGGCCGGGGTCGTCGGCCACGTCAGCGAAGTAGGCCGGCTGCGCAAGATGGCGCTGGCCGACTGCTCGGGCAACGCCGGCTGGTACCGCTCGACGAACAGGGCCAGTTCCTCGCCTGCGCCCGCCAATCCTGCATGCGAGCTGGCCTGACCGCTAGCCGCCAGCACGCGCAGCTCGCCGAACCAGTCCCGCCGCCACGCCGCCAGCGCAGCCA
>JBOGEB010000384.1:0-1553 GCA_050743125.1 Egibacteraceae bacterium
CTAACCCACACACGAGAGGCCGAGGCGACCGCAATACAATGACCGAGCAATCATGAGGTCGTGGCCGGCTCTTCGTATCACCGACAGGTGGGACCTCCCGATCCGAGAGAGCTCCGGGCTGGCGCTACGACAACGACGCGGTTCGACCGAGCTGCTCGCTGTCGGTGACGCCGAGCCGTGTGTGGTGGTCGTGGAGATCAGGCGAGGTCGTCCCAGTGGCATCACCGACCTTCAGCTCGGCGACGTGATCGCGAGCTCGCGCCACGGCCGCGGTTCCCAGTTCGAGGCCCTCGCCGTGACCGCGCAGGGGCACCTTGCGGTGCTCCAGGAGGACCCACCGGTCGTCAGCTTCATCGACCCGGACACCTGCAGTCTGACCGGACAGGTCCTGCTCACGGCCCACTCCCGACACCCGTCGAAATGGGATGACCGGAGCGATGCGTGCGCCGAGGGTCTGCTCCTGACGGACCACGGCCTTCTGGTGGCGAGGGAGAAGCGGCCAGCCGGCCTCCTCGAGTTCGTCATGACGCCCACCGCCGGCCCGACTGCGCCCGTTCGTCGTGACTCCCGATCCGTCCTCGCTGCAGCCACCTGGTGGTCGGTCGACAGTGACCTCGACGACGTGAGCGACATCTGCCTCGGTCCGGACGGACAGATCTACGTGCTCAGCGACCAGTCGAGGTGCATCGTCCGTCTCCGTCCGCTTCACCCCGAGGGCGGACGAGCCGAGATCGACCGAGCCTGGCGACTGGACGTGGAGAACGCCGAAGGCCTGGTGCTGTTGGACGACATGACCCCCCTGGTTGCCGTCGACCGCAAGGGGCGGAAGGAGAATCTGCTCGTGCTCGCACCGCTGGACCAGGACTGACCCCCAGGTCAGCTGCACGGCTCAGGACGAGCTCGACATCCCGAGCTCATGCCGCACGACGCGGCCTCTCGCTCGCTTCAGCTTGCGTCCTCGATGGGCAGACCTCGGGAGCGGATCACGTCGAAGAGCCGGTCCGGGTCCCAATCGGGCTCCATGTCGTCGAGCAGCGTGCTTGCTTGATCGAGATCGAGCAGGGCGACTCGCGCGCTGTCAGCGATCTGGATTTGATACCAGAAGAAGGTCGGGCGCCCGCCGCCGGGGGCAGCAAAGCTCGGGCGCTGGCTGTGGGCCTCAACCGTCGCCGTAATTTCCTGGCCGGTGGGGCGATCCTTGTTCATGCGCTCTTCGATCGCGGTCGCGATCCTCTGGGCGTCGGCTTGTAACACTGGGCTTCTCCTTGCGTAGGTGACCGTGCGCCAGTCTGGACCCTCGTCGGGGCTGCCACAGTTGACCACCGCGCCGGATCACGGCGTGGGCGCAAGCGCTGCCGTCGATGCCCGCAGTTTTCCGGCTCTTGTCACACATCCGTGGGTAGCTGGTCCGCCCGAGCTGTCGGTTTCCTCACCGAGCAGTCTCGGGCGACGTTTCCCTCGGATCCAAGGGAAAGGTGTCCCCGGCCGCCCGACGCGCGGACACCGAGGCGGCATTCGATCGTCCCTGCAGCGCCGGTACGCCCACCAGCCAG
>JBOGEB010000385.1:0-1552 GCA_050743125.1 Egibacteraceae bacterium
GGGGCCGGTCGGCTGTGGGGGGCGTTTCATGCGCGGTCGGTCGGCGGGCAGGCCGTCGACCGTGACGCAGCCTGCGGTGGCGGGGTCGTCGAGGCAGGCGTCCACGCGGCTCCAGAGTCGGCGTTGGCTGACAACGTCCGCTCTCGACGGTCTCGTCTCGAAAGCCTCGTGTCCACCGCCAACCACATCAGCCGCTTTGGAAGCAATCATCCAGTGGTCCGCGCCGGAAAGGCTCTTGGCATGTGTCCGTGGGTGGTGTCGGGGTCGGGTCAGCCGGCTCGTCGCCGGTGTGGCCGGGCGAGCGGGTCGGGCGGGTGCACGCTGAACCTGCCGGTGTCCGGGTCGCGGACGACGATCCACCCGTCCTCGTGGATCCTGTGATGACACGTCCAGCAGGTCAAACAGAGGTTGTCCTCGTCTGTCGGCCCCAGGTCGCGTGTCCACCAGCGCACGTGATGCACTTGGCAGCGGGACGCGGGCGCGCCGCAGCCGACGCAGGTCTGGTCTCTGGCGATGACCGCGACCCGCTGCTGCCTGGTCGGCTGCCGTTGCGTGCGGCCCGCGTCGAGGACTTCCCCGTTGCGGGTCATCCACACCGTCGTCACCTCGGCGTCGCAGCAGACCATCTGCGCGGTCGTCGCGCTGACCGGGCCGACCCCGTCCAACCTCGCCGCAGGAGCGCCAGGCTTGCCGTCCAACGCCTCCGCGGTCGCGATGAGAATGACGTGCGGCCGCTGGACGGCGACCTGCGGCAGGTCGCCGGCGTCGAGTGAGCGCCGGGCCAGCTCGACGAGCGCGTCGGCCATCCGCTGCGGATACGTCCGGTCGTCGGTCTGGCCGGTCCTGCGCGCCAGCGGGTCCAACGCCGCGGTCAGCGTCGCGCCGCCGAGCGGGTCCAGCTCGAACCCTCCGCGCAGGGCCCCGTCGGGGGTGTCGGCGCTCAGCGACAGCCGCCGGTTGGCCCACGCGCGCCGCTCCCTTCCGGCCAGCGCGTCAGGGTCCACGGTGTGGGTCCACTCGTCGACCCGCTCGCGGAGCCGCCGGCGGTCCATCCCGCCGCCGTCGCCGGCCACGAGCCGGTCCAACTCTTCCCGCACGTCCGGGCGCAGCTCCTTGGCGGCCTGAACCGCGACCTGGGCCTGCCCCACACCGATCGTGCCCTCGCGCAGCGCCTGCGCGGTCTCGGGCAGTGACTCCAGCCCGACCGCCGTCTCGGCCTGCGCGCGCGCCTCCCCGCGGGTCAGCCGCAGCCGCCGCGCCAGCAGGTCCGCGGTCGACCGCGCGCCCTCGGCCCGCCACGCCTGACGGACGTCGACCTGCGCGACCCGCCGGAGCTTCTCTCCCGCCACGACCGTCTCCAGCCGGTGCAGCCGCTCGACCGACTCGGCCAGCGTCGTGTCGTCGACCTGCCCGTCCAACGGCTGAGCGCCCAACGCGGCCAGTGCGCGCTCGGCCAGGTCGAGCAGCGCGCTGCCGTCGAGCTGCTCGACCGCCGCACCCTCCACCTGATTCGTACTCATGTTCGTAGTATGCCACCTTAAGATGCGGTTCG
>JBOGEB010000386.1:0-1545 GCA_050743125.1 Egibacteraceae bacterium
CGCCTACGACCAGGGCACCCACGACGAGCTCGAAGCCCTCCGGGCCGTCGCCGCCGCGCTCGAGCTGCTCGACCAGGGCGAGGTCCGTGTCGCCGAGAAGGTCGGGGACGAGTGGGTCGTCCACGAGTGGCTCAAGCGGGCGATCCTGCTGAGCTTCCGCCAGCGCGGCATGCAGACCATCGAGGTCGGCCCGTTCGAGTACCGCGACAAGGTGCCGCTGAAGCGGGGCTACGCCGACGCCGGTGTCCGGGTGGTCCCGCCCGCCGTCGTCCGCCACGGCGCGTTCGTGGAGGCCGGCGCGGTGCTTATGCCGAGCTACGTGAACATCGGGGCACGGGTCGGATCCGGCACGATGGTGGACACATGGGCGACCGTGGGATCGTGCGCGCAGATCGGCCGGAACGTCCACCTCGCCGGCGGCGTGGGCATCGGCGGAGTGCTCGAGCCGCCGGGCGCGCGCCCGGTGATCGTCGAGGACGACGCGTTCATCGGCTCGCGCTGCGTCGTCGTCGAGGGGGTCGTCGTCGAGGAGGGCGCGGTCCTCGGTGCGCTGACCGTGCTGACCGCGAGCATGCCGATCATCGACGTGACCGGGGAGCAGCCGGTCGCCGGGCGTGGGCGCGTCCCCGCCCGCTCGGTCGTGATCCCCGGCACCCGCCCGAAACGGTTTCCCGCCGGGGAGTACCAGGTGCCGTGCGCGCTCATCATCGGCAGGCGCTCCGCGGCCACCGACAAGAAGGTCTCGCTGAACGACGCGCTCCGCGAGCACGATGTCCCCGTCTGACTTGGGAGCGTTGCTGCTCGAGCTGCTGCGCATCTCCAGCGTCACCGGTGACGAAGGCGCGCTCGCCGACTGGATGGCACAGCGCTACCTGGACGAGCCGGTCCTGCGGGTCGGGCGTTCGCTCGTCGTCGGCGAGGCCAGCGGCCAGCGACCGCTCGTGCTGCTCGTCGGCCACCTCGACGTCGTCCCGCCGACGGACACCGACCGCCTCCCGCGCCGCGAGGGGAGCCGCGTCGTCGGCCGAGGCGCGAGCGACATGAAGGGCGGGCTCGCCGTTGCCATGTCCTGCTTCGAGGACCCCGCGCTGCGGGCCGGTCCCTACGCGCTTCTGCTTGTCGCGTACGCGGGCGAGGAGGGCCCGCTCGACGGCAACGAGCTCGGCGCGGTGCTCGCCGCCGACCCGCGGCTGCACAGCGCAGACCTCGCGGTGGTGCTCGAGCCGACCGACCTCGCGGTCCAGCTCGGGTGCCTCGGTGGGCTCCACGCCGCGGTCACGTTCACCGGCCGCGCGGCCCACTCGGCGCGGCCGTGGCAGGGGGAGAACGCGCTGACGAAGGCGGGACGGCTGCTCGCCGATCTCCACGGGCGGCCCCCACGCGACGTCGTCGTCGACGGCCTCGTCTACCGCGAGGTGTTCACCGCGACCCAGGCGGCGACCGGCGGCAACGCCCGCAACGTCGTGCCGGACCGCTTTGCGGTGAACGTGAACTACCGGTTCGCGCCGGACAAGTCGCTCGCCCAGGCTGAGCAGGTGCTCGCCG
>JBOGEB010000387.1:0-1537 GCA_050743125.1 Egibacteraceae bacterium
GTCGACGGCGGACCTGCTGGCGCGGCGGCTGCGGCTGACGCGGGGGGAGGCGCGGGCGCAGGCGGAGACGGCGGTCGGGCTGGAGGGCCTGCCGGAGACCGCCGCCGCGGTCCGCGCGGGCACGATCGGTCTGGGGCAGGCCCAGGTCGCCGTGCAGACCGCCAAGGACCTGCGCCCGGACGTGCGGGAGGATTTGGACCGGCTGGTGGCCGGCGACGGCGGGGGGATGGACCGCCGCCGGCTCCGGGAGCGGGTCGACGAGTGGACCCACACCGTGGACCCTGAGGCGCTGGCCGGGCGGGAGCGGCGCGCGTGGGCGAACCGGCGGGCGTCGGTCACCGCGGACGGCCCGGACGGGTCCGGGCGTGTGGAGGCCCGGCTGGACCCGGTCGGCACCGCCACGCTGACCGCCGCGCTGGACCCGCTGGCCCGCAAAACCAGCCACGCCGACGACCGGACCTACCCGCAAAGAATGGCCGACGCGCTCGTCGAGCTGGCCCGACGCTCACTCGACGCCGGCGACCTGCCGCAGGTCGCGGTCCAGCGGCCGCACGTGATCCTGATCGCCACGGCGGAGGCGTTGGACGGCACGCCGGGGGCGCCGGCCGCGAGGTTGGACGGGGTCGGCCCGGTCAGCGCGACCACCGCGCAGATGGTCTGCTGCGACGCAGAGGTGACGACGGTGTGGATGACCCGCAACGGGGAGGTCTTGGACGCGGGCCGCACGCAGCGGCAGCCGACGAGGCAGCAGCGGGTCGCGGTCATCGCCAGAGACCAGGCGTGTGTGGGGTGCGGCGCGCCGGCGTCCCGCTGCCAGGTGCATCACGTGCGCTGGTGGACACGCGACCTGGGGCCCACAGACGAGGACAACCTCTGCTTAACCTGCTGGACGTGTCACCACAGGATCCACGAGGACAGCTGGCTCGTGGCCCGCGACCCGCACACCGGACGGTTCAGCATGCACCCGCCCGACCCGCTCGCCCGGCCACACCGGCGACGAGCCGGCTGACCCGCACCCCGACCTGGGTCCGGCCAGGTCGGGGACACCCCCACGCCCCCACCAGCCCGCGCCGGCCACGCGCAGCCCGACCGATGGACACGCGACCTGGGACCCACAGAGGACAACCTCTGCTTAACCTGCTGGGACTGCCACGGCAAGATCCACCACGACGGCTGGCTCGTCGCCCGCGACCCGGGCAGCGGACGGTTCAGCGTGCACCCGCCCGACCCGCTCACCCGACCACACCGGCGAAGAGCGAGCTGACCGCACCGCGAAGGAGCTGCGCCCGGACGTGCGGGAGGACCTGGACCGGCTGGTGGCCGGCGACGGCGGCGGGCTGGACCGCCGACAGCTCCGCGAGCGGGTCGACGAGTGGACCCACACCGTCGACCCTGACGCGCTGGCCGGAAGGGAGCGCCGCGCGTGGGCGAACCGGCGGGCGTCGGTCACCGCGGACGGCGCGGACGGGTCCGGGCGTGTGGAGGCCCGGCTGGACCCGGTCGGCACCGCCACGCTGACCGCCGCGCTGGACCCGCT
>JBOGEB010000388.1:0-1536 GCA_050743125.1 Egibacteraceae bacterium
CCTTGCCCCCCGGGCACCGCGACCTGGCGGCGGCCCAAGACTTCGCCGAGCAGCTCCGGGCCATCTGCGCCCCCCGCCCCGGCCACAGCCTGGGGTAGCGCCCGCCCGCGGCTGGTGGGATCACCGCTGGGGTAGGTGCAGGAGGTCGAGCACCACAAGCCCGCGCTCAGCGCCGACCGCGAGTAGGCCCCCGTCCCAGGCAGCCAGGCTCGTGCAGGGCGAGCCGAGGGGCACAACCGCCAGGAGCTGGCCGCTGGCGGGGTCCCACAGCCGCACGGTGCGGTCGTTGCTGCCGCTGGCGAGCAGCGTGCGCCCGTCGCCGAGCTGGCCGAACGCCACGGCCCGCACCGAGCCCTGGTGGCCGGTGAGGGTGGCGGTCGGCTGGCCGCTGGCGGGGTCCCACAGCCGTACGGTGTCGTCGTCGCTGCCGCTGGCGAGCAGCGTGCGTCCGTCGGGTAGCCGGCCGAACGCCACCGCCCGCACCCCGCCTTCGTGGCCGGTGAGGGTGGCGATCGGCCGGCCGCTGACCGGATCCCGCAGGCGCACGGTGCGGTCGGCGCTGCCGCTGACCAGGATGGTTCGTCCGTCGTCTAGCCTGCCAAACGCCAGTGCCCGAACGGCGTCGGCGTGGTCGGTCAGGATGGCCAGCTGCCGGCCGCTGGTCGGATCCCACAGCCCAACCGCAAGGCCGCCGGCACTCGCTAGCACCGTGCGCCCTCCGCGCAGCTTGCCGAAGGCTACAAGCACCCACCCAGCGCCTCCGGTCAGATTCGTCAGTAGCTGACTGGTGGTCGGATCCCACAGACGCACCACGTGGTCGTCACTGGCGCTGGCCAGCACAGTTCGCCCGTCGGGCAGCCGACCGAAGACGACCGCCCGCACCCAGCCGGTGTGGCCGGTCAGGGTGGCGGTCGGCTGGCCGCTGGTCGGATCCCAAAGCCGCACCGTCCGGTCGTCGCTGCCGCTGGCGAGCAGCGTGCGCCCGTCGGGCAGCCGGGTGAACGCCACCGCCGACACCGAGTCCTCGTGGCCGGTCAGGGTGGCCAGCAACTGGCCGCTGGCCGGATCCCAAAGCCGCACCGTCCGGTCGTCGCTGGCGCTGGCGAGCAGCGTGCGCCCGTCGCCGAGCTGGCCGAACGCCACCGCCTCCACCGAGCCCTCGTGGCCGGTCAGGGTGGCGATGAGCTGGCCGCTGGCCGGGTCCCACAGCCGCACCGTGGCGTCGTCGCTGGCGCTGGCCAGGATGGTGCGCCCGTCGGGCAGCCGGCCGAACGCCACCGCCCACACCCAGTCCTCGTGGCCGGTCAGGGTGAGGTGGAAGTGGCTTCGCCGCCAGGCGGCCCAGCGGGCTCGCCATAAGGAGTCCGGCAGCGGTGTCAGTATCGGGGAGGCCACCGGCTCCTCCTGAGCAGCCACCAGCGTGAGGATCGACGCCCGCTCGGCCGGTGTGGCCGCACGCAAGAGGTGCGCAGCTCGCAGATAGACGCGGGCGGTGGCCTGGGCGTCAGGGCTTGTCGCCCGGGGGAGCGCCGCCGC
>JBOGEB010000389.1:0-1534 GCA_050743125.1 Egibacteraceae bacterium
TTTTCGCGCGTGCCCGGCGCTCCAGCTCTTCCCGGTCGCTGTCTGATACTTTTATGGTCCGTATCCGTTTGTCCATACTTTAGTATGCCAAATCGGATATAGAGGTTCAAATCACTTCAGCGACTCAGCTCTAGCTTGTCAGGTTGAATCGGCGGTGCCACGTATCGACGCACGTTCTGAAATCAACGTTTCCGGCGAGTGACGGGCACTGGCGACCGCCGGTCCGGTGGGGCTGAGTGCCAGACCAGAGGAGCTGGCCACGACCGACCTGCCTGGGCCTTTGACGGCGTCGGCCGCACGGCGTGGCACGCACGCCGTGCTCGAGGCCCTGGCGGCGCTGGCCTGTGAGCGGCTCGTCACGGCCAGGCTGGCGCCTGTCAGCGCTTGGGGGCAGCCGCCTCGAAGTCGGCGCCCCAGGCGCGAGCGAGCGCTCGGGGCAGGACCCAAGCCCCGAGCGGGGTCAGCAGCCAATCCTCATCGACGATCCCCGCAGCTTCCCACGTTGGCATCAGCCGACCGAAAGCGCCCTCGAGCAGCCATTCCTCGTCGTCGCCGATCCCACGGCTCACTTCAGGACATGCCTGGATGTGCTCCACCATCGCCTCAGGGTCAGCGGACGCTCCGGGTCCAGCCCGCACCAACTCGATGACCACCCCGAGCCAGTCTTCGAACGCAAGCTCCTCGAGGCCGAACGGGTCACCGGGGACGGCGTCTTCGTCGGGATCAGACGAGTAGAGCTCCTCGGGGTCGGCCGGGCGCGGCTCGATCACCCCGGCCACGGTCCGCAGGAGCAGCTCGGCGTCGTCGGTGGGCAGCGCGTCGCCGAACCCCGCCGCCCACCGCATCTGGCCATACGGATCGGCGCCCGAGTCGAGCCCGGCCCGCAACCGCGCGCAGGCGGCAGCAAGCTCCCCAGCAGGCGCGACCGCGCCGCGCTGCGCCCCGAGTGCGGCGCGCAGGACGCCCGCAGCCTCGGCCGCCGGAACGTCCCATGGGATGGCGTCCTCATACTCGTCAGCCCAGCAGAACTCGTCGTCCGTGTCCGCGCCCGGCGGCGGCCAGCTGCCCTCGCCGAACACGATCCGGAACTCCCACCCGACCAGCGGCATGACCGCGGCTCCGAACTCCTCCCAGGTCAACCTGCGGCCATCGACGATCACGACCGGGACCTCGCGGCGAAGTCCCTCCTCCAGCCGACCCCATACCTCGCTGCCTGCAACAACCCACCCGTCGTCGCGCAGGTCCCGCTCAAGGTAACACCGGCTCATCTCGTCGTGGATCTTCGCGCGCAGCGTATGCGCGACCAGATCAGGATCGTCGTGATGGTCGCCGACGACCGACGCCGCGTACCCGGGATCGTCACCTGGCCCCTCCTCGACCTCGGCGGCGATCCCTCCCGGCGAGCGCCACAACCGGTAGCGCACCTCGTGGCTGCGGCCATCCGGCCCGGTCAGCTTCTCCGGATCAGGCGGGTGGGGCAGCTCGGGAAAGCCCGTCGTCGCAGCGATGTGACGGTCCGCGCAGCGGTCGCACA
>JBOGEB010000390.1:0-1515 GCA_050743125.1 Egibacteraceae bacterium
ACGCAGAAGGGGCTGCTGCGCAGGCTCGACGAGACGTTGGCTGCGCTGGCGGCGTGGCGGCGGGACTGGTTCGGCGAGCTGTGCGTGCTGGCGGCTAGCGGCCAAGTCGGTCCGCATGCAGGATTGGCGGGCGCAGGCGAGGAGGACAACGTGCAGCGTGACGAGCTTCTCCGGGGCGGTGGGGCTGCGGTCGGGCTGGCCGTGGTTGTCCCGGTGGAGCGGGCCCTGTCGAGGGTGCTGCCGGTCAGAGGGGCGCCGAGCGTGGCCAGCGCCCGCGCGATCGCCGACGGACTCGCGAGCGCCTACGCGACCGCTAGTCCGGCTGACCTGCTTGACCCGGCCCGCGCTCACCTGTCCACCGTCCTCAGGGGGTTGAAGGGGTCACTGTCGCCGGACCAACGAGCGAAGCTGCGCGCGGTCGGGGTAGACCTAGCGTGCATGTGTGGCTGGCTGGCCCATCTGACTGGGTGCACGGGGGATGCTCACGCCTACTTCGCGCTCGCCGTGAAGCTCGCCAAGGACTCGGGCGTGCCGGAGCTGCTCGCCCGGGCCGTGGGCTCGTCCAGCGGCCTGCACTCGCCGGTGCTCGGCGGGGACCCGCGAACGGCGCTGGAGCTGGTCGACCAGGCCAGGCCAGGCGCCGAGGCTGGGCCATTTCGCGCCTGGCTGTCGATGGGCGCCGCCGAGGACCACGCCACGGTCGGCAGGGAGGGCAACCGTGACGCCTGCCTGCGGGCGATGGACGAGGCATACCGGCAGCTCGGCAGCGGGGAAGGGGAGGGGTTCTTCTCCACGCAGGGCTTCTTTGCCGGTTGGAACGAGGCGTCGTGGTCTGGTTGGCGGGGTTGGTGCTACGCGCTGCTCCGCGACAGCAACCGGGCGCTTGGTGAGCTGGCCGGCGCTGGCGAGCCTGCGACCGGCCGACGAGGGGCCGTGCTGTCGGTGACTGCTGCCCTGGCGCACGCGGTGGACGGCGATCCGGAGCCGGCGTGCGCCGCGGCGCAGTCGGCGGTAGACGAGTCCGAGCGCATTGGCTATGTGTACGGAGTGGAGGGGGTCCGTTTCGTCCGCGCCCGGTTCCCCCGGCGCTTTGCGGGGCTGTCATGCGTAGCCGAGCTTGACGAGCGGCTTGCCCGGGTCACGCTCTGACGAGCGTGACCGCCTCCGGAGCGGGCTCTGAGCTGGCATGCATCGCGAGTTCGACGAGCGCGTCAGGAGAGGGAAGGTCATCCGCGTGCTCTGCGCACCTCGTAGCCTGCGCACACGGCTTTGGCCTGCTCGGTCTGCTCCAGTGCGTGCCCTGTGCTGCCGTGGGGGAGCCACCGCTGCGTGTCCTGCCCGCGGCATGCGCCAACCCATGGTCATCGGGCTCGACCTCGTAGCTCGCTGGCCCGATCGCACGGGTTGGCCACCAGCGCGCGGACCGCTATGGCGGGGTGGTCAGCCGTCACGGGTGAGTCCTCTCCGAGTGTGCGGGCATGGGTGGCGGCCCGGCTGGCGGCGCCTGGCACGCCC
>JBOGEB010000391.1:0-1511 GCA_050743125.1 Egibacteraceae bacterium
TCGACACCGAGACCGTCGGGCTGCTCGCCGCCGCCGAGCGCACCCAGGCGCTCCCGCGCGCCGCCGCGCCGCCAACCGAGGACGCCGGCGGCGGCGAGTCCTTCCTCCGCAGCGAGGGCCGGTGGCTCGCGCCGGTCCTCGCCCTGCTGGTCTTGGCCGGCGCGCTCGTCGGCGTCGGCCTGGCCACCGGCGTCCTGCAGGCCGGCGACGGCCTGATCCCGCGCTTCGCTCGCGACGTGACCGAGTCCGGCGGCGGCGGCCAGGCGGTGCCGCTGAGGATCGTCGGTGCCTCTTCGTTCGACCCCCAGGGCAACGACGGGGTCGAGAACGAGAGCCACGTCAGCGCGGTGTACGACACCAACCCGTCGAACTCCTGGCGTACCGACGGCTACAACACCGCAGAGCTCGGTGGCCTCAAGAGCGGCGTCGGCTTCTACGTCGACCTCGGCGCGCCCCAGACGGTCACGGCGGCGACGCTGCGCACGACCACGCCGGGCATCAACTATGAGCTGCGAGTGGCCGACACACCGGTCAAGGACGTGGACGGCTGGCGGCTCGTGCGCAGCGTGACCGGGGCGGGCGCGGACACGGCCGTCCGGCTCGACCAGCCGGTCCGGGCCCGCTACCTGCTCGTCTGGGTGCGAGGCAACCTCCAGCGTCAGAGCGGGCGCTTCTACGCCGGCTTCTCGGGGATCACCGTGGAGGGACATTCACTCCGGTGAGCGGCGGCCCGCTCGTGGGGGGCGCTGGATCGCGTCCCCGCCCGCCGGCGAACGCTCCGCCCCCGCCGGTGCCTTCGGACGAGGACCTGGTTGCGGCGTTCGTCGATGGGTCCCCGCCCACCAACGAAAGGGCGTTCGACCAGCTGGTCGAGCGACACGAGCGGCGGGTCTATGCGATCTGCCTCCGCTATTTCGGCAACCCCGCCGACGCGGAGGACGCCGCGCAGGAGGCGTTCCTCGCGCTCTACCGGCGCGCGGGCACGTTCACCGGCGCGGCCCGTTTCACCACGTGGATGTATCGCGTCGCCACGAACGCCTGCAACGACCTCGCCCGGAAGCGGGCGCGGCGGCCTCAGCCCACGAACCGGGACGTGGCCGACCTTGAGCCGATGCCAGCGGCTGACCTGCTGGCGAACCGCGAGCTCGGCATGGAGCTGCAGGCGGCGCTCGCCGCGCTCAACCCGGAGTACCGCGAGCCGGTCGTCCTTCACGATGTCGGCGGCTTCGGGTACGCCGACATCGCCGCCCGCCTCGGCGTCCCCGTCGGGACGGTGAAGTCAAGAATTCACCGCGGCCACGCTCACCTCGCCGCCGCGCTCAACCATCTCCGGGGGGAACTCTCCGGTCCTGTTGACCCTCAAACCTAAAGCCATGCGCCCAGACCCCTACGACGACGACCGGCTGTCGGCCTACCTCGACGGCGAGCTCGACCCGGCCCAGGCCGCCGAGCTGGAGTCGAGACTCGCGCAGGATCCGGCCCTGGCCGCCGCGCTCGACGCCGTCAGCGAC
>JBOGEB010000392.1:0-1508 GCA_050743125.1 Egibacteraceae bacterium
TGTGGCCAGGAATCGTCATATGGCCAGGGTTCGTCACGCATGCGTGACGAACCCTGGCCACAAGGGCGAACACCGCCCAAACGACAACGTTATTTCGACCCGGGTCCGTCATGGTGGGCGTCGCTCAGCCAGACGGACGGTGACCGGTGTGCCCTGGCAGCAGTCCTGGGCGCCCGCACCGTTGGACGGACTGTCGAGGTTGCGGGAGCGGCGCAGCGTAAGGTACCCGACGTCGAGAGCCCGATTTCGTATTACGATTGGTTTGGTGCGGAGATCCATGAGCCGGCCCGCAAGCACGGTGTCGGCGATGACGACATCGTCCACGCCGTGGAGCACGCGGTGGCTGTCTACGACATCGGGGAGGGCGACGACGAGCCGATCCGGAGCCTGCATCTGGGACCTGACCGGGCAGGCAATCCGCTCGAGATGGTCGTGCTGGAACTCGATGACGGACGCTGGCTGGTGATCCACGCGATGCGTATCCGACGACGGTATCAAGGACTGCTGACCGACAACCGCGGAGGCGAGGATGAACGAAGCGGATAGCGATCAGGCCACCTCGGGTGGGGTGGCCATAACCGAGGAGGAGATCGAGCGTCTGACCGCTGAGGCCGAAGCGGGGTACGAGCCGGCCCGCTTGCGGCGCAGGGGCGGGCGCACCCCGATGGGCTCTGGACCGGCTGAGGTGGTCCCGGTCCGGCTCGATCCGGAGCTGAGACAAGCGCTCGAGGCCCGTGCCCGGGCTGAGGCAACCACAGCGAGCGAGGTCATCCGCCGCGCGCTTCGCGACTACCTGGACGTCGCTTGACCACAGCAGCGTGAGCCAGGTCAGCGCTTCACGGTGCACTTCGTCGCAACCGCTCATCTGCTCCGGAAGGCCGCATGAGGACAGACAACTCCTCGGATAACGCTCGCGTCTGACCTGCGAAAGGACTTCCAGCGAGCCGGGATGACCACGGATCGAAAGATCGGGAGCTCGAATCCCTCCCAGCGCGCGCTGGTGAGCTTCGTCGGGGACGCTGTCCGCGTCGTGACCGAGGGAGAGCAACAGGTCCTTGGCGGCAACGTTCTTGTCGAGCTTGATTTTCACGAGCCGTGAGACAGCTCGTGAACCTCCTGCTTGGCCAGCCAGGCGCCGTAAGCCGTCGCTAGAAGTGTGCGACCTGCGGCTTGCCGGCGGCCGCTACGAGCTGACCTGCACCCTCTAAAGCCGGCTGCCCCTGACAGCGCGGCCGTGGTTCCGCCCCCTCTTGACGGCCTCGGCCAGCGACATGTTCCGCTCCCCCCTGGGTCCAGACGTTCTCCACAACGTCATTATCCCAGCTCAGAACGGCACTGGTTGCGTAAGCGGCCCAGTGCTCACCCGCCCCTACTCGCTAGACCCAGGCGAAGACGGCACGCTTGCGGTCCTCCAACGGACAGCCAAGAGCGCCCGGCACATCGCGAGCTGTCTCGGCAGCCTCAGCCGGCTTGGGGACATCACGTCCGAGGCCGGGGAGATCCTCGCG